>NZ_CP096016.1:0-47500 GCF_023650515.1 Alkalimarinus coralli
TCGGGCGTTCACTTTCCTGAAACGATTACCCCTTATAACCTTGGCTATCGCTGCTTAGCTGTCAGTCTTAGTGACTTGGCCGCTATGGGGGCTCAACCTGTTGCTTTCACGCTGGCTTTGACGCTGCCCGATAATAATGGTGAATGGTTGGACGCGTTTTCGCGTGGGTTGTCCAAGTTAGCCAGTGAACACTGTATCCGGTTAGTTGGTGGAGATACCACAAAGGGGCCGTTGACCATTTCAGTTCAGGTGCATGGAATCGTGCCTGAAGGTCAAGCGATCAAGCGTTCAGGTGCTCGGCCGGGTGATTTGATTTGTGTGTCTGGTGCGTTAGGGGATGCAGGTGCTGCGCTCAAATATCTGCATTTGGAGTCTGATATCGACACGGTGAGCGGCAATATAAGGCGCTTCCTGTCACGCTACTTTTCCCCGCAGCCCAGAATCGAGCTTGGGTGCGTGTTGAGGGGCTTGGCGACTGCGGCGATTGATATTTCGGATGGCTTATTGGCAGATCTTAACCATATCCTGACCTCCTCTGGTGTTGGTGCGCTATTGCATGAGGATAAGATTCCTTGCTCCAGTGAATTGATATCAGAGTGTGGGAGCCGTTCGTTATCATTGGCTTTAACTGCCGGTGATGATTATGAGCTCTGTTTCTGTTTGCCTGGCTCAGTTTATGAGCATCTTCGAGCTGAACCCTGGTTTGCTTCTGTGAGTGTTATTGGCGTGGTGTCTAATGAGTCAGGGATAAGAATCGAGCGTAAAGATGGTGATAAGTGCGTGTTGTCACCTGACGGGTATAAACACTTTTAAACGGCCAACCTTAACCAATCTATGTAGGGCCTGATTCAAGTAAGGGGAATAGAGTGAACGAATTACCAAAAGGATTTCTGAAAAATCCGGCTAATTTTCTAGCGTTTGGGCTGGGAAGTGGTTGTATGCCTATTGCACCGGGAACCTTCGGGACTGCGGTGGCCGTGCTGTTATATCTGCCAATTCAATATCTGCCGCTTTGGCTTTATCTGGGTTTTATCGCTGTAACGATCATTCTTGGTGTTTGGTTGTGCGACGAAGCATCGAAGGCTTTAGGCGTTCATGATCATGGCGGAATTGTTTGGGATGAGTTTGTTGGCTATTGGATTACTATGATTGCTGCACCGGCAGGTTGGTTCTGGATACTGGCCGGGTTTATACTGTTTAGGTTGTTTGATATCTGGAAGCCTTGGCCCATTAAGGCGGCAGACCGGGTCATTACTGGTGGGTTTGGTATTATGTTTGATGATGTATTGGCGGGGGTATACGCACTGATTAGCTTGCAGTTAATTAACTTTGTATTTTTTACTGCCTAAGTAAGGTGCAGGCGTAATGAGATGCTCCTCATGTATATATGTGGAGAATTCTGGCAGGCTTGTTACTAATGTAATCGTTTAGAGTCTGGTAACAGGCTGATAATGTGTAGGAAGCGGTCTAGTCCTACTTTTGCTCTTTCTCTGTCAGCGTATGGACCGCTATCGAACCCTTCCCGTGTTGAAAAATACCACTTATGTCCCACGCAGAAAAAGCGATTGCTCCTGAAAGGAACTTCTCCGGGCTCTCCACCCCGAGTCTCTGACTTGTGCGATTCAAGACCCATAATTATTACCCCGTACTTCGTATATTTTTAATTATCTTATCACTCTACAATATTTGTTTTTTTTTTCAATAGCTATTGACATTATCGTTAGATGTTATCGTGCTTACTAGCTATTGCATAACAACTGCTTAATAGTGACAATTAGCGCTAACTTTAAGTCATCGTTTAAAAGGATAAATGAATGTTGGTATTAGGCCGGTTATTGAGAAGCTGGGTCTCTCTGTTTGTGCTTGTGTTTTTGGTTGGTTGTTCATCAACCTCTTTGGTCAAGACCTATGATGGGCCACAGGTAGATCCATCTCGTTCTGCAGTGCTATCTACCTCTGGCGGTATAGAGATCTTGTCGGTGAACGGTAAAGAGGTGAAGAAATACCTGATACCCGAGCTGGATCTTAACTATCAGCTACTCCCTGGCGTTAATACGGTTACCTTTACTCACGAAACGTTATGGGCTAAACCAGGCAAAAAAGAAATTGGCGAATCAAATGCTGAGCTTATTGTCACAGAGCCGATGGTCGTCAGTTTTAATGCCAAAGCAGGCGAGGTTTATCGCTTTGTTTTTGATAGCCCGGATAGCAAGCAGGAAGCGAGAGATAGTGTTGCGAGCTTTAAAGCTAAGCTGGTTGATTCGTCTGAGCGATTTGTAACAGAGTCTTCTTTATATGCCGAAGGTTCTGAGGGAGGGGCGGTTATACCCGTGGCGGCAGCTGCAACGGCTACGACTGCGGTTGTTGCCACTGCTGCTGTGTCACCCGAAACATCACCTCGTGCGGTTGCGCCGACGGCTCCTGCGGTAACTCAGGCCGCACAGGTAACCCCTCAGGGGGGAGCCCTTCCAGCAATAGACGCACTAAAGGTTTTGTGGGATAGCGCAACGACGGAAGAGAAGAAAGAGTTTCTTAAGTGGGCGTTTAAATAATTGGCTGTTGAGTCAGCACTTCCCTCTGAATAAATTTGCACTAACAGCTCCTTCGGCCCACACTTGGGGTGTACCTATTCGCCCTAATCGAAAGGGATAAATAGCGGGGGAGCTGAAATGTCGCTGGTTAGAATGCCTGCTGTTAGTGGGCTATTTTACACATCCCAAGCCAATGTGCTTAAACGTGAAGTGATATCCTATTTGGATGAGGCTTCACAATATGCGTTAAGCTCACCTCCATCGCCCTCTAAGGCGCTTATCGTTCCCCATGCGGGTTATATCTATTCAGGCGTATACGCGGCTGTTGCATATAAATCCATAGACCCATCTTCTATTTCGAGAGTAGTATTATTAGGGCCTAGTCATCAGGTTCCCTTGCGGGGGGTTGCCCTCTCATCAGCGGAATACTTTAGAACGCCGCTAGGTGATGTTGCGACGGACAAATCTGATTTTGACCGTTTGCTTCAGCTTCCCAGTGTAAAGTTAGATGATCAGGCTCACCTTCATGAGCACAGTCTGGAAGTTCAGATACCGTTTTTGCAGGAGGTTCTGGGAGGTTTTGAGCTGTTGCCAGTGGTGGTTGGGCTGATAAAGCCAGTTGAGCTGGCAGGATTTCTAAGCTGTGTTTGGGGGGCGGGAGAAACGTTGGTGGTCGTGAGTTCTGATTTAAGCCACTACCATAGCTATCAAGAAGCACAGATTATAGATAAAAATACCAGTGATAAAATTCTTCGCTTTGACACTCATATTCAGGGAGATCAAGCGTGTGGTTGTTATGCGGTAAATGGATTGTTATTTGAGGCAAATAGAAGAGGGTTGAAGGCGAAGGCGTTAGTTGTAGCAAATTCTGGTGACACGGCAGGAGATAAGGCCCGTGTTGTGGGGTATGGAGCCTATGCATTTAGCTGAGCTATCGGAAGATGACTGTGGGTTCTTGAAGCAAGTTGCATCGGACGCTTTGCGGTCTGCGGTGGTCGAGGGGAGGTGTCTTTCGGCAGATCACTATGAGTGCAGATCAACGCACTTGTTGGGGGTGGGTGCTTGTTTTGTTACGTTGTTGAAAAAAGGGCAGCTCAGAGGCTGTATTGGAACTCTTGAGGCTTATCGGTCACTGTTGGATGATGTTATTCACAATACCTATAGTGCTGCAATGCAGGATCCTAGATTTCAGCCCGTTGATGTTGATGAACTAGACGCAATAACAATCTCAATATCTGTTCTTACAGAGCCTGAGCTAATGGAGGTGGTGTCTGAAGCTGACTTGCTACAGCAGCTTGTTCCTGGAGTGGATGGCTTAATTTTGCAGGAGGGAAGTCGTCGCGCAACGTATCTGCCATCTGTCTGGGAGCAATTACCGGGTCGGGCCGAGTTCATTAGAGAGCTAAAAAACAAGGCGGGTTTTCCAGGCAACTACTGGTCTGACAGGGTGGAGTGCTTTCGCTACCAGGTTCAATCTGTTAAGTAGGGGCTATATAGTAAGCAGGGGCTAAGTAAGTAGAGGCTATATAGGAAGCAGGGGCTAAGTAAGTAGAGGCTATATAGGAAGCAGGGGGCTATATAGATAGTGCCCCGAACTCAGTTTTTTGCTGCTATCCGCTTAATCCGAACGATGTTTTGCCTGTGATACTCAGCTGTCTACTTTGTTGTTATTCTCTCTGGGGGCAGTCTCTTTGGTTGAGTTGTTGCTAAACAAGTTACTAAAAAGTGTAGCGATATCATCAATAAACCCCGATCCAATTTGCATCAAGGATGGCTGCTCTGTCGTCGCGGTTGGCAGGTCGTCCATCGAGTACGGTGTATGGAGGGCAGCTTCTATATCATCCACTGCTTTGAGCAGGTATTGACCGAAGTGGCCAGGGTTTTCCATCATGGTAGGGCAGGAGGTGACACTAATAGTGATCTTGCCATGGTAACTAACAACAACCAATACAACACCAATTCCATCAAACAGTGGCGCAGTACCTACCTGTCGGACTAATTTTGAGCCATTCATGTAAAGCGGGTTTTGTGGCCCAGGTATGTTGGTTATCGGAATATTAAATAATGGCTTATGTCGTTGAGCCAGTTGAAATTCGGTGTAAATCCTTGCAGATAATGCAGCAACGCTAGAGGGAATAAGCTCTGTCAGTCTCCCTGCTGATATTGCCTGGCTATATGTTTTTGAGACAACTGCGTTCTCATGAATTTTTCTTATTCTTGCTATTGGATGTTTAATGTCGGTAGCAAGTGACAACATAATCGCAGAAAGTTGGTTGCCGGTTTTCTTTTGCAGGCTTTTTGATCTCACTGATATTGGGGTCATTGCGATCAAGGGGGATTTAGGTGCGGCGTTGTGATCGTTCAAGTAGTGATGCAGGGCCTCGGCGCAAATCCCCATGACAACATCATTAATGGTGCTGTCATCAATTTCTTTGCGAATGTTTTTGATTCGTTCAAGCGGGATCTCAACATAGTGCAGGGCACGCTTGTCACTGATAGTGCTGTTGAAGCCGGTTCTTGGTGCGCTAAATAACGCAGGGGGAAGATTAAGGTTTTGCAGTCTTTGTAACAGGGCTGAGTAAAATGTAGAGGCTGCCGTTTCTCTTGCCAAGCTGGCCAATTTAAAAGGTGTATTAAGGGCGTTCCCGTACGCGCCACCGAGTAACCTGAATTTGCTGGGAAGCGGCTTTGGGTTCCATGGTGGGGCTTCTTTTATGGGGGATGGCGAGTCAGAAAAATCGAGTAGAGAACTCATCACCTCATCACCGCTTAGCGCATCGATTGCTGCATGGTGAATTCTGACGATCATGGCAAAACAGTTGTCAGGCAGGCCGGACTCGTTCTCCAGCCCATCGACAAATGTAATTGACCAAAGAGGTCTATCCCTATCCAGAGGTTGGCTAAATAACTCAGCGGCGAGCTCTGTTAGTTGAGTATCTTTGTCTTCGCCGTCCAGTGTAACGTACGCCAGGTGTTTGGATAGCTCGAATTCAGGGTCATCAACCCAATATGGCTGATCAAGCTTTAAAGGGACTTCCACCAGGCGTTGGCGGAAAAAGCGTGCGACATGCAGTCTGGACTCGATAAAAGAATAGAACTCTCCAAAGTTCATAGGGGTTTCTCGCTGGGCACTATCAAAAACATAGAGGCCACCGATTAGCATTGGAGAGTTGTCTGTTTCTAAATAAAGAAAGGATGCATCCAGATCCGATAGTTTCTGCATATAAGTTAACGCTCTTGGTGTTAAGTTTCTGGCAGTTAGCGCCCTGGTTACCGTTCTGGTTGAACGGTATTTCGTCCTGGTCAGGCGCTGTAATGTATAGATTATTATACAACGGGCTGAATAATGATAGCCGGTAGCCACTTATTAAAAATTGACATATTTATTAACAAGTGGCGACCTCCTCAGCCAAGGGGGTGATGTTATATTTGTGCTAGTGGTTACGCTCTACGGCAAGGTTTGCCAAGGCAAACAGCGCGTCCTTGTAGATGGAGTCATGAATTATGCTTAGGCAAGACTTGGCCTTCTCTGATGCCTCCTGAGCCCTGCTGATCGTATAGTCCAGGGCGCCCGTTGTTTGTACCGCGGTTTTTATCAGGGACAGGTCTTCAAGGCCGCCTTTTCTGATCGCGTTTCGTATTAGTTGAGCTTGTTCGTCAGTGCCGTGTTTCATGGCATATATGAGTGGGAGTGTCGGCTTGCCTTCGGCCAAGTCATCACCCACGTTTTTCCCCATATCTTCAGCTGAACCTGTGTAGTCCAAAACGTCATCAATAAGCTGGAAAGCTAACCCCAGGTGAAGGCCGTAGTCTCTCAGCGCTGACTGTTGCTCAGGTGTTCCTTCAGCTATGACGGCTCCACTATGTGAGGCGGCTTGAAATAACATTGCCGTTTTGTTTTTGATGACTTCCATATAGTTGTCTTCAGTAACATCCGGGTTTTTACAGTTCATTAACTGAAAAACTTCCCCTTCGGCGATTACATTAGTGGCATCAGATAGAATGTTCATTATTGGCATGCTGCTGATTTGAACCATCATTTGAAATGCCCTGGAATATAGAAAGTCTCCTACTAATACGCTGGGCGCGTTACCCCATTTGGCGTTAGCAGTTGCTTTCCCTCTCCTTAAGTCAGATGTATCCACGACATCATCGTGAAGAAGTGTGGCTGTATGTAAAAACTCTATGATGGTAGCCAGTTTAATGTTGTCGCTGCCTTGATAGCCAAGTGCATTGCTGGTTAGAAGAACGAGCAGCGGGCGCATGCGCTTGCCTCCGCTTTCAACAATATAGTGAGCGATTTTTTCAACTAACGGGACGTCAGAAGAGAGTTGCTCGACTATAAGGTGATTAACTTGCTCAAAATCTTTAGCTACGGTTTCAAGTATTTGTTGTGCCTGCATAGTGCTGCTCAGGTGCTTCCAGCTGGAGTTAAGTTGTAGGGGATAAGGTTGTTGCTTCGAGAACAGGTTAAAGCCTAAATCACCTATATGTATTTTGAGTGAATGCTATGGGGTGGTTACCCGGCTGTCAAGCTATTAGGCCCGAGGGGCTATGTCTGTTTAGTGGAAATATATAGCAGGCACTTTTTTGTTTTTGTATCCGTTAAAAATTGCTCAGATATTATGCTTGCAGATATTTATTGCCTTTAATATAATTACGCGCCCTTCAGAACCACCCTGCAATATGGTCGACAGAGTGCTTCCAGTAGAAGCAGGTAGTTAAGTTTGGATGTGAAGACGAATATCATATATGAGCGTATTCGCGGATGTGCAGTTAGTCATTGCACAAAGAGCTTTTGCGAATAATAGATTGCACTGCCCAAGGGTAGTCGGAGATTTGTATGTACGCAGTTATTGTAAGTGGCGGTAAGCAGCACCGTGTAGTTGAAGGTGAAGTGCTGAAGCTGGAAAAGATTGAAGTAGAAACTGGTGGTGCCGTTGAGTTTGACAAGGTGCTGTTGGTTGCTAATGGTGATGACGTTAAAGTAGGTGCGCCTGTTGTTGAGGGTGCTAAGGTTACTGCTGAAGTAGTAAGCCATGGTCGTCATGACAAGGTTAAAATTCTGAAGTTTAAGCGTCGTAAGCACCACATGAAGCAGATGGGACACCGTCAGTGGTATACAGAAGTTAAAATTACTGGAATTAACGCGTAAGCGGCTAGAGGAGAGAACAGATGGCTCACAAAAAAGCAGGTGGTAGTACCCGTAACGGCCGCGACTCGGAGTCGAAACGACTTGGTGTCAAAATCTACGGCGGTCAGGTAGTAAAAGCAGGAAACATTATCGTTCGTCAGCGTGGAACTCGTTTTCACCCTGGGGTAAATGTTGGTTGCGGTAAAGATCATACATTGTTTGCCACTGCAGACGGTGTTGTTAAGTTTGAAGTAAAAGGTGCCAAGAATCGCAAGTTTGTTACTGTAGAAGCAAGCTAGTTTATTATTGGTATTGAAAAAAGCTCCGCTCTTGCGGGGCTTTTTTTGTTTGGGTTGCAGGAAGTTGTGCCAGTGCGGGCCTCTGGCGGTAGTGTATTTGTTGTGGTTATTGCTATATTGTTACGATGAGTGCCTGGTTTGCATTTTGTTCTGGCAGTGTGTAAGTCTGCTGTCAGGGTTGAGGTGTTCGGTTATTGTTTTGGCGGGAGTTAAGTATGAAGTTTGTAGATGAGGCAACTATTTTTTGTGAGGCCGGAAAAGGTGGCAATGGTTGTCTGAGCTTTCGTCGAGAAAAATTTATCGAAAAGGGTGGTCCTGACGGCGGTGATGGTGGTGATGGTGGCTCTGTCTATCTCGAGGTGGATGGCTCTATCAATACGTTGATCGATTTTCGCTATCAGCCTCGTTACAGGGCGAAGACGGGTGAAAGTGGAAGTGGTCGTGATTGTACGGGGGCCAAGGGGGCGGATATCGTCTTGAAGGTTCCTGTTGGTACGACGGTTATCGATGTCGAGACTGAAGAGGTCTTGGGTGATCTCACTAAAGTCGGGCAGCGCTTAATGGTGGCGCGTGGAGGCTTTCACGGCTTGGGGAATACGAGGTTTAAGTCCAGCACTAATCGTGCCCCCAGGCAGACGACGCCCGGAAGTCTTGGTGAGGAGAGAACGCTTCGATTAGAGATGAAGGTCTTGGCGGACGTTGGGTTGCTTGGTATGCCTAATGCGGGCAAATCTACATTGATCAGGGCTATCTCTTCTGCTAAGCCGAAAGTTGCAAATTATCCTTTTACGACACTGGTGCCTAATTTGGGGGTGGTCAGTGTTCAGCCTCATCGTAGTTTTGTCGTGGCAGATATTCCAGGTTTGATAGAGGGGGCTGCCGAAGGTGCCGGGCTTGGTATTCGATTTTTGAAGCACCTTGTTAGAACTCGCTTGTTGTTGCATGTCGTTGATATGGCTCCTTATGATGAGTCCGACCCTGCGGATGTCGTGCGCGCCATTGAAGTTGAGTTGGATAAGTTCAGTGAGACGCTGGCTGGGCGTGAGAGATGGCTGGTGCTGAATAAGCTGGATCTTTTGCCTGAGGAAGAGCGCGAACAAGTATGCAGTCAGTTGCAAGAGAAGCTTGGCTGGTCTGGCCCTGTTTATAAAATTTCCGCTATTAGTGGTGAGGGCACCAAGCAGCTTTGTTTTGATATCATGGAGTGGATTGAGGCTCGGTCTGCTGAGGAGGCTGAGGATGAGTCTTTGGCGGAGGCTGAAAGGGCGTTGAGAATTCGAATGGATGCAGAGGCAAGGGAGAAGCTTCAGGCCTTAAAGGCTGCACGGGCGAAAAAGAGGTCCAACGAAGATGATGATGACTTCGATGATGACGACGATGATGATATGGAAGTTGTTTACGCACCCTAGTTTTGCGTTGAAAGACTGGTAAGGTAGTGGCTAATTTTTTAATAGGTGGTTGAGTTGTCAGGTCGACAGGCGTTGTCAAAGTCTCAGTGTTGGGTTGTTAAAATAGGGAGTGCCCTGCTTACCAATGATGGTAAGGGGTTGGATAAGCGCTCTATTGCATTGTGGGTTGATCAATTGGTTTGGCTTCGCGAGCAGGGAGTCGAAGTCGTGTTGGTCTCATCCGGCTCTGTGGCAGAAGGAATGACGAGATTGGGTTTGAGTCAGCGTCCTCGCCAGCTGCATGAATTGCAGGCAGCGGCAGCGGTAGGGCAGATGGGATTGATTCAGACTTATGAAACAGAATTTAAGCGGTACGGGTTGCATACAGCCCAGATATTGCTGACGCATGATGATCTCTCGGACCGAAAGCGGTATCTCAATGCTCGCAGTGCATTACGTTCGCTGGTAGGGATGAATGTTATCCCTATTGTAAATGAGAATGATACCGTCGTTACGGATGAGATTCGGTTTGGTGATAATGATACGCTCGGTGCTCTGGTTGCTAACTTGGTTGAGGCGGATGCGCTTATTATCTTGACGGATCAGGATGGTTTGTACGATAAGGATCCGCGAAAAAACAAAGATGCCAAGCTGGTTGCTGAGGCACAGGCTGATGACTCTTCTCTCGATCAGATGGCCGCAGGGGGGGCGGGTTCGTTAGGGCGTGGCGGAATGGTCACTAAGGTTCGGGCGGCTCGCTTGGCTGCCCGCTCCGGGGCTCAGACGGTCATTGTGGGTGGCCGTATCGATAATGTTTTGTGTCGCTTGAGGGGAGGGGAGTCGTTAGGGACTTTGTTGCTTCCTACTCAGGAGAGGCAGGTGGCCAGAAAGCAGTGGTTGGCGGGACATCTGCAAACGCGCGGCAGGCTGGTTTTGGATGAGGGGGCGGTGAAGGTATTGCGTCAAAAAGGGCGCAGTCTGCTGCCTGTGGGTGTTAAATCTGTCTCTGGTAGATTTCGCCGTGGAGAGATGGTGGCTTGTGTTGATGAGCAAGGCGATGAGGTGGCGCGAGGCTTGGTTGGGTACGACTTTGTGGATGCAGCGAAGATTATCGGTCTGGCTAGTGATCAAATTGAGTCGATATTAGGGTATGTCAATGAGCCAGAGTTGATTCATCGGGATAATCTGGTGCTGGTTTAAGCTTTGTGACTATATGAGAGGCATAAAAAAAACCGGCGAGAGCCGGTTTTTTTATAAATGTCGAAATTAAGCTTTTAGGGCTTTAACTCGAGCATTTAGGCGGCTCTTGATACGAGCAGCTCTATTCTTTGGAAGAATGCCTTTGTTAACCATGCTGTCAACAGCAGGTACTGCTGCTTGAAAGGCAGTTTGAGCTTCTTCGTGGTTGCCGCTTTCAATTTTAGCGGTAACTTTTTTAATGTATGTGCGAACCATTGATCGTTGGCTTGCGTTATGCTGGCGACGCTTTTCCTGCTGGCGTGCGCGCTTCTTTGAAGATGGGGAATTTGCCACCGTTGAACTCCTCGACTAGCGAAAATGCTGTATACTTTTGAGCGATCTCAAAATAAATGACGCGAGACTATGCCCGTTTAAAACCTTGTTGTCAATAAAAATCAAATGAAAATGATTAGTACTGATCCTTCGGACGGGCAATGATACAGAGTTGAGGCGAATTATTAAAGAGACAGTGGTACTATTGCCTGCTTTTATACTTATCCCCCTCTGTGACTAGCCTGAGAGTTAGGTTTTGGTTGTAGAAAGACGTCAAATATCGAGATTATTGCGTTGAAGAGCGAAAAAAATGGTGGCTCGCAAGACAAAAGCGGGCAACAAGCCGATGAAAGTCTGAGTCGTCAGGCCTCAGCTCCCGGAAAACTTTTAAGGTCAAGCAGTGTTGTTGGCTCAATGACGATGCTGTCCAGAATTCTTGGCTTAGTGCGGGATATCGTTATCGCGCGATATTTTGGTGCGGGCGCAGGTGCGGATGCCTTCTTTGTTGCATTCAAAATTCCCAATTTCCTAAGGCGTCTTTTTGCGGAGGGCGCATTTTCTCAAGCTTTCGTGCCAGTGCTATCAGAGTATCGAACAAACCATACACTGCGAGATGTTAGAACGCTCATAAATTCTGTAGCGGGCGTGTTAGGAATGGTGTTGTTGGTTGTTACTTTACTGGCTGTTGCCGGAGCGCCTGTGCTAACGGCGGTTTTTGCGCCTGGGTTTATTGGCGATGAAGAAAAGTTTTCGTTAGCCAGTGATATGTTACGCTTGACCTTCCCTTACTTATTGCTCATCTCTTTAACCGCTTTTGCTGGCTCTATTTTGAACAGTTATGGCCGGTTTGCGGTGCCTGCGTTTACTCCTGTGTTACTTAATCTCTGTCTTATCTCCTCTGCGATTTGGCTGTCTCCGCTTTTTGAGCATCCGATTATTGCGATGGCATGGGGGGTTTTAGTAGCTGGAATGTTACAGCTGTTTTTTCAGTTCCCCTTTTTATTAAGGCTGGGTTTGTTGCCTCGCCCTAAATTAGATTATCGCCATGAAGGTGTGATTCGCATTATGCGGTTGATGCTGCCGGCGCTCTTTGGTGTTTCGGTGAGTCAAATAAACCTGCTATTGGATACTGTTCTGGCTTCATTTTTAAAAACGGGGAGCGTCTCTTGGCTCTACTACTCTGACCGGTTGTCTGAACTGCCCTTGGGGGTCTTCGGTGTTGCGATTGCAACCGTGATTCTTCCTTCGCTTTCCCGGAAGCATACAAGAGACTCTTCAGATGCTTTTGCCGCCACTCTCGACTGGGCGCTAAGAGTTGTTTTGCTGATCGGCTTTCCAGCGGCTACTGCGCTGCTGCTTTTAGCTGAGCCCTTGCTGGCGACGTTGTTTTATCATGGCGAGCTTACTGAGGTGGATGTTGCCATGTCGACTCTTAGTCTCCGGGCTTATGCGTCAGGGTTGATGGCCTTTATGCTTGTTAAGGTTTTGGCGCCAGGTTACTTCTCTCGCCAGGACACTAAAACACCGGTAAAGATTGGTGTCATCGCGATGGTGGTCAATATGGTGTTCAACTTGATTTTGATCTGGCCATTGGCGCATACAGGGCTGGCATTAGCGACAGCGCTGTCTGCGTGGCTGAATGCTTACCTGCTATATAGAGGGTTGCAGAAAGATGGCGTGTATTGGCTGCAAGAAGGTTGGGGTAAGTTTCTTGCTCAGCTATTGGTTTCGCTGTTAGTTATGTCAGGTGTTATTTTAATGCTTTTGTATCAGTTTCCAGACTGGTTGCTGATGTCGGTTATGGAAAGAATCTCTTATTTGGCAGTGATTGTTATCTCTGGTGGCGTCTCTTATTTCCTTGCATTGCATTTGTCTGGTGTTCGGTTGGCTTCGCTGGTTGCGAGGCGCTAAATAGTCCCAGTCCGTAATATGGCTGGATGGTTAGATTTAATTTTGCGATCCTTATATAATCGCCCATTTGTTTAAGTAGGTTGGTCTGAATGAAGCTCGTGCGTGGGCTACGGAACTTGGCATCGTTTAGAAGCGTAGAGCTACAAGATTACCGTAACTTGGAGTCAGAACAAGACAGCAAAAGTAGTGGCTCGCAGGGGTGTGTCGCTACAATTGGCAATTTTGATGGTGTTCATTCTGGCCATAAGGTTATTATTGAGCAACTTAAAGAGAAGGCAGGCGTATTAGGCATACCTTCTGTTGTCATTGTATTTGAGCCTCAACCTCAAGAGTACTTCAGGCAGCACGACGCACCGGCAAGGTTGATGCGGTTTAGAGAAAAACTGGTTGCCTTACGCGAGCTGGATATCGACTACCTTGTCTGTTTAACGTTCAATGATGAGTTGCATGAAATGTCTGCTCATCAATTTATTGATCAGGTATTGGTATCAGGTTTAAATGTCAGGCATTTGGTCATTGGTGATGACTTCAGGTTTGGTTGTGACCGCACTGGCGATTTTGCGCTGTTAAAAAAAACAGGGAAAGCGCTGAGTGATAAGGGCAACGGCTTTTCGGTGGAAAACACCCGCACAATCGAGCTCGATGGCGATAGGGTGAGCAGTACCAGAATTCGACATGCTCTACTTGAAAATAAGTTTGATTTAGCTGAACGTCTGCTGGGGCATCCATATACAATAACCGGTTGTATTGTTCATGGCCGCAAGCTGGGGCGTCAATTAGGTGTCCCTACCGCTAATGTATCGTTGGGCCGAAAAGTGCTGGTGTTAAAGGGGGTGTACGCGGTTGAAGCGACTTTAGAGTCTGGTGAAGTCAGGCAGGGAGTGGCCAATATCGGTATACGACCTACTGTGGATGGTGTACAGCCCTCACTGGAGGTTCATCTATTCGACTTTAATGGCTCGATTTATGGTGAGCACCTAAAAGTCGTGTTCAAGCATAAAATTCGTGATGAGCAGAAATTCTCTGGTGTTGACGCTCTGAAACAGCAAATATTTAGTGATATTGAAGAGACAAAAACGTATTTTGATACACTGAGCTGAATTAATAAGAAATAATATAGGCAGTTCAGGATTAAATGTTAACCCAAATAAACGAGACGTTGCAGATTGCATTCAAGCGCTCGTTTTAATTGTGATGAAGTGACCGAAGATGAGTGATTATAAGCACACACTGAACCTACCTGATACCGACTTCCCTATGAAGGGGAATCTGGCCCAGCGCGAACCAAAAATGCTGAAAGACTGGCAAGATAAAGGCGTGTATCAGCAAATTAGGGATGCACGGCGTGGCGCTGAAAAATTTATTTTGCATGATGGCCCTCCATATGCAAACGGCAATATTCATATCGGTCATGCGGTTAATAAAATATTAAAAGATATTATTGTTAAAGCGAAAACGATTAGTGGGTACGATGCGCCTTACATTCCGGGGTGGGACTGCCATGGCTTGCCTATCGAGCACAATGTAGAAAAGAAAATCGGCAAAGCGGGCGTTAAAGTCGACTATAAGGCGTTTCGTAAGGCTTGCCGTGAGTATGCTCAAAAGCAGGTTGATGGTCAGAAGGCAGACTTTATCAGACTCGGTGTGTTTGGTGACTGGGATAACCCGTATCTAACCATGGACTATGCGTTTGAAGCAGATATTATCCGCTCACTAGGTAAGATTGTTGAAAATGGTCATCTTCACAAAGGTTTTAAACCTGTTTATTGGAGCGTAGTTGGCGGCTCGGCTTTGGCAGAAGCAGAAGTCGAGTATCAAGATAAAGAGTCTATTGCGATAGATGTCCGATTTAGCCCTGTTGATCAGGCTGACTTTACGGCTGCGTTTGAACTTGAAAGCGGTGGAGGTGATGGAGAAGTTTCAGTAGTAATCTGGACAACGACGCCGTGGACTCTGCCATCAAATCAGGCGGTATCTCTTAATGCAGGTTTGGATTATGTGCTGGTTGAGTGTGATGCAGGCTTCGGCAAAGAGCGTTTGGTCATGGCTGAAGCGTTGCACATAGATAATATGCAGCGTTATGGCATTGATGATTATGCCGTGGTGGGGCGTTGCAAAGGGGCAGATTTAGAACACAAATTATTAGCCCACCCGTTTTATGCTAAACGACAAGTTCCTGTGATTCTCGGCGACCACGTTACCACTGATGCAGGTACTGGCGCTGTTCATACGGCACCCGACCATGGTGTCGATGACTTTAATGTTGGCCGCGCCTACGGCTTGACCACCTTAAATCTCGTTGATGACAACGGCGTGTTTCGCGATAGCACCGATTTGTTTGCAGGCGAGCACGTTTACAAAGTTGACGAAAAAGTACTGGATGTTCTGGATCAGCGCAAAAAGCTGGTTTACAAAAAATCTTTCCGTCACAGTTATCCTCACTGCTGGAGAACCAAAACGCCTCTGATTTTCCGCGCGACCCCTCAATGGTTTGTCAGCATGGAACAGAACGGACTTAAAGATTCTGCGCTTGAAGCGGTTAAAGGTGTTAAGTGGGTTCCTTCGTGGGGGCAGCAGCGAATTGAAGGGATGTTGGAACAGAGTCCCGACTGGTGTATTTCCCGTCAGCGTACCTGGGGTGTTCCGATAGCGCTCTTCGTTAATAAAGAAACCCAGGAACTCCACCCTGAAACCAGTCGCTTGATTGAGGAAGTTGCTAAGCGGGTAGAGCAAGAGGGGATGGATGCGTGGTTTGATCTTGATCCGGCAGACCTGCTCGGAGCCGATGCTGATCAGTGGCAAAAAGTGACGGATACATTAGATGTTTGGTTTGACTCTGGCGTTACTCATGCTGCGGTATTAAAGCAGAGAAGCGAGTTGGGGCAGTACCCGGCTGACCTTTATCTTGAAGGGTCAGATCAGCATCGTGGATGGTTCCAGTCATCATTGAAAACAGGTATCGCGATCAATGGTCAGGCACCTTATAAGCAGGTCTTAACACACGGATTTACTGTTGATGGGCAAGGCAAGAAGATGTCCAAATCGATGGGGAATGTGGTTGCGCCTCAAGAGGTGATGAACAAACTAGGGGCTGATATTCTCAGGCTTTGGGTTGCAGGCACTGACTATAGTGGCGAAATGACGGTCTCCGATGAGATCTTAAAGCGAACTGCAGACTCTTATCGCCGTATTAGAAATACTGCTCGCTTTTTGCTGGCCAATATTAATGGCTTTAACCCCGAGACCGATTCGGTAGCGCCCTCAGAAATGCTTGCTCTGGATCGCTGGGTCGTAGATCGAGCGGCGCTGTTGCAGCAAGAGTTAATTGCTGCCTACGATGAATATAACTTCCTTTCGGTAAGCCAGAAAGTACTACAGTTTTGTGGTATCGATTTGGGTGGTTTTTATCTGGATATTATAAAAGATCGCCAATATACCACTAAGCCTGATAGCCTTGAGCGACGCTCTTGTCAGACCGCGATGTACCATATTACCGAAGCGCTTGCTCGATGGGTTGCGCCAATATTGAGCTTTACGGCTGACGAAATATGGTCAAGCCTGCCGGGCGAACGAACAAACACCGTATTTGTTGAACAGTGGTATCAGGAGTTAACGCTTTTAACTGATAATGAGCCTAAAGGCCGAGACTACTGGGAGCAGGTATTAGCGGTTAAAACAGCCGTAAATAAACGGTTGGAAGAAGAGCGTAAGGCAGGAAATGTAAAAGGCTCAATGACGACCGAAGTGACATTGTTCTGCGATGGTGCGTTACAGAGCGCGCTCTCATCACTTGGTGATGAGTTGCGTTTTGTCTTAATCACTTCCGAGGCAAAAGTAACCGCCCTTTCCAGCGCCAGTGCTGACCAGGCAACAGAGACCGATGTTGAAGGACTTAAAGTGCTCATCGTACCCAGCAAACACGAAAAATGTGATCGATGCTGGCATCAACGAGAAGATGTTGGAGCGCATGAGGCTCACCCTAAACTGTGTGGCCGTTGTGTAGAAAATGTTGATGGTGAAGGCGAATCGAGGCAATTTGCTTAACAATAAGCGTATGAGTAAATAATAGGGTGCGCCATGCGCACCTGTTTTTAATAAGTTGAAATTAAACAATAAAGTAATAAACGTATGTTGAAATGGTTGTGGTTGGCAGCAGTGGTGGTCGTTCTTGACCTTGGAACAAAGTGGTTGGCGACAGATATGCTGGAATACGCCATTTCTGTTCCTGTTCTGCCATTCTTTAACTTTACACTACTTCACAATACGGGGGCCGCGTTTAGCTTTCTGGCGAATGCAGGTGGTTGGCAGCGGTGGTTTTTTGCTGCCTTAGCGGTTGCTATAAGTGCTATGTTGGTTAAGTGGCTTGCTACTATTAAGGGTGACCGCTGGTTGGCGATTGCCATAGCGCTGGTTTTGGGTGGCGCGCTTGGTAATTTGTATGACCGCGTGGTGTTAGGTTATGTTGTTGACTTTTTGCACTTCTATTGGGGCAGTTATCATTTTCCGGCATTTAACGTGGCCGATTCAGCAATTACCGTAGGAGCCATAATGATGGCCCTAGATATATTTCGCAAACCATCTCCAGAAACCGTAGAAAAAGTATAGTGAGAGAGGGGCTTTTCTGGCTCTTCTATGATAAGCATTGGCATGGCACATTCAAATAGCCATTAGACAGGTAATAGTATGAGTGAACTGGAAGTAGGTAAAGGAACAGGAGTCGTACTGCACTTCGCTTTAAAGTTAGACGACGGCAGTATTGTAGACTCTACGTTTGAAGGCGATGCAGCAGCATTTGAATTTGGTGACGGCAATCTTCCAGAAGGGTTTGAAGAGTTGTTGGTCGGAATGAAGGCAGGGGATAAAGGGGCATGGGATGTCCCTCCTGAAAAGGCATTTGGAATGCCTAACCCGAACAACAGGCAGACTATGCAAAGAACTGACTTCCCTGAAGATATGGAACTGGCAGAAGGTTTGGTTGTCTCGTTTGCAGATGCTAACAAGTCTGAGCTTCCGGGTGTTGTCGCAGAGCTGAGTGATACAGACGTGGTTATTGACTTTAATCACCCTTTGGCAGGTAAAACCTTACATTTTGAAGTACAAATACTGAGCGTAACTGCGCTGGGCGAAGATAAGTAATTTAGGTAGCACGTATGAAAATTAGTCTGGCAAACCCTAGAGGCTTTTGTGCCGGGGTGGATAGAGCCATCGAAATCGTTAACCGGGCACTTGATGTGTTTGGGGCGCCTGTTTATGTACGCCATGAAGTTGTTCATAACAAGTTTGTCGTGGACAATCTGCGTGATCGGGGCGCCATTTTTGTAGATGAGCTGGAGGAAGTGCCAGACGACTCCTTGGTTATTTTTAGTGCTCATGGCGTTTCAAAAGCCGTTCAGGAAGAGTCAAAAACGCGTGGACTGAGAGTGTTTGACGCGACCTGCCCGCTAGTTACAAAGGTGCATTTAGAGGTTAGCCGCTATAGTCGTGATGGCCGAGAGTGTATCTTGATAGGGCACCAAGGGCACCCGGAAGTTGAAGGGACCATGGGCCAGTATGACTTCTCTTTCGGCGGGAATATCTATCTTGTTGAAGACGAAGGTGATGTCGATAAACTTGTTGTGGAAAACCCTGCTGGGCTAACCTATGTGACCCAGACTACGCTTTCAATGGATGATGCCGCCAGAGTGATTGATGCATTGCGCAAAAAGTTCCCCGATATTGAAGGCCCTAGAAAAGACGATATCTGCTATGCGACTCAAAATCGCCAGGATGCGGTGAAACAGTTGGCGGCTGATTGTGATCTGATGCTGGTTGTAGGCTCTCCAAATAGCTCTAACTCTAATCGCTTGAGAGAGCTGGCTGAACGTATGGGAACCCCCGCATATTTGATTGATAATGAAGAAGGAATTGACCCTGCGTGGCTAGAGGCTAAGACCAATGTAGGGGTCACTGCAGGTGCTTCCGCACCAGATGTGCTTGTAAAGCAGGTGGTTGAGCGTCTACAAGCTTTGGGAGGCGAAAAGCCCGAAGAGATATCGGGCCGAGAAGAAAGTATTGTGTTTAGTATGCCTAAAGAGTTGAGGATACCCACGCAAGAGGTGTAATTTTCGATAAGGTATCCGATCCGTAAATAGCTTACCGAAAAAGACTACCAGCATTCCGCTACAGTGCCGCCTGTTGCTCCTTTGACGCCTGTGTTAGTGAGACTAAGCGTCTTGCAATCGTCTGCTGCTTGGGCTCCTATCGCAGAGGCTGTGAGCGTATATGTGCTTGCTGGTGTGCCAGTTGTAGTAATAGCAATGCTATAGAAACCGCTTTCAGTAATAAACGGGTTAGCATTATAGCCCAGGCCCGGCACTGTGGCGGTTGAGTTCATGGTTGTCGCGTAGGCATACTGTTGACTAAAAAACTTTTCCTGTCTTGCCGCTGCTTCGAGAATAACGCTTTTCGCTTCGACTCTTCTGCTCTTTCGCACACTCTCTTGGTATGACGGAAAGGCAATCGCCGCAAGTATGCCGATAATGGCAATCACTATTATGATCTCTATTAGAGTGAAGCCTTTCTGTTTGTTAATTTGCATAGCTAAGTTGCCTGTTACTATTTGGATTTAGGGCATTATTTGGATTTAGGGTATATATAGGCGGAGGTAATTGTGTAAACCCCATTGTTTTCTATTCTTCCTGAAATATTTACTTGCATACCTTCCTCTGCAATATTGAGTAGGTGTCCGTGTTTGTTTTCATAGCTGATGATCACTTTGTCATCTATCATCATCCTGCTGTCACCAACAAAAATGACTTGTGCTGCTTTATCAACTTTGGTGATGGTTCCACCTGTCTCAAATGTTTCTTCTGCATGGGCGACTCCCAATGTAATAAAGGCAAGCATTAAGCCCTGAATAAGGCGTTGGGTGATTTTGTTTAGCATATTGCTCTCCCGGTTGTTTATCTGAAGCAAGCGACCAAATAAGCTTGCTTCAGTTTATTTGGATGTGACTTTTATTCCATTACTCGCCAGGTTCTGCGCTGATTGTTACCATCAATTCCGAGTAACTCTGAAAATCATAAGTCGCCTCCCTCGCCGAGGCATCCAGAGGTATACTCGAGAGGGCTTACACTCAACAAAGGAGACGGCTTATGCAACTTTACTGCGGAATCGATCTTCATAGCAACAATAGCGTTGTATCGTTAATCAACGATAACGATACTATTGTTCAAGAAAAGCGTTTAGATAATGATCTCAATGATATCTCTAAACTACTAGCACCCTACCAATCAGACATTTTCGGAATAGTTGTTGAATCGACATACAATTGGTATTGGCTTGTTGATGGTCTAATGGATGAAGGCTATCCAGTTCATCTAGCTAATACGCTTGCCATTCAACAATACAGCGGATTGAAATACACGAATGATTTAACGGATGCGCGTTATTTAGCTCACCTACTAAGATTAGGCATACTTCCTACGGGATATATTTACCCTAAAGCTTTACGTGCTATTCGCGATCTACTAAGGAGAAGGCTCTTGCTGGTTAAGCAACGAACCGCTCATCACCTTAGTTTACAAAGCATGATTAACCGGCACACAGGTGAGAGGCTTAATGCGAATAAGATAAAACATCTTACAGAAGCAGAACTGAAAGCTCACTTTTCAACAAGCGCAGCGCAACTAACTGCGTTGACTGAGTGGCATATGATGAAAAAACTCTCTCAGCAAATTACTACGATAGAAAATTTTGTTCTCAGAGAATGCCAGCAAGGGGAATTGTATTCAATTCTACTTAGTATCCCTGGCGTTGGAAAAATACTGGCGATGACCATTTTGCTTGAGACTGGACCAATTGAGCGTTTTCCTCGTGTTGGAAATTATTCATCTTATGCTCGTTGTGTGCCTTCCGATAAGGTCAGCAATGGTAAATCAAAAGGGAAAGGAAATACGAAGAACGGAAATAGATATTTAGCAATGGCTTTTGTTGAAGCAGCACATTATGCATCTATCTGGAATACTGATATAAAACGAGCCTATCAACGCAGGCTGAAGAAATCACCAACAATGGTTGCCAAGAAAGCGATAGCCAATAAATTAACGAGAGCGTGTTATCACATGCTCAAGGAGAAAACGATGTTTGATATTAAACTCGCATTTGGTTAAACAGCTTTTCAGGCGATGAGATCAAAAGGGGTATGGTTAACCTAGGGCTCTGAATATCCTTCGCCTGAACCTAATTTGGTTTAATGGAGTGCCCTCTGCATAAGCTCTCCGGAGACTGACTTCGAGTCTTTAACTCTGTACCAATTAGCTATGCAGGGGTACTGATTATTTAATGGGGTATGAATATACCAGGGGTAAGCGGCTTTGCGCGTTATGGGGCTCAGCCGTTTAGCCTTGATCCTGATGGGTGACTGAAGCACTTCATTTTGAAGTAGCACAACACAACTAAAATCAGGTGTACTTCATGACAGCCAAAACAGTTTATATTTAGGCATGGGTGCCACGACGCGCTTCGTTCAAACTCGTGCTATTGACAAACTAGCGACTTATGGGTGACTCGATAGTTTTTTCCATGTTTAGGTAGATACGATCACCAACTGCAGAAACTGCTCCAAATCCTTCCGTTTCATAAGAGCTATTAACCACTTTGTCAGAGTCCTTATCAAGCTCGTTAATCTGGTTATCGTTATTTAAGTCGAAAGCGGGTACATTAGTACGCCCGCCTGTCTGAGCATCAAGCGCCCAGACCCAGCGGTCAACGCCTGCATCACATGGGTTGGCATTTGGAATTGTTGTGGCAAAAACGGCCTGCCCTCCCACCAATACAGAGTCTGTCGCGAGGAGCTCACCCCGGTCAGTCGTGCCTTCTATAAAATCAATGTACCAGCCCTGCTTATTTAATGTGGCAGGGCTGGTAGAGTAATCAAACCAAGCAACATCATCTTGAGTCACTTCTCTTGTTGTGCTTGAAGTGCTTACTGTACCCGTTGCATTGCCGCTTGCGTCATATTCGGTATAAGTGTAGTCCTCTGTTACGGCTGCTTTCATTGATTGTTTGTGTAGGTTAGAGCGGGTAATCGTTGTCAAAGTACTCGATGTTGTTTGCTCACCGAGTATATAACGATCCCAAATACCGTAATAACTTTGCACATGTGCGGTATCTGCCGCTGCGTCGCTAGCTTCCAGGTACTTTCCGGTGCCAAACATGACGATGATTCCGGTGCCTGAGCTATGAGGGGTTGCAATGATGTTTGTTGTAATGGGTTGAGGTGTGGCAGGAGTTAGATCGTCCTTAGCGGTGAACAGGGGAGTGCCGCCATACCCTATGGACCATTTGTCGGCTGCAGCATTTTCTCTAGGTCGTTTAGCGAGGGGGTCTGAGTCTTCGTGTATTGCAGGGTCTAGTGATGTGTCAATAAGGTCAAAGCGCCAGACATTGCCGTGTAAGTCTCCTGCGTAGACGTAATCAATGATCAAATCTCCGTTTATATCGACAGGAGAAGGAACGGCTAAACCATTCGGTTGTGCTGATGAGCCTGCTCCAGTGTCCATTTTCTTTATTACACTACCGCTAACGGCATCAAGCACATACATAACGGCTTTCTGGTTAGTGCTGTTGTAGCCATTTCCAACAAGTACTCCCCATTTACCATTGTGCAGGCGTGATACAACGGGTTTACTATATGTAAATCCTAAATCAGCATCGGTGAACTCCCAGAGTAATTGGATGTTATTGGGGGTTGTCACATCTAAAGCAAATACAGACTTTCCTCCACTGCGAAGGGTTCCCACTAATATAGTGCGCCACTTAGTGCCATCATAAACATCAGCAACGGTGCTGCTGCCATCTACATAATACTGGTGGCTATATCCTTTGTTCGTTAGTAAGCGTAACTTTGGAATAACCTCAGTAGGTACGAATGCAAATGTCTCATCGCCTGTTGTGGCATCGAACGCATGTAGCATGCCGTCGTTTGCGCCCACAAAGACTAGAGGGGTTCTGCTTGCATGAGTAGCCTTAAACTGATGGTAGCTATTGGCAGGTATCACGGCCGGTGTTGCATAAGGGTCTACGGTTATATTTTCTAGCTCATCGTAGCCGAACCGTGTAGGCGGACCCACATAAACAGGTGACGAGTGAATAATATCGCCTAATAGCTTGCCACCCCTATCACGAAAATCAGAACCTTCTTTTGATTTATCCCCACGGATGAACTCCACTCTGTCTGAGCCTTTAGTGTCAGTGTTGCCTGAAACATCAATACTCATTAAGGCTTTTTGGGATGCGGTCATATTGCTGTATTTAAAGTCAACTAATGCACCACTGCTGTCAGCCATTTTTATATTACGGCTTGCTGTGCGCGTGTTAAGCTGAGCTTGCGCGCTCCAGGATACAGTGCTTGATGCGGTAAAGTAGGGCGGAAGTAGTTGAAATGCCCGAAGGTCACCAGACCAGTCACTAGCGAAGAACTGCGCATGGTAGGCATAATCAAGACCGTTGGCGATACCTGAGTCTAGAGCAACTGCCGCAGCAGAGGCGTCACGCTCTTGAATGCCTGCAATAATACTTTGGAAGGCACTAACAAGGCTATTAGGGTCATCAACGCCGAAGAATTCACCTCGTCCATTGATGGCTCCATGCCACAGATCGTAAGGGTTGTTTGCGCTATTGTCGGAAACTTTAGGCCAAAATTTGGTGCCCGCTACAATGGCGTCGTAGTCACCGCCAAAAGTACCTTCGGTTGTGAAGTTTGGATCTGTAAGAGACGTAGTTAAACCAAAGCCAACAGTGTAGGTTGTCATGTGCTGCCATTCGGCAGGGTCGTTTTTAGGGTTCCAGAACTCTATATCCTCATCATCGTTTGGCTCCTTGATAAACGTCGGTACTTGGTCAGGAATATCGGGTTGAGCGTCTTCCATCCACTGTTTAAGTATGATGTCTGCAACACTATCTGAAACCGTTACCGCGTTGCCTGAGCTGTCTTTCGTATTGTCTTTGAACGGGGACATAGGTGTATAGGTTTTCTTCGGATATTTTGCTTTGTATCCGTTTTTGCAGTCGTTACCCGTGCACCCTCCAGGGGTTTCTTTAGTTCCGGAGCTATCATAATCACCGTAACCACTTGGTGTGCTGCCATTCCAGAGTCCGTCTGTCATCGCAATATGAAACGAGCCTCGGCACTCATACATGGGGTCTTTGGTTACCCCAGGGTTTTTGGCGTAAGGGCTATTTATATCATCTGTTTTAATGAGGTCGCCAGCTCTATCGATGGCGTTTCGAAGAGGCGTGCCTCCGCTGGCTGGGGCATATTGTAGCCACTGGAAAAAATCAGTTTTATGGTTTCCTGTAAATGTTCTTATTCTACTGTCAACTTGATAGCTGCTACTGTTTCGCCAATCTCGGCAGCTTGTATCAAACCCATTGCATTTGTGCAGATTTTGCCATGCGACACGCACATCTTCAGACACCGTTTGAAAGGCTAGGCTAGAGGCACTGGCCGTGGCTAATACACGGGTGCGATAGAACGAATACCAGTTAGCGAAATTTTGTTTATTGTTGGTGGAGTTATAATCATCAACTTTTACATAGTCGTAGCAATCATCATCCTCTTTGGTTTTGTTGCAATTATTGCTGTTCTCGTTATATACATAGTAATAAGCATGTACGCCTGAGCTTTGTTTATTTTTACTGACTATAGGGTCGTCAGTCGTCCCGTTATGGTCACCAAACTCTTGCCATGGGTGAGGTGCTCTCCATGAACTGCTAGTGGTGCTGCTCCACTTTACACTGCCTAAACTACCTTTCCCTGACGGCTTTGTGCGCCCCGATACATGATAATTGTTCGATAAGTCTAAGAAGTTTGAGGAATGATTAAGTCCGTTGCCGCTGGTATTCGGGACAAAGCCGTTTCTCCACGCTTTCGTAAATGATGTGGTATATGCTGAACCATCCGCCTTCTTAGGAGCCAGGTATACCGTATTGGGGTCGTAGTACATAGGGTTTCGCGAAGACGACTTGAATTGGCGTGACTTAGGCAAGAAATAGCCGTAGTTTGTCGTGCCATCACCATCAATATCAATATCGACTTCTCCTCCTAGCGCGTCCGGCACATAAGCAAATGCCATACTGCCTGAGTCATCGAGTGTTACGATGAGGTTAGGGTCAACACCGTCTTTGACAAACAGGGGGACAGTGCTGAGTGAAAGCTCGGCGGCCTGCACGGCTGAAATACTTGTGCCTAGCGACAGCGCAAATGAAATGGCTGTTGTGAAAAGTCTATTATATCGTTTCATCATATACTCCTGATCCTAGGCTCGAATTAGTACCACTTTTGAAAAGTGGTTTCTATTGCCGACATGGTTTCAGCGCGATAACCTGGACTGGCGCTGTAAAAGTTATAGTAGTGCCAGCCAATGCCTTGGCTTGATCGTTCTGCATTTAGGTTGGTTGCTATTCCTTTAGATGATGTAGTGGTTGGTTCGTTGAAGCTCCTAAACTCGATAATAGATCGAGGTTGAGCCGCGATGTTACCTATGGAACTGCCGGAGGCCCCAGAACCAGAATATTCAACTGCATTAGTTGTCCAGTTGCTCCAGGTTAACGCGCTCCAAGTAGCCTGGAGTTGGTTGGTATCCCATACAACGTTGCCTGTTTGCCCGCATAGAGGCATTGTTGAACAGTTTGACAAAACCTGGGGGGTGGGTTTAATATCCTGATCCGCTAGCCAGGCCTCATTAGCTCTTAACGCAGAGTCTGCTGCATTTAGAGAGATGGTTTTATCTCTGAAATTAAAGAGCATTTTGTCTTCCATAATAGTCTCGCTCATCCCCGCGATGCCGATCATGGTCATCACCAAGAGCATAATCAAGCCTACAATCAATGCCGCGCCAGATTGCTTCATGTTTGTTAGTTGTCTCATGTTAAGCCCTCTTACAGAACTGCGTTTCTTAGCGTTATGGTTTTTAGTGACGACCGATAAACTCTAAGGTCTGATGCTGTTGTGGTCGTCGCAGAACTTAAAGGAAACCGGTAAACCTGAGCTATGTCTGATGTGTTGCCTTCGCTTGCCGTTAATACATTTGCTTGAATAGCGGTAATATCTCTCCACTGTGTTGTGGATGGGGTGGCTAGGGTAGCAAGATTGGTACCACTAGTGTTAACTCTATAACTGAATTGCATGCTTTCTATATTATCAACTAGTTCAACTGCCGCAGCACCTTGAGCGCCACACATTAGGCTATTGTTGGCTGCTGAAAAGAAAAGCCGAGTGACAAAACTGTCAGCCGTTGCAATGAGATTTCCTGCGCAGTCTACTTCCGCTGCATTATTGCGCTGGTAGCGAATACACACGCCATTTCCTTCTAAACTAGTTGCAACGATCTGGCCTGATAAAAATGCAGCGCATTGGGCGGTTGCAGCAGCGGCAGGAAATGCTTGATCAAGCGCATTCTGAGGTGCGGTTATGTAGCCAGCCTTGGATAATATTTGGTCAATAAAGTAATAAGCGAATCGACTGTTTTCCTGGTTTATTGATTGTGATTGCTGAAAACTGTAAGCGTCTTTATTCGCAATGACGATTTGAGTAATACCCGCTAATAAGGTAACGCTAATCGCCATGGCAATCATCAGCTCTACCAATGATAGACCTGTTTGATAATGCTGACGGTTTGAGGTGTTTGTTATCGTTTGCATAGTCAGTACTCTTTATCTTTCGAACTAAGGCTCGAATATCATCTGGTATCGTTGAATATTATTGCTGCTGTCGGTACTGCTTGTTTCATTCCAGCCAATTTGGACTACTAGAGTGGAACCCAGTCCGTCGCAAACTGTTGCGTCAGTGGTGTCAGAGTCCAGGCATATGTAGGTGTCGTTGCTTAAGCGTGCGGCATTAACTGGCAAGCTGTTTTGTACTAATTGTGACCAGTTGAAAAGGTCTGTAGTAGCCATTTGGGCAGGTGTGCAACCTGATGAAGTTGAGCAGGCGGCCTCTGCAGCTGTAGGAAATGCAACACCATTTTTCTTGCCATAGTTCGCCATGGATGCTACAAGAGAACCGCTCCCTACTATGGCTTCTCTGTTAGCACGAATTCTTGCAATCAAGTCGTCAGCTAATAGCATGGCTTGAGTCTGCATGCCTGAGTTAGTCGTTTGACGAACACCTGCCACCTGAAGGCCTGCAATGCCAAGTAAACCAATTGACATAATAATCACCAAAACGAGTATTTCGATCATTGAAACCCCGGTTTGCTTCTTAAAGTGGCCGCTATAATTCGGTTTCATACTTTACCTCATCTAGGTTGGAGTGCACGTGGTAAGCGGAGTGGTCGCATCCGTGGAGTCAGTCACCCTGCTGCGCCCGGTAGGCGATATGGTAATTAGGCGGCCTTGTGTAACGCCTCTGTCGTCGCACACTGCAATAACTATACTTTTTCCCGCTCCCTCTGCTAAGAGTCCTCGACTGCTAAATGCTATCCAGTTATTACCGTCCGAATTAGTGTTTATAGTGATATTGCTGCTTCCATACCCTTCAAAAGATTTTAGTAGCGTGTCTTCTGAGGCGTTATATGCGGTGTTGCCATTGGTGCTTCCTGCGTCGGTATAAATCGTCCAGCCTTTTGAAAGGTCTTTGGCAGTAGATGTTGTATTTCTTGCTAAATTGACTGCCAGCCCTTTTGATACCGCTTCAGAGCGGGCATATTGCAGGTGCGCAACTAGGTGGTTTGTTGCCGAGGTAATGCGGTTATTTTGTATAAACGAACTAAATGATGGAACGGCTATAGACAGCAAAATTGCCGCTACCGCTAAAGTGACCATCAGTTCTACTAGCGTAAAACCTGTAGCTTGTCTGTTCATAGTTATATTCATCAAGATGCCAATTAGATTACATTTTGTTAACTGTAATCTAATCTATGCGCTGGAATGCATCTACTGGCAAGTGATGAGTGGTCAAATTAGCGTACTGAGTGGTTTAACAGGTCGAATTCTTGCCTATTGGTTCACGTTTTCTCAAACGGCCTTGACGGTTTAGAACCAATTGGTGTCTAGCTATGTTCGATTGGGAGCAGTAAGTAAATGTACCATTGCTGGTTGTTGATAGGCCAAAGGGCGAGAATTGTAGATAGCCGCGGCGGTTGAAAGACCGCCACTTTATAGAGGACGCATGTCTTCCGGCTATTGTCTCCTGGAGTATGCGTTCGTTATTATCAACGATCCCATTTCTGTTGGGATCCAGGAATTCTGTAACCTTTCCGCGCCAATCAGATCGTTTGTCGCATTTTTGTTTATCATCAAGTACGCAGAGTGTGACGTGTTGCCCGCTATCGATTGCGCTGCTTCTAGCGTGGTAGATCAACTTTTTAATGAGGTTAATATCGCTTTCGGAGGCATTTCTTTCAAGGAACACCGTAAAGTTTGGCACTGCAAGCGATGCTAAAATTGCTAGAGTGGCTAGCACAATAACTAGTTCGAGCAGGGTGAACCCCTGCAGTTTTGAAGTAGACATAAAAATCCTTTTTATCTGTCTTGGTTGAATGCTCTTCCTGAGCAATGGCTATTGTAATACACTCAACTTTTTCGCTCTAGTTGAATTGGGTGGTCAGTTGAAAACAATCATTATCGGCGGCGGCGCTATCGGCATGATGCAGGCACGGGAGCTTGCTCAGGCCGGGGTTGAAGTTACGCTCATTGAAAAGGGGCTTTGCGGGCAGGAGTCGAGCTGGGCTGGGGGGGGGATTGTATCTCCTCTTTACCCATGGCGTTACTCGGAGCCCGTTACGGCGCTCGCATCGTGGTCTCAAGGTTATTATGGCAATTTGGCTGAGTCTCTGGAGGCTGAGAGTGGGGTTGACCCTGAGTTGACTAGGCATGGTCTTATGATGTTGTCTGTAGATGACCAGGCAAAGGCGCTTGAGTGGGCTGCTACCCATAAAAGCTGGGCAGAACAGATTGAGAAAAATGAAATCTATAAGCTCGAACCGAATCTAAGAGAAGGAGTTTGCAGCGCCCTCTGGATGCCTCAGGTCGGCAGTATTCGCAATCCCAGATTGGTGCGAGCGTTATATAAAAGCATTCAGCGTGAGCCTTTGGTGACGATTCTTGAAGGGTCGACTGTTACAGAGCTGATAAGCCGGTCAGGAAAGGTTGTTGGAGTTAAGGTTGAGGGGCGAGAAGTTAGAGCCGATAAGGTGGTGATAGCAGCTGGTGCCTGGTCAGGTGATTTGCTTGGTTCAATAGGGGTTAAGTTGCCCGTAGAGCCTGTAAGAGGGCAGATGATTCTTTTCAAGGCAAAACCCGGGGTTGTGAATCGTGTGGTGCTGTGTGACGGTAAATATGTTATTCCCAGAAGAGATGGGCGCATCCTCGCGGGTAGCACGCTGGAGTATGTTGGGTATGACAAACAAACGACTGAACCCGCAAAGCAGCTTCTGGCAGATATTGCCATTGATATGTTTCCGGCATTGGCGAACACCCCAATCGAGCATCATTGGGCCGGTTTAAGGCCTGGCGCACCAGATGGTGTGCCATTTATTGGTGAGGTGCCCGATATTGAAAACCTGTTTGTAAGTGCCGGGCACTTTAGAAATGGTTTGGTGTTAGCGCCTGCTTCGGTTCGGGTGATGACTTCTTTGTTGTTGGGGCAGGATTCACCTGTTGATCCAGAGCCTTACGGGTTAACGAAAAGGTTGGTCAGCTCTGAAGTCGCTTAGGGTTTGTAGCCTGGCATGCAAGGCTAAAGTGTTCTTTATATAGCTACTCCATATCTAACTTCTTTAAGCGGTAACGCAGGGCGCGAAATGTAATGCCAAGCTTTTTGGCTGCGGCGGTTTTGTTCCAGCGTGTCTCTTCTAAAGCCTGTTCGATCGTTTTTCTTTCAATGCCTTCGAGGTAATCCTCCAAAGAGGTTTCTTCGTCTCTTTGTATCGTATTGTCCGAAAAGTCGATTGCATTGTCGGCTTTATTTGCAGGGCGAAGCTGAAGGTCGGTCACTTCTATAATGTCATCTTCGCATAGGGTAAAGGCCCGCTCAATGATGTTTTCGAGCTCGCGTACGTTGCCTGGGAAGTGATAGTTTTCTAGGCATTTCATCGCCTCTTCACTAATCTTTGCATCATGTACGTCACACTCTTCAGCAATTCGTTGCAGAATATGGTTGGCAAGTAGGGGGATATCTCCTTTGCGCTCTCTTAGTTTTGGGACATCAAGTTCAATGACGTTGATTCTATAGTAAAGGTCTTGCCGGAAATCTCCTGCTTCAACAAGCTCGGCCAAATTTTTGTGCGTGGCGCTGAGTATCCTGACATCGACGGAGACTTCTTTCTGATCGCCAACTGCACGTATCGCTTTTTCCTGTATTGCCCTAAGCAGTTTTACCTGCATACCAATCGGCAAGTCGGCGACTTCATCGAGAAATAGTGTGCCTCCATTCGCCGCTTGAAAGAGGCCTTCTTTGTTTTCTACAGCACCGCTAAAGCTCCCTTTTTTATGCCCAAAAAACTCGCTTTCCATTAGCTCGCTGGGAATGGCTCCACAGTTCACCGGGACGAACGGAGCTTCAGAGCGCGGCCCCTGCAGGTGCATCATGCGTGCAACCAACTCCTTGCCACTGCCTGACTCGCCGCTGATATAGACTGGGGCCTGACTACGCGCCAGCTTGCGGATCTGTTTTCTCAATCGCTCCATTTCAGGAGACTCGCCGAGCAAGAGGTTTCCGGTCTCGACAATCTCTTTGCTAGCCTTTTTCTCTTCGGTCAGTTTTAGCGCTGAACTAACCAGTTCTCTTAATCGGGCAAGGTCTACTGGCTTTGATACAAAGTCAAACGCCCCTGATTTTAAGGATGATATTGCGGTTTCCACGCTGCCGTATGCTGTAATGACCGCAACAGGTATCTGAGGATAAAACTGCTGTATATGGCACACCAGGTCGATGCCGTTGCCGTCAGGAAGGTTCATGTCTGTTAGGCAGAGATTGAACTCATGCTGCTCTAAAAGTGCTTTTGCCTTGGTCAGGTTTTCGGCTGTACAGGTGTCGATACCCATCCTCATCAAGGTGATTTCCAGAAGCTCTCGAATATCGGGTTCGTCATCAACAATAAGGGCTGTTTTAATCGTCATTATATCTGGTCGCTAAATAATTCGTTTGTGGTGTGCGAAGGTGATTCGAAAACGACTACCTGTAACTGCACCGTCTGTGTTTATCTCGCTTTTTGTTTCCTGGCGTTCGGTATGCGAGTCTTGTTCAACAGGGTAATAATTGAGGTGGGCCTGATTACTTTCGCATAGTTCACGAGAGAGGTAGAGACCTAACCCTGTACCGCTGCTCTCTGTTGTAAAAAAAGGCTCAAAAAGGTGCTCAATATCCTCTTCAGCGACGCCAGGCCCCTGATCTATCACATCGATAAATGCTAGGTCATTTCGCTTGTTGATGCCACTACAAATCGTAAGCGTTGGTTTACCCACCGCTTTCTCGCTGTATCTCAGGCCATTGTCGACAAGGTTGGTAACGACTTGCTCTATCTGGGATGGGTCAAAACGCGCAATAGGGGATTCACTGCCCAGCTGCAATGTTATTTCCGGCGTTGGGCTGTGAGACAGTATATAGTCTTGAATAAACTTTCTAAGCCATTCGTTAATGTCGTTCTCAATCGCCTCGGGTTGTTTGCGGCGTGATAACTGTAAAATGTTTTCGACAATGCTGTTTACTCTGCCGGAGTGTCGTTGAATGATGTCTGTCATCTTCGAGTCTGCGGGAGACAGAGAGTCAGACTCGGCTAACAGTTGAGCCGCATGGCTGATGGCCCCTAACGGGTTGCGTATCTCATGGGCGATACCCGCGGTTAGTCGTCCCAGAGAGGCCAGTTTCATTTGTTGCGCTTGTTGCGAAATTTTACTGGTGTCTTCAAGAAAGATGAGGATTCCTGAGCCGGTATCTTTTTTGAGTTGTGTGAAGTTGGCTTGCAGGACGGTTCCTGAGGTTGGGATTTTAAATGGTTCAGTTCTGATGTTCGGGCTTGCTCGCCAAAGATCCAGTCTTTGTTTCAATTGCTCAGGCAGTTGTCGTTCATCATCAACATTCAGCAGTGAGAGTGCAGCTTGGTTGAGCAAACGAACTTTCCCGTATTCGTCTGTAACGACAATACCTGTTTGCATTCGTTGGATGATCTGATGGTTGAGTTTTTCAAGTTCAATAATGTTTTTGGCGCGAACTTGTGCAAGCTCTTCGCTCTGGCTGATGCGTTTGGAGATATTTTGCAGCAGAAATGCCGCTGCAAAATAAATGATCCCGAGTAGTCCTGCGCGAACTACGCCATCTACTTTGGCGTCATAATTAAAGACTTCATTAAGTTCGATCCCAAGAGACGTTAATGCCGAGAGTGCTGCGAACAGTGTGCCGACTCTGCCTCTTATCAGGATGTTGCCAGCGGCGACACTAATAACGACAAGATTGCCAAGGCCGGTCTGAACGCCTGTGCTGGCATACATCAATATGTGCAATATGATGATATCAAAGATAATTGAGGCGATGATGTGTTTGGAGGTCGCGTGGAAACCCGCCAGTAAAATAAAGGCAGTAAAAATGTTTATTGATAGGTAACAAATCGTCGTAATTTGATAGAGTGCTGACTTCTGCTGTGCTGGGTCGATGAAAGAGATATTAAAAAAAACGGCACCAACAAGAATGAGTCCCACTACAATTCGATAATGGTTGTAAAAGCGAAAAAGCCGAAGGCTCTGTGCTGTATATTCCAATCCTGACTCCAGAAGTTTTCTTGATGTTGGTGTTATTCTATTCGTTACCATGGGTTAGATTCAGTATAATACCTCATTCCTTGCCATACAGAGAGCCTGTGTGGTTATTATCAAATTTGTGACAGAAGTGTGTGGGTATCTATGTCCGGTCAGTTACGTGTGGTGATGGCTCAACTCGATTTTCTCGTTGGGGATATACCAGGAAATACCTTGAAGGCTATTGAAGCCATTGATCAAGCCAGTCGTTTACATCAAGCCGATATTATCGTTTTTCCTGAACTGACGCTGACCGGGTATCCGCCCGAAGACCTTCTGTTGAGGCCGAGCCTTCAGTTAAGGGTTGAAAAAGCCATTAACGATATCAAACACGCGGCCAAGGAGGTTGCCGTTGTTATTGGTTACCCCTGGCGAGAAGAAGGGGGGCTCTATAATGTTGCCGGGTTTGTGGCTGAGGGAGAGGTTGTTCAGCTTTATCGCAAGCAGTGCCTGCCCAACTATCAGGTCTTTGATGAAAAGCGCTATTTTGAGGCTGGTACAACACCGGGCGTCGTAGACTTCAAGGGAATTAAAATAGGTTTAACGGTTTGTGAAGATATCTGGCAGCAGGGCCCGGTTAAGCAGCTAGCTGATCAAGGTGTTGAGCTGATACTTAACCTGAATGCGTCTCCGTTTCATGAAAATAAACTGGGGCAGCGTAAAGAGTTGCTTTGCCGCCAGGCGCGTGACCACAACACCCCAATTGTTTACGTTAACTTAATCGGTGGTCAGGATGAGCTGGTCTTTGATGGCGGGTCAATGGTGGTAGACCGTACTGGCAAGTGCGTGGTGAATGCGCCAGAATACAAGTCAGGTCTCTATCCTGTCGATTTTGAATGTGAAAAGGGCTGCCAACCAATCCCACAGGTACTTCACCCTGAACTGAGTTTAGAGGAACGAGTCTATAGCGCATTGGTATTGGGTGTTAGAGATTACGTTAATAAAAACGGTTTTAAATCGATTGTGCTGGGGCTATCGGGAGGGATTGATTCAGCTGTAACGTTAGCTGTAGCGGTTGATGCGATAGGTAAAGATCGAGCCCACGCAGTGATGATGCCTTTTAAGTACACCTCTAATATGAGCATTGAAGATGCTCAGGAAGAAGCGGCCTTGCTGGGTGTTAAGTACGATGTATACTCCATAGAGCCCATGTACGATGCATTTATGAAAACACTCAGCGAACCATTTAGCGGCTTGGCTCCTGATACCACCGAAGAAAACCTTCAAGCTCGTTGCAGAGGTGTATTGCTAATGAGCCTCTCAAACAAGTTCGGCTCGCTAGTGTTGACGACAGGAAACAAGAGTGAGATGGCGGTAGGGTACTCAACGTTGTACGGTGATATGGCTGGTGGGTTTGATGTGCTTAAGGATGTGCCAAAAACACTGGTTTATAAGTTGGCTCGATACAGGAATACTATTTCCCCGGTCATTCCGGAAAGAGTTATTGAGCGGCCGCCTTCAGCAGAATTGGCGCCTGATCAAGTCGATCAGGACAGCTTGCCTTCCTACGATGAGTTAGACCATATTTTATACTTGTATGTTGAATGTGATTACAGTGCGGATGCCATTGTTGCCGAGGGTTATGAGCGAGAGGTTGTTGAACGAGTGATCAGGCTTGTTGATATTAATGAGTACAAGCGCAGACAGGCACCGATAGGTGTCAGGATTACAGAGCGTGGCTTTGGTAAGGATAGGCGGTATCCGATTACTTCCGGCTGGAAGGCTGGGGAGTAATTGTTAGTCTGAATTAAAGGTAAACTGGAAGCAAAGGCAGGCGGCCATTCGGGTTTATGGCCGCTGCTTGTGTTATTTGGTCTGGTTATTCAAATAAGCCAAATGTGACAACCCCTAGCAAGGAGCGCTGCTGTTTCTTTATCTCGCTGGGCTTAAACCTCATGTTTTTATCAAAGGACTTGCTGTCAGGAAAGTTTGCAGCTAATACCGCAAGCGCGTCATCAGCTTGGCTATCCATCCCCAGCAATCGATAAACCTCTACCATGATTGTAAGAGCAGGTTCAACCGCTGACGTGTTGGGGTACTTTTTTATGATGTGGCTCGCTCGGTTGGCGGCGGCAATATAGGCCTCTCTTTTCAGGTAATAACGGGCTGCATGCAGTTCGTATTCAGATAAGCGATTCCTGATCTCAATCATTCTTTGCTCTGCATCTGAGGCATATTTGCTTTCAGGGTATCGAGTTAGAAGCTGAGAGAAATCATCGAAGGCTTTCCTCATTTCACCCGGATCTCTTGATGTTACATCAACTGCCGGGAAGTATTGCGTTGCTAAACCAATATCAAGATTGTAAGACGCCATTCCACGAATGTAATAAGCATAATCTACGTGAGGGCTTTGAGGGTGGAGCCGAATAAAGCGGTCTGCTGCTGCTCTTGAGCCTTCCAGGTCAAGGTTATTATATCGTGCGTAAATCAAATCCAGTTGAGCTTGCTCTGCGTAGCGCCCAAAGGGGTATCGTGTTTCCAGTGCTTCCAAATTTTTGGCAGCAAGGGAGAAGTTTTTTGCTTTGATGGCTGCCTTTGCTTCGTCATAGTACTCTTTTTCGGTCAGCTCGGGCTCAGGTGTTGATGCACAGGCGCCCAGTAAAATAAGTGAAGCGGCTAGCGCAAGGCGGGAGATAAATCGCATTAATATCAGGTGTCCATAAATGTAATACGTTAACATGGCCTCTGAGCATTTCTGTTTTATTCCCGCTCAGGGCTGCATGTAGCTATTTAAGCGAGCTATTATTTCATAACTACAGCATTTGGAATAGGTGTTGTGTCGCTTGTTAGCCAAAAACGGTTTTGGTTCGGGGTATGAAAAAGTCTGCTTCACCGCTAAAATGGCGGTTATGTCGTCAGCCTTTGTTTGATGTGTCGATGTTGTTTGATGTGTCGATAAAGTGCTTGTCTCGGTAATGTGTTTTTTGCACGTAGTTTTTGTATCAATTAAATTAGGACGCTTAATGTCAGACGTTATTGAAGCAGATTTTATTATCCCTTTATCCTTAGGCGAGCAGCGGCTTGATCGCGCACTAGCCGAACTGATGCCGGAGCACTCGCGTTCTCGAATTCAGGGGTGGATTAAATCTGGGGCTGTTAAAGTCAATGGGGATGTCGTGAGACCCAGGGATAAAGTCGCATCTGATGACGTTATCAGTGTTCATGCTGAAATTGATTCTCAGGAGCGCTGGGAAGCAGAAGATATTGCATTAGATATTATTTATGAAGATGAACATATCATTGTACTTAACAAGCCAGCAGGCTTGGTGGTGCATCCGGCAGCAGGGCACGCATCCGGCACCTTGGTGAATGCGCTACTGCACCATTACCCGGACATCGCCAAGCTGCCGCGTGCGGGTATAGTTCATCGCCTAGATAAAGATACCACCGGGTTAATGGTGGTGGCCAAATCTTTGGTTGCCCACACCTCTTTGGTTGATCAGTTGCAGACCCGGACAATGGGGCGGGAGTATGAGGCTGTGGTGACCGGTGTAATGACTGGCGGTGGATGCGTTGATCAAGCCATGGCCAGACACCCTCAAAACAGGATTAAAATGGCCGTTCACCCTTTTGGCAAACCTGCAGTAACCCATTACCGTCTTATAGAACGGTTTGACGCCCACACCCATATTCGACTTAAGCTTGAAACCGGGCGGACGCACCAAATTCGTGTCCATATGACTCACTTGCATTATCCGTTAGTCGGAGACCCTGTGTATGGCGGGCGCTTGCGCATGCCTGCTGGTGCGTCAGAAGAGGTGGCAGACACCATTCGTAATTTTAATCGGCAGGCGCTTCATGCTAAAAAGCTTACGCTGACTCACCCTGAGAGCGGGGAAGAACTATCCTGGGAAATCGACCTTCCCGAAGATATGACGCACCTGTTAACGATGCTTAAACAGCATCAAACTGAGGCGTGATAGATGACTCTTGATGAGTCGTTTATTGTGCCAGAGTGGCCATTGCCTGAAAATGTACGGGCGCTCTGCACAACACGTCTTGGAGGACAAAGCCTTCCCCCATTTGATTCATTTAATTTAGGGACACATGTGGGTGATTCACCTAATCATGTTCAGCAAAATAGAAGCAAGCTGGCAGCGCAGTGCGGCTTGTCACAAAATAGCCTGCAGTGGTTAAACCAAGTGCACGGTAACCGTGTTTGTGAAGCTCAAGTTGACGGTATAGTGAGAGAGGCAGATGCAAGCTTCGCGAGAGTTCGAGAGACCGCCTGTGTGATTATGACGGCAGACTGTTTGCCGGTCTTGCTTTCTGACAAACAGGGCAAGCAGGTTGCGGCCATACATGCCGGGTGGCGGAGTCTTTGCTCCGGGGTGATTGAAGCAACGCTTTCCACTTTTCGGCAATCATCAACCGTTACCGCGTGGCTTGGGCCTGCTATTGGGCCGTCGGCGTTTGAGGTGGGGCAGGACGTGGTTGATGCGTTCACATCAGCTTCATGTGGATATGCCGAAGCAACCCACAAAGCCTTTTCGCCAATTGAGGGGCAAGATGGAAAGTGGCTGGCCGATCTTTATTCTCTAGCGCGTATTCGGTTATGGTCGCAGGGCATCAGCGACATTTATGGCGGTGGTCATTGCACCTTAACCAATGCCACTCAGTTCTATTCCTACCGACGTAATGGTGTTACCGGCCGGATGGCATCATTGATCTGGATGACTTGAAACTCCCCGTTCAGTCCCTACATAGTAGTTAATGTTCATTAATCCCCACCGCAAGTAAGTTTATTGTATTAGTGTTGATCACTTGTGATCGGGGATAAATTGTCGCTTATTGGGGGAACCAAATGAGAATGGATAAATTAACCAGCCGGTTACAGACTGCGCTGTCTGATGCTCAGTCTATCGCTATAGGAAAAGACCATAACTTCATCGAGCCGATTCACCTGATTCAGGCTTTGCTTGATCAGCAGGGCAGTAGCATTGCTTCGCTGCTCCAGCAAGTCGGGGTTGATGTTGCCGCATTCAAAAAAAATGTAGCGCAGCAGGTTGAGCTGTTACCGCAGGTTCAAGGAAGTGATGGCGATATTCATATGTCTAACGATCTCGGACGGCTATTGAATATGTCTGACAAGTTATCACAACAGAGACAAGACCAGTTTATTTCAAGTGAGCTTGTTTTGTTAGCCGCATTGGATGATAAAGGTGTTTTAGGGAAACTTCTAAAGGATGCGGGCGTAGATCGTAAACAGTTGGAAGGCGCAATTGACCGGATTCGAGGTGGTGAAGCAGTGAATGATCAAGGGGCAGAAGAGAATAGGCAGGCACTGGAGCGTTTTACTATTGACCTTACCGCAAGCGCAGAAGAGGGTAAGCTTGACCCGGTTATTGGGCGTGATGATGAGATTCGGCGTACCATTCAGGTACTGCAACGTCGACGCAAAAATAATCCTGTCCTTATTGGCGAGCCTGGCGTTGGTAAAACGGCGATAGTTGAAGGGTTAGCTCAGCGAATTGTGAATGGTGAGGTGCCAGAAGGGCTAAAAGATAAGCGCGTATTATCGTTAGATATGGGAACGCTTATTGCGGGCGCTAAGTTTCGAGGAGAATTCGAAGAGCGCTTGAAAGGGGTGCTAAATGACCTTGCTAAACAGGAAGGCCAAGTCATCCTGTTTATTGATGAAATTCATACCATGGTCGGAGCTGGTAAGGCAGAGGGCTCGATGGATGCGGGCAATATGCTCAAGCCTGCATTGGCGCGAGGAGAACTTCATTGTGTGGGGGCGACAACGCTCAATGAATACCGCGAGTACATAGAAAAGGATGCGGCGCTGGAAAGGCGGTTCCAGAAGGTGTTGGTCGACGAGCCGAATGTCGAAGACTCAATTGCGATTTTGAGAGGCCTAAAAGAGCGCTATGAAGTTCACCACGGTGTGGAAATTACCGATGGTGCAATTATTGCTGCGGCTAAGTTGTCTCATCGTTATATAACTGACCGACAGCTCCCTGACAAGGCGATCGATTTAGTCGATGAGGCCGCAAGCCAGATCCGTATGGAGATGGACTCAAAGCCGGAAGCATTAGATCGGCTTGAACGGCGCTTGATTCAGCTGAAAATAGAGCGCGAAGCGCTTAAAAAGGAGACGGATCAGGCCTCAAGGCAGCGTTTGGCAGACATCGATACTGTGATTAAAACCGCAGAGAAGGAGTTTGCTGACCTCGAAGAGATCTGGAAAACTGAAAAGGCGGCTCTTCATGGTTCTCAGAAAATCAAAAGTGATCTGGAGCAGGCTAGAGTTGACCTGGAAGCGGCCAGGCGAACGGGGGATCTGGCTAAGATGTCAGAGCTGCAGTATGGCATGATCCCTGAGCTGGAGCGCCAGCTAGATATGGCTAGCCAAGCAGAAATGATGGAAATGACGTTATTGCGCAACCGGGTCACAGATGAGGAAATAGCAGAGATTGTCTCAAAGTGGACCGGAATACCGGTTTCAAAAATGTTAGAGGGTGAACGTGAAAAGCTGCTGAGAATGGAAGATGAGCTTCATGGCCGGGTTATCGGTCAGGCAGAGGCAGTAAGTGCAGTATCTGATGCTGTCAGGCGCTCCCGTGCTGGTTTGGCAGATCCCAATAGACCAAATGGCTCCTTCCTGTTTCTCGGCCCGACAGGTGTTGGTAAGACTGAGTTATGTAAGGCATTGGCGTCTTTTCTGTTTGATACAGACGAGGCAATGGTGCGAATTGATATGTCGGAATTCATGGAGAAACACTCTGTTGCCCGGTTGATTGGTGCGCCCCCAGGCTATGTTGGCTACGAAGAGGGTGGCTACTTGACGGAAGCGGTAAGAAGAAGGCCCTACTCTGTCTTGCTGTTGGATGAGGTTGAAAAGGCGCACCCTGACGTATTCAACATTTTGCTTCAGGTGCTTGAGGATGGCCGCTTAACCGACGGTCAGGGGCGCACGGTGGATTTTAGGAACACCGTTATTGTTATGACATCGAACCTGGGGTCAGATGTGATCCAGGCTATGGGTGGAAATGACGAGCAATACGATGAAATGAGAAATGCTGTCATGGAGGTTGTGGGAGGTCATTTCCGGCCTGAGTTTATTAACCGAATAGATGAGGTGGTTGTTTTCCATCCGTTGGGTGCAGAGCAAATTCAAGGTATCGCATCAATTCAGTTGAAATTGTTAAACTCTCGACTCAGTGAGCAGGAGATGACCTTGGAGGTCAGTTCTGATGCGCTGGGTAAGTTGTCTGAAGCAGGTTATGACCCCGTTTACGGAGCAAGGCCGTTGAAACGGGCTATTCAAAAGTGGGTAGAAAATCCGTTGTCGCAAGACATCTTATCGGGTCATTTCAAGCGGGGGGATACCATTGTTGCCACGGTCGAGGGTGACGACGTTACCTTTAAGGTAAAGGCTTAGAAACTGGACTTTACAGTAAACTAAGCGCGGCAGTTGTCGCGCTTTTTATTGGATGATTGATCTCTATCAGGGTTTAAAATGCAGGGTGGGCGCAAACTGGATCTGGAATAATAAGTATACCTAATAAGTAGAAGGAAACAGTATGACGCTAGAGAAGCATGACCTTATCCATGAGTTGCCGGAATATAGAGATCAGATTCGTGACATGAAGATGAACAATGCTCATTTTGCAAAGCTCTTTGAAGCTTACCATGAGGTTGATCATGAGATTCACCGGATTGAAACCGGCGTTGAAACGCCCACCGATGAGTATTTGGAGGGCCGGAAGGTAAACCGCCTTAAGCTCAAAGATGAGTTGTTTCAGATGTTGAAAAATGCAGAAGCAACAGCATAGTTATAAAGGGCCGTAATGGCCCTTTTAACTGATTTCATGAATATAAACTGAATCCGCCTAGTTTTGGCTGCAAGCTTCTTCGACTATTTTATTCATTTCATCCTTTTTTGCGGTGATTTCTTCTGGGGTCATGTACCTCAGCTCGCCATTCTCTTCTATTCGTATTCGTGCATTGTTTTCGATTGTTTGCAGGTTTTCTTTAGCCTGGGTGCATCGTAACTGGTTTTGTTCTTTAGCTTTTTTGCTTTTTTCTTGCTCTTGTTTGGCCAGGTTTTCTTTTTGCTGTTTTTCTTCAAGCGATTTCAGTTGGTCTTGAACGGATGTCCGGGGTGCAGATGATTTTGATTCCACTCTTAATGTTTCCGACTTTGCGCCTTCAGGGCGTTTGTCACCATAGTGAATGACGCCGTTTTCATCTGTCCACTTATACACTTTTCCAGCATAACTAGGGAGAGTGATAAAAGATGAGGCAAGGACTGCAGTTGTAATAAAAAATGTGTACGTTAGCTTCATGTCACCCACGTTTATTGGTTGTTAATTTGTCTGAAGAGCATAATAAGTCATTTGTAACCGGGCTTCACTATCTGTAGGTCTAGCTCAGCTTTAACTTAACTATAGACATAAATACCAGGAAATGGCTGAGAATATAGCGAAAATGAGACATATTATCACTGAAAATGGCAATTACTATTGACTATCGTTTAGTTGGTGTCAGAATTGTCGGTTGCCCAAATCAGGGGGGTATCTACAGCAGGTAACCCCGAGCAGTAATATTGTTGAACATGCGTAGCATTGTCGCAGGCTTAAGCCTCGCGGCAGTCATTTTTTAAATGTATAGCTCTAAGTCACGAATAAAGATGGTTTAGATAATCAGGAGATAACCTCTCAAGATTTGCTATGTGTGTAATGTCTATCTGACATCAGTCTTCATAAGAGATTGATATTCAGGCTCCCTGGATTGGTGGTTGCTTCGAAAAACGCAAACGAGAGGGTGGTTTACCGTGGAGCTATTGTCTGGCGCTGACATGATAGCCCGTTTTTTACAAGACGAGGGCATTGAGTATATATACGGGTACCCTGGAGGGTCCGTACTACATATCTATGACGCATTATTTCGTCAGGATAAAGTAAAGCATATTTTAGTGAGGCATGAGCAGGCAGCGACGCATATGGCTGACGGCTATGCTCGTGCAACGGGTCGAGCAGGTACCGTATTGGTGACATCGGGACCAGGAGCTACCAATACAGTAACGGGTATTGCAACAGCTTTTACTGATTCGATACCCATGGTTGTATTGTGTGGTCAGGTTCCTTCCACGCTAGTGGGGGAGGATGCGTTTCAGGAAACGGATATGATGGGGGTCTCACGACCGGTTGTTAAGCATAACCTTTCTGTCCAGCATCCATCCGAGATCCCTGAGATTCTCAAGAAGGCCTATTACCTGGCAGAAACAGGTCGCCCGGGTCCGGTCGTTGTTGATATTCCCAAGGATATGACCACGCCTAATGAAAGGTATGAATACGTTTACCCCAAGAAGGTTAAGCTACGTTCGTATAACCCTGTCGTAAGAGGCCACTCAGGTCAAATCAAGAAAGCAGTGGATATGCTGTTGGCTGCCAAAAGACCTGTTCTTTATGCAGGTGGCGGCGTTATCTTGGGTAAGGCTTCTGATAAGCTCGCAGAGCTTGCTCAGTTGCTGAACTACCCGGTCACCAACACGCTGATGGGGTTGGGTGGGTACCCTGCCACTGATAGACAGTATCTGGGCATGCTAGGGATGCATGGGAGTTATGAGGCCAATATGGCCATGCACCATGCTGACCTTATTGTCTCGATAGGTGCCCGCTTTGATGACCGGGTGACGAATGCGGTTGAAAAGTTCTGTCCTGGCGCGCGTATCGTGCATATCGATATTGATCCTGCCTCAATTTCTAAGACTGTTGAGGTTGATGTTCCTATAGTGGGGCCTGTGGACTCTGTTTTGAAAGAGATGCTGGCACTTATCAGAGAAAGCAAGCAAACGCCTGACAAAGACGCGTTGGCGTCATGGTGGAAAAGCATCGACGAGTGGAAAGCTTTTCACGGCGGGCGTTTTGAGTCTAGTGAAACCAGCATTAAGCCTCAGCAGGCGATTGAAGCGCTCTATAAGGTCACCAAAGGGGAAGCGTATGTAACCTCTGATGTTGGTCAGCATCAGATGTTTGCTGCTCAGTACTATAAGTTTGACAAGCCCAACCGCTGGATTAACTCGGGCGGGTTGGGGACGATGGGCTTTGGTTTTCCTGCTGCGATGGGTGTGAAACTGAACTTTCCGGATCATGATGTCGTCTGTGTTACCGGTGAGGGCAGTATTCAGATGAACATCCAGGAGCTGTCTACCTGCAAACAGTATGATTTGCCGGTTAAGGTTCTTATTCTAAACAACCAGTCTTTAGGGATGGTTAAGCAGTGGCAGGACATGAATTATGAGTCCCGCCATGCTCAGTCTTATATGAAGTCGTTGCCTGACTTTACCAAGCTGGTTGAGGCATATGGGCATATTGGCCTTACGGTTGAGAAGCTTGAGGATCTGGAGCCTACGCTTGAGAAGGCGTTTGCAATGAAAGATAAGTTGGTGTTTATCAACGTAATGGTTGATCCTCATGAGCATGTCTACCCTATGCAGATCGCTAGAGGCTCTATGAAAGATATGTGGTTAAGCAAGACGGAGAGGACTTAATAATGCGCCGTATTATCTCGGTATTGCTTGAAAACGAGCCTGGAGCACTCTCCCGAGTAGTGGGGTTGTTTTCGCAGCGCAATTACAACATCGAAACCTTAACGGTTGCGGCGACTGAAGATCCTACTTTATCCAGGATGACAGTCACTACAACCGGGTCTGATAAAGTTATAGAGCAAATCACCAAACAGTTGAACAAATTGATAGAGGTGGTGAAGCTTGTAGATTTAACTGAAGGCACGCACATTGAACGCGAGTTGATGCTTATTAAGGTTAAGGCGTCAGGCTCACAGCGAGCGGAAATTAAACGAACAGTGGATATTTTTCGTGGGCAGATTGTTGATGTTACCAGCTCTGTTTACACCGTGCAGTTGACTGGAAACAGTGATAAGTTGGATGCATTTATTCAGACAATTGGCACTAGTTGTATTCTTGAAGTGGTTCGTTCGGGTGTGTCAGGTATTGCCAGGGGCGAAAAAGTATTGAGCTTATAGCATTTGTTGTGAGCTATTTTTTTAATAACGTTATTTGTGTCAAAGGATGCAAAAGTACAGGAGAATCTCATGCAGGTTTATTACGATAAAGATTGTGATCTTTCTATCATTCAGGGTAAAAAAGTAGCCATTATCGGTTACGGTTCTCAAGGTCATGCACACGCATGTAACCTTAAAGATTCTGGAGTTGATGTCACTGTTGGCTTGAGAACTAACTCTACTTCAGTTGCCAAGGCAGAGGCTCATGGCTTGGTTGTTAAGCCTGTTGCTGAAGCCGTTTCAGGTGCTGACGTGGTCATGATTCTTACGCCTGATGAGTTTCAGTCTCAGTTATATAAGGCTGAAATAGAGCCAAACCTAAAAGAAGGCTCAACGCTGGCATTCGCTCACGGGTTTGCGATCCATTATAACCAGGTTGTTCCTCGTGCAGATCTTGATGTCATCATGATTGCTCCTAAGGCGCCGGGTCATACTGTTCGTTCTGAGTTTGTTAAGGGTGGTGGTATCCCTGATCTAGTTGCGGTTTATCAGGACGCTTCTGGTAAAGCAAAAGACGTTGCACTGTCATATGCCTCAGGTGTAGGTGGTGGGCGTACTGGTATTATCGAAACGACATTTAAAGATGAAACAGAGACTGACTTATTTGGCGAGCAGGCAGTACTTTGTGGTGGTGCGGTAGAGCTTGTTAAAATGGGCTTTGAAACCCTGACAGAGGCGGGTTATGCACCGGAAATGGCTTACTTCGAATGTCTGCACGAGCTAAAGCTAATCGTGGACTTGATGTACGAGGGGGGTATTGCAAACATGAACTACTCGATCTCGAACAATGCAGAGTACGGTGAGTACGTAACTGGCCCTGAAGTTATTAACGCAGAATCCCGCGAAGCAATGCGCAATGCGCTCAAGCGTATTCAAAATGGTGAGTATGCGAAGATGTTTATTTCTGAAGGTGCGACTAACTATCCTTCAATGACAGCATATCGTCGTAATAATGCGGCACACCCTATCGAGCAGGTGGGTGAGAAGTTGCGTGGTATGATGCCGTGGATTAATAAAATCGTTGATAAGAGCAAGAACTAAGTTCTAGTTCATTATTAGCTCCAAAAAGGCACTCATTGGTTCTTTCATGGACTGGTGGGTGCTTTTTTTTTCGGTGTTGCTTGGTTTTATTTGAAGTCTTACCTGAGTTTAATGTGATGGTTTATCAAATTTAAAGATGTGATGCTATTATATTGCTTTTGAGATCTTACAAGAAAGGTTGTGTTATCTATGAATGATCATCGTGATTCATCGGAAGAAGGCGCTGTTGATTCCAATGCCGTGCTTGATTCATCACATGCAGATGAATTGGGCGCAGAGGTTATAGAGGAAGAGGTGGTAGGTGGCTCATTAATTCGGAAAAAGGGGGTCTATTTACTTCCGAACTTGTTTACAACGGCGTCTCTGTTTTCTGCGTTTTATGCCATTGTTGCAGGGATGAACAGTGATTTTGATAAAGCCGCGATAGCTATTTTTATTTCAATGATCCTTGATGGGCTGGATGGCCGTGTTGCTAGAATGACCAATACGCAAAGTAAGTTTGGTGAGCAATATGATAGCCTTGCTGATATGGTGGCTTTTGGTGTAGCGCCAGCGTTGGTCGCCTTTTCAATGAATTTGAATACGCTCGGTAACCTGGGGTGGATTGGTACATTTATATTGGTCGTTGGTGCCGCATTACGATTGGCTCGGTTTAATACGCAAATTGGTTCAGTGGACAGTCGCTTTTTTGTTGGGTTGCCTAGCCCGGCTGCAGCGGGTGTCGTTGCAGGGTTGATATGGATCTATCACATACATGCTATAGCTGATTCCACTTTTGCTTCGATGTTAATGTTGTTTGTGGTTGCTGGTGTTGGCATATTGATGGTCAGTAATATTCGATACTACTCATTTAAAGACTTGGATTTAAAACGGCGAGTTCCGTTTACAGCAATCCTTATTGTAGTTCTGGTTATTTCTGTCGTGGCCTATGACCCTGCTACGGTATTGTTGATTAGCTTTTTAGTCTATGCCCTTTCGGGGCCATGTCAGGCTGTGTTGCGTAAAAGCCGGAATGAAAAGTAATATCCATTCTTCTGCTTTTATGTTCAGCGCGATAGCTTTTTGAACTAACCTGCTCAAAATTGTCTAACTCCTGGCGCTTTAAGGTTAGGTAATTTTGGGAGCAGGTATGAAGTCAACTTATAAACCGTCAAGAATTTCCTCTTCAGAAATTACCCCTGAATCAATTTATACGGGGCGGAGGCGGTTTATAGCGGGGGCGCTTGGTAGTGCTCTTTTGGGTTTTTCGGCGCCTCAACTAGCAGTGGCTGCGCAAAACCTCTCTCTAACAAATAGTCGGCGAAGCAGCTCGATTTCCCCATTCAGTACCAGTGAAGAGCTGACTCCTTATAAGGATGTTACGCGTCATAATAACTTTTATGAGTTTGGGGTTGATAAGTCGGATCCTTCAAAATATTCCTCGGAGCTATCGGTTGAACCTTGGTCTGTTAAAGTGGAGGGGGAGGTTGAAAAGCCGGGGACATATCATCTTGAAGATTTAGTAAAACCTCATGCGTTAGAAGAACGAATATATCGGCTTCGTTGTGTTGAAGCCTGGTCGATGGTTATCCCTTGGCTTGGATTTCCTCTTGCTGATCTTATTAAAAGACTAAAGCCGACTTCGGCGGCTAAGTATGTGTTTTTTGAGACGCTGTATCGCCCTTCTGAGTTAAGGGGGCAGAGGTCGAGTTTTTCGTCAATCAAATGGCCGTATGTCGAGGGTTTGAGAATGGATGAGGCTATAAACCCGTTAACCTTTATGGCTGTAGGCCTCTATGGGAAGGAGCTGCCAAACCAAAATGGTGCTCCATTGAGGCTTGTTGTTCCTTGGAAATATGGATTTAAAAGTATTAAATCTATCGTAAAGATTAAATTTCTAACGGTGCGGAAACTTACTTCTTGGGAGGCAATAGCGCCTGGTGAGTATGGTTTCTACGCAAATGTGAACCCCAATGTCGACCATCCTCGCTGGAGCCAAAAAATTGAGCGGAGGCTTCCTGGTACGTTATTCAATAGAAATACCCGTAAGACAGAAATGTTTAATGGTTATGGTGAGTATGTTGCCCAGTTATACACTGGCATGGATTTGAGTAAGTATTACTAATGGCTGTAATCGATACATTTGCTAGAAGTGCTGCTGCCAAATTCATCCTATTTGGTTTGCTGTTGTTACCCCTGTTGTATTTATTGGTTTGGGTGTTGCTGGGAGATATCGGTAGTGATCCTGCGCTTGCTGTAGTGGAATATTTGGCTGTTGTAGCCTTTAATCTGTTGTTAGTTACAGTCTCGATTACGCCTGTAAGGAGGCTTACTGGTTTTTCCTGGATGGCTCGCTTCAGAAGAATGTTGGGGCTATATACCTATTTTTATGCAAGTTTGCATGTCGCAGCGTATTTGTTATTTCTGGCCGACTGGCAGAATATTCAGGCTGACTTGTTGAAGCGACCTTATATGTTTGTAGGGCTGGGGGCGTTTCTGCTGTTAAGCGTTTTGGCAATTACGTCCAATAAGTGGTCGATGAGAAGGCTTGCCAAAAAGTGGGTGGTTGTCCATCGTCTGGTTTACCTGATTATACTGCTGGTATTGGTTCATTTTGTTTGGCAGGAGAGGGCTGACTACTTTAGTTCTTTTATTTATTTTAGCATTATTTTAGTGTTGTTTGTTGCGCGTTTTGGTTTAAGTGGATTTCAGGCCGGGGTTCGACGAAAGATTTTTTAGTTTATATTTTCGGTTATCTATTGACGCCAGCGCTTAACGCTATATAATGCGCCCCTCTTCTGACGGAGACACCGGATAAGGTGTTTTAACTGAAGCGGTAAGTTATTGAAATAGATTTACTTTTTGTAATTTTGTTTTAATGATTTAAGTCGATCCAGG
>NZ_CP096016.1:4230000-4517500 GCF_023650515.1 Alkalimarinus coralli
GCGGGGTAATGTCTGTTATTTTGTCGTTTAACAATCCTCCAGGCGAAAGGGTGCTCAGCCTTAGCTTTGCCGGGATGGACTTTATCACGATAGTGATTGGTTTTTTAATTTTGATTATTTCCTGGGTGATGAAAGAGGGGTATAAAATCGCCGATGAAAATAGTCATACAATATAGGGAGAACTATGGCTATCCAGATCAACTTAGATGTAATGATGGCAAAACGTAAAATGCGTTTAAAAACATTGGCTGAGCGAGTGGGGGTTACCGAGCAAAACTTATCTGTGCTCAAAAATGGCAAGGCAAAGGCGATTCGTTTTTCTACATTGGATAAGATTTGCGAAGTACTTGAGTGTCAACCGGGTGATGTTTTGGCTTATGGGGAAGATGCGGACTAAAGTTAAGCTAGGTGCTGTCACTTAACGGCGGGGCTGCACTTGCTGCCAGCGTTTTTAGCCATTTCATCTCTTCAATGTCCACTGGCTGACCAGTAGAATTTATTTTCATTCAGGCGTGAATATCTGCTGAAACACTATATCGACAAGAGGTTAAAGGTACAGTGGGAGGATTAAGATTCAAAGTTTAAAGCGGTGAGGTCTACCGTCTATCGTTTGCACAGCTTCGATCAAGGGTTTTCCGAAGCTGTGCAATGGTAACGGTGCTCAATAGAGGATTCAAAGATTGCCGTGTAAAGCTACACCTCGTCCATTGATATTCCCAGTGCGTCAGCAATCCCTTTGCCATAAGCCGGGTCTGCTTTATTGCAGTTGCGTATGTGACGAAGCTGAATCTCTTTAGGGGCATCGCCTATTGAGCGGGCGGTATTGCCGAATAGCACCTGTTGTTGCTCATGGCTCATCAGGCGGAACAGGTCGCCGGGCTGGGTAAAATAATCATCGTCCTCTCGGTGGTTCCAATGATCGGCAGCGCCATCAAGGTTAAGTGGAGGTTCGGCGAAGTCTGGTTGCTCAGCCCACTCGCCCTGATCGTTGGGCTCGTACCCTAACGTGCTGCCATGGTTACCATCGACTCGCATTGCACCGTCGCGATGATAGCTATGTACTGGGCAGCGAGGTGCATTGACCGGAATCAGATGGTGGTTTACACCCAAACGATATCGCTGGGCATCACCGTAAGAAAACAGCCTGCCCTGTAACATTTTATCGGGTGAGAAACCGATTCCAGGCACAATACTGGCAGGGTTAAATGCAGACTGTTCGACTTCGGCAAAGAAGTTTTCAGGGTTACGGTTAAGTTCCATCTCTCCAACCTCAATCAACGGATAGTCCTTATGAGGCCAAACTTTGGTGAGATCAAACGGGTTATACGGAACCTTTGATGCCTCTGCTTCGGGCATAATTTGCACTTTCAGAGTCCACTTAGGGTTATCGCCATTTTCTATGCTCTCATAAAGGTCTTTTTGATGGCTCTCGCGATCCTTTCCGATAACGGCTTCGGACTCTGCATCTGAAAGGTTCTTAATGCCTTGCTGAGATTTAAAGTGAAACTTAACCCAATAGCGCTCGTTGTTATCGTTGATAAAACTGAAGGTGTGGCTACCAAAACCATGCATATGGCGATAGGTTGCCGGAATGCCCCGGTCGCTCATCACGATCGTAACCTGGTGTAGCGCTTCGGGTAAGGATGTCCAAAAGTCCCAGTTATTTTTGGCACTGCGCATATTGGTGCGCGGATCTCGCTTAACCGCATGATTAAGATCGGGGAATTTCAATGGGTCTCGCAGGAAAAACACCGGTGTGTTATTACCAACCAGATCCCAGTTGCCTTCTTCGGTGTAGAACTTAACAGCAAAGCCGCGGATATCTCGTTCTGCATCCGCTGCGCCCCGTTCGCCTGCGACGGTCGTGAACCGGGCGAACAGTTCGGTTTTTTTACCGACCTCAGAAAATATTTTTGCACGGGTGTATTGGGTGATGTCGTGGGTGACGGTGAATGTGCCATAGGCTCCTGAGCCTTTAGCATGCATGCGGCGTTCGGGAATGACTTCACGGTCAAAATGAGCGAGTTTTTCCAGAAACCAAACATCTTGCAGTAACTGCGGGCCTTTTGGCCCAGCGGTCATTACGTTTTGATTATGAGCGACCGGGCAGCCAAATGCGGTAGTTAGATTCTTTTTCTTGTCAGTCATGATTAACCCTCCTTTGGGTTAATGTCGTGTGGAATGTCGACATTCAATATAGAATCCGGTTGATCATTGATACAGTCGATTTTTTCTATGGTGGTGATCGATTTATTTAATGATGGCAGGCACGCAGGTCTGCTAGTCAGGGAAAAATACCCTAAAAGCCATTGTTTATTTTTTGACCAGTCAAAATCTCTAACCTATCTTAGTAGTTAATTGTTGCTGCCTTTTTTGCGATTGATGTTGACGATAGGGTAATAGAGTATGCGAACTCTTTGCTGTGGTATGTCTACGCCAAAAATTGCCGCCTTTTTCATTTCTGTTGTTTTGCTGTGTTATGTAAACCGCGCAATGGCTGATGTTGTTACTTTCGATACGATTCCCGGAGTGGATCAAGCCATTCTTGCAAGCGGTCAGGGGGCCTCCTACACCGAGCCTACCAATAGAATTACCATGACGATAGCGGGGGGCGGCATCCCCGTGCTGGTAAAAAATGCCACCGGCGGCAGCGGAGGCAGCGTTAATGTTGGGCTTTGCGACAACCTGTGCAATATCGGTTCGTTGACTACGGTTAAAATCAAGAAGCAGGATGGCTCCAGATTTTCATTTTCATCGCTGTTAATCGCCAATGTGGGTGGCGCTACAACAGGAACCGTTGAGGGGTGGAGAGCTGGTAGCAGGGTTTATGGCCCTGTTGCGATATCGTTTGCGACGGGCACATTGGTCGCTCCTGCTAATTGGAACTCGTTAGATGAAGTCAGGCTAAATTCATCCGACTTTTGGGCCAAAATCGATGACTTCACGTGGGAAGCTGAAGTGATTCCCAATACCCCGCCCGCCCTTTCTATCTCTAACACCGTGCTTCGCTATATTGAAAACACCGCGGCGACCCCAGTCGACTCACTCGCTACACTGACTGACAATGAGGGTGATGCGAACTGGAATGGCGGCTCACTGGTGGTTCAGATTACTACCAATGCGGAACTTTCTGATCAACTATCGATACCTGATAACGCCGTCGGGAGTATTAACACCAGCGGGACGAACCTGATGAATGGAGCAACGGTCATCGGCACGCTCAGTGCGAGCGAAGGCACTGTTACTGGCGGTACTGCGCTTACGATCAGCTTTAATGGCAATGCCACCAATGCATTAGTTCAGCAGGTTGCACGGGCTATTCACTACCAAAATAGCTCGCTGACCCCTGGCACGTTAAACCGTACGGTCACGTTTACCGCGCGAGATAACAGCGCTGCCAGTACGACCGATAGCCGAACAATTTCGGTCATCAGGCTTGATCGTGATGGTCGTCTAACCGCTGCTGCCGGAGTCACTGAGCCGGTGCCACTCATTACATCGGCTGATACGCCTGCCGAGGCGGTCAATTTGTTTGACTTTACGTTGGTTGATGGAGGAACGAGTGACAGCGAAGCCATGACCGTATCGAGGGTTGTGATTCATGTATCCGGCACTACTAATGATGCCGACAGGCAAAAAGTGACCTGGCGGCTTAATGGTAGTGATGCCAGCAATGTAACTGGCGTTTATAACCCAAGTAGTGATGAGATTGTTTTTTCCGGTTTGAATATTTCAGTGGCCAATGGCAGTAGCGAAGTCTATACCCTGAGCGGATACTACAACAATACCAGCGGGCTGGTACCCGGCAATAGCATGGTTTTAAGTATTGATGGTGATACCGATGTTACGACGGGCAGCTCAGGCACCTCAATGGGCACCACCAGCCCAATAACCAATGGTAGCGGCACGGTGATTACCGATGGTGCTGGCCCAGTGGTGACATCGGTTGTAGTACCCGCAAATGGCACCTATCGCTCTGGTGCAACGCTCGACTTTACAGTTAACTTCAACGAAAACGTGATAGTAAATAACACCAGCGGCGTGCCTCGTCTTGTCCTTATTATGGGGGCATCAGTACGGTATGCGACGTATCTGACGGGTAGTGGGTCATCCAGTCTGTTATTTCGCCATACAGTGCAAGCAGGTGACCAAGACCTAAATGGCATTGCGCTGATTTCAAGTATCAACCTAAATGGCAGTACCCTGCGCGATACGGCAGGTAATAACGCGAATATCGCCTTGACCTCGGTCGGCAACCTTTCATTGGTTAGGGTGGATGCCGTCATGCCAACGGTCATAGTAAACACCGGTAAAGGGCTTAGCGAAGGTCAGCTGAATTCGGTTGTCTCCAGCTCCCAGTTGTTAACAACCGATAATGACAGTACCGCAGCTAATATCACCTACACGGTTATTCAGGCTCCAGTTAACGGTGTGCTGCGCCGCAGTGGTAGTGTATTGAATGCTGGAGGCTTATTCAGTCAGTCAGATCTGACTGCAAACCGTATCAGTTATGACCACAATGGCAGTGAAACACTGAGTGACGGATTTACCTTTACCGTGACCGATCAGGTAGGAAACATAAACGATAACGGTGCTGCCAATTTTGTTTTCAGTTTTTCAATTACCGCCGTCAATGATACACCTGTCGCGCTCGCTGATACGGCTTCGACATTTGATAATACAACCGTCAGTATTGATGTAGTGGCAAATGATAGTGATGCAGATGTTGGTGATTCACTCGATGTTACGAGCCTCATCGTAAGCCAAAGCCCAAGCCATGGTGTTGCGGTGATTAATGCCGGAAAAATCGACTATACGCCAGGTAACGGATTTATTGGAACCGACGTGTTTAGTTACACGATTAGCGACACCAATGGGGCCGCCTCCAATGTTGCAACTGTGACGGTGACGGTCGCATCGGGTATTGATAGCGATGGAGATACCGTTAGCGACGCACAGGAACTGATTGATGGAACCGACCCTACTGACCCAGATGACTACCTGGATAATACCGCGCCGGTTGTGACGGTGCCCGAAGACATTATTGTTGATGCCGAAGGGCTGTTCACCGAAGTCAGTCGGGCGCAGCTTTTGGGCATTGCCGAGTCTGTGTCTCAGGCCCAGATTCAGTCGGCTATAGCGGGGCTCGCTTCGGACAATATTGATGGGGCCGGCTGTTGCAACACCTCAATCCCTGCATTAATTGATGGCCGGTTGTTGCTTAGACCTGGTCGTAATCAAGTGGTTTGGCGAGCAGAAGACAGGAAAGGCAACGTCAGTATCGCCAGCCAGTTTGTACATGTGCGGCCACTGGTCTCTTTGACTAAAACCCAGTTGACGGTAGAGGGGGCGCAAGCTGATATTCGCTTTATGCTCAATGGGTTTGCTCCGGTTTATCCATTTAGCGTCCCATACGTCATTGATGCAAGCAGTACCGCAAGCAGCAACGACCATGACCTCATTGCCGGGGTTGCGACGTTTAACAAAGGCGAAACCGTTGCCACTGTGACCGTTAATGTTACAGCCGATAGTGCCACCGAGGGTGATGAAGTCTTAATTGTTAAGCTAGATGATCGCACCAGCGAAGCGGCTGACTTAAGTAACGGTTTTAATGCTGATCTATATGACATTAACAGTGGAAGCAACATCCAGCATCAACTCACCATTGTAGAAGGCAATGTCGCACCCAGTGTTAGTTTGGTTGCGCGGCAGGGTAGAACCAACACCAGCCAGGTGACTCGTAGCGGGGGGCTGGTGACGGTGGTAGCCACGGTTAATGATCTGAATACAGGGGATACCGTTAGTCTTGACTGGTCGGCCAGTGACAATGTATTGGCTGACTCAGACGGCGATCAGCTCAATAGAACACTGATGTTCGACCCCAGCAATCTGCCATTGGGGCGATATACTGCCGAACTTACCGCGACTGACAGCCAGGGCGCGACAGGTAGTGGGTTGGTTCATTTTATTGTGGTAGACGCGTTGCCGAACCTTAATCCCGCACAGGATAGTGATGGTGATGGCATTGATGATGTGACCGAAGGCACGGCTGACTCAGATGGTGATGGCATTCCAGACTACTTGGACAATATTTCGGCGGCAAACGTTTTGCCTGCCAGTGCTACTGAAACCAATGCCTTTTTGATGGAGTGCGACCCGGATGTTGCTTGTCGCTTGGGGGCGTTCTCAGCGATGGGGGCGTCGGGTGGTGCCGCACTCAGTACTGAAGATATTGCACGTTTAAACGAACTGAGTGGTGATAACGAGTATGCACTGCAAGGTAGCATTTATGATTTTGAAATACATCAGCTAGCCACTCCAGGCCAGCAGGTGAGCGTCGTACTTCCGCTAAGCGTCGCGATCCCCGAAGGGGGTGTTTACCGAAAGTTTCAGAATAGTGAATGGGTGAACTTTGTTGATGATGACCGCAATGACATTCACTCAAGCCAAGGGTTTATGGGGTATTGTCCACCCCCTGGGGCTGACGGTTGGCAACAAGGCTTAACGGCGGGTCACTTCTGCTTGCAATTGACGATAGAAGACGGAGGCCCCAATGATGTGGATGGCGAAGTGAATGCTGCGATATCAGACCCCGGTGCAATCGGCATTGCTAACGCCACTGCTACACCTACTGGAGGAACAGGGGCGTCGGGTTCTACATCGGTGCAATCCAGTGGTGGAGGGGGCGGAAGCTTTGGCGGGTTGTTTATGGGGCTGCTTCTGTTGCTGGCAGGCGCTCACCGCGTATCTGCGTTCGGGCGCTTTGCGAGTACTAAGTTTGGTTTAATGGTTACGCTCATCATGGGTATGATGCTGGTACTCCCCGCCAATAGAAGTCAGGCAGATGGCTTGACGCAACATCTCAATAACAGCTTTATTGAGTTTGAAGTTTTTTCTGCGAAGGGATCTCAAGAACAGAGTGACTTTGTAGGGGATATGGAAAGTGCCGGTGTTGCAACGGAGATTAACCGCTATGATGTTCTGCGAACAGGTTATCAGGCCTCAATTGGTTATACATTTAGCCCGTATGCCACCTTTTTGCTTGGTTATACCGATTTAGGGAGTGTCCGTGTTGATTTTGATACCACCACAACAGATAACGACCGCCTGCAACAGGCAATGAAGAAAAGTTACCCGCTCACAGGTGATGGTATTTCAGCAGCCTATCGATTCCGGCACCGCTTTACGCCTCAGGTAAGTGTGTTTGCCGATGCAGGGGTGTTGTTCTGGAGCGGTGACGTTGATACCAAAGGAGCTAACACAACGCCTGATATAGACGGGGGGACTGATCTAATGATGGCGCTGGGAATAGATTATGCCATTCTGGAAAAATCAGCGATTGGCCTGAAGTATCGATATCATCAACTGGATGACCAGAGCCTTAATGGGCTAGGTGTGCTTTTTAGAGTGGGCTTGTAGAGGCTCCAGCGGCTGCAATCGCATTGATTTGGTTAAAAACGCCGCGATTATCTATATATCTTTTTGCTTTTTCTCTATTGGATAAACTGAAAAAGGTCTTCTATTCTAAGTTTTATACACAGCATAAAGGGAACGATATGTGTTTTGCAGAAAGGAGTAGCCACTACATTAAGCCAGCCCGGTTACCTGTTAATGAGGCTGTCGTGTCGATTATTCTCAACCTGTTTTATTCTGGCGCTGTTTAGATGATGTTGGTGACTAGATGAATATTTTGTTAGTGGATGACGATCAGGTCGATCGGGCGTTGGTGATAAGAACGCTGAAAAAGAGTGACTTAAGTACCCGGATCAGCGAAGCGGTTACCGTCGATCAAGGGCTCGATATGTACGCGTCGGATAGCTATGACCTCGTATTGCTTGATTATCGTTTGCCGCAACGTAATGGTATTGAGATGATTGTTGAACTCAGAAATGAGCCCAAAGAGAACAGCACGGCCATTGTGATGATGAGTTCATCAGAAGATGAAGCGTTGTCACTGGAGTGTATTCGGGCTGGTGCTCAGGACTTTCTGCTCAAATCTGAAATTACCGAAGCGCGTTTAAAGCGTGCATTGTTGCATGCGTCGACCCGGTTCGAACTCGAAAAGAAACTCTATCAAACCTATCAAAAAGTTAAGTCCCTGGCGGAGACCGACTCACTGACAGGGTTACCCAATCGCTACTTTTTTGAAGAATCCCTGAAACGAGCGATTGTCTTAAGCATGCGGAACAAGCATAAACTGGCGCTGTTATTGTTTGATTTAGACAACTTTAAACTGGTTAACGACACGTTTGGCCATGATACCGGGGATGTATTGCTCAAAAAAGTCGTGTCGAGGGCTAAGAGCTGCTTGCGAGGCAACGAAATTTTTGCTCGTTTGGGTGGCGATGAGTTTGCCATTCTGCTTAGTGACCTCGATACAGAAGAGCAAGCGGGTCAAGTGGCCAGACGGATAGTCTCGGTTTTGCACAAGCCATTTGAAATTGCGGCAACAGCGATTCAGACAACCTTAAGCGTCGGAATTGCGCTTAACCCAGAAAACGGTTGCTCCAGTGAAGAACTGGTTAAATATGCTGACATTGCGATGTACCGGGCTAAAAAACTGGGGCGAAATCAGGTTTGTTTTTTTGAAGAGGAGATGCAGCAGAAATTCTATAATCGTATAAAAATAGAAGCCGAATTAAGAGAGGCCATTGATAAAAACCAATTCAGGTTGCATTACCAGCCTATTGTAAACCCAGAAGATAAGAGTGTGAAGGGGTTTGAAGCGCTCATACGCTGGCAGGTAGAAAATGAACTCAGGGGGCCGGATCAGTTCATCGAGATTGCAGAAGAGACGCAGCAAATCGTCTCAATTGGTTTTTGGGTCATAGAGGAAGCTATTTCCACATTGGCGAAATGGAATGCAACGTCTAACGGCTCGCTGACGATGGCGATTAACGTATCTGCTCACCAGCTATCTGATAATGGTTTGGTGGAATTCCTGACAGACTGCTTAGACCGATATAACGTGCCTGCCGAGTTAATTGATATTGAGCTGACCGAAACGGCGCTGTTTAAAGACACGCCAGAAACGCACAATGTGATGGTCGGTTTGAGTGCCTTGAATTGCCGCTTGTCACTGGATGACTTTGGTACCGGGTTTTCGTCTATTGCACACCTTCGAAACTACCCGATTTCTGTTGTTAAAATTGATAAGAGCTTGATGCCAGAGAATATTGACGACTCGAAAAATATTGCGTTGATTGAGGGGCTGGTATCGATGGCCTCTATTTTGGGGTTGGATGTTGTGGCGGAGGGAGTAGAAACAGAACATCAAGTGCTGCTATGTCAGCAGCTCAATATACGCTACGTGCAAGGGTATTACTTCTCTAAACCATTGCCCCGACAGGACATTGAAAAAAACTTTTTAATGCGCTGATAACCCTCCTTTACAAGGAACGTAGCTATGAATCTATTCGCCAAAAATAGCGACAGACTACATTGGGTTTACTGGTTGGTCATTGGGTTATCTCTACTGTTAACATTTGCTGCCTGGTATGTATCTGACACCCAGATTGAGCAGAAGATTAAACAGCGTTTCGAATTTCAATCTAACCAGCTACTCTCCTTGGTGTCCGAGCGGATGTCTCGTTATGAGGATGCTCTCCGGGCCGGTGCGGCGGTTATACATACCAATAATGGAAAAATAGATGCTGACGGCTGGAAGCGGTTTGCAGATGCACTTGATTTGGAGGAGACCTATGCTGGCATCAATGGCATTGGTGTAATTTATCACGTTGAGCCAGAAGAGCTTGATGCCTTTCTTGAGAATGAGCGACGTCTTCGACCCGACTTTAAGATTCACCCTCCTCACTCGCAAGAGGGTTTTTGGCCAATCACCTATATTGAACCGGTAAAATACAATGCCAAAGCCGTCGGGCTGGATATGGCGTTTGAGCACAATCGTTATACCGCAGCAAAACAGGCCCGTGACACCTCACGGACACAAATCACCGGGCCGATTGTATTAGTTCAGGATGAAAAGAAAATGCCGGGCTTTTTACAGTACGTGCCGTTTTATGACAGCCTGAATATCAGCACGCCCGAGCAGCGCCGAAAGCACTTTGTGGGTCATGTTTATGCGCCCTTTATTGTAGACAAGCTAATTAAGGGCACGCTTGAGCAGAATAGCCGAAAGCTTATATTCAGTGTTTATGATGGTGATGACCAGCTTTACAATGAGCTTTTACCGGGCAATGCCGATTATGATCCGTCACCTCTTTATAGCAAGGAAGTCTCGGTTGATATGTATGGTCGTACCTGGATATTTACCATTCAAACGACCCAGTCGTTTCGAAAAGAGATCAGTACAAACCAGTCTGTTTATATCTTGGTAGGCGGCATTGTTGATAGCTTGTTGCTGTTCTTGCTGTTTGTCTTCGTTGGCAGCAACCGAAAGTCGTTGCTGCTAGCCGAAAAAATGACAAAGAAGTCGCTAATTAGCGAAGAGTATTTTCGGCATATTATTGAGGCTGCACCCTGCGGTATGGTTATCGCCAATGAACAAGGGATAATAGAACAAGCCAACCCGCATGCAGGGTTGCTATTTGGCTATAAAAAGGATGAGTTAGTAGGTAAAACCATTGAATCGTTAGTGCCAAAAAGGTTTCAGGTCGAACATCCAAAGAATAGAGAGCAATTTTTAGCAGAGCATGGACAGCCTATTCGGCGTATGGGTCAGAACAGGGAAATCTTTGGTTTAAGAAGCAATGGCGAAGAATTCCCTGCAGAGGTTGGTTTAGCCAAGTTTATCGGTGAAGATGGTGTTAAGGTGTTGTCGACTATTATTGATGTGACTGAATCAACCCAGATTACCAACGAACTCAAGCGCAGTAATAAAGAACTAAATGACTTTGCTTACGTGGCTTCACATGATTTAAAAGCGCCGCTGAGAGGAATTATGCAGCTATCTAGCTGGGTCGAAGAGGATGTTGCAGAATTTGCGAGTGAGGAGACCAAAAATTATCTTGAATTGTTGAGAAGCAGAACCGCACGGTTAGAAAAATTATTGGATGACCTGTTAGCGTATTCTCGAATTGGTCGGCATCACGGTGAAGTTTGCGAAGTCGACATAAAAGAGTTGGTTAGCAGTGTCTTCACCCTATTAGACCCACCACCAGCGTTTACACTGGATTGTTCAGGTAAATTACCAGTACTGAAAACATTGGCCGTTCCACTGGAAGTGATATTTCGTAACCTCATTGGCAACGCCATTAAGCACCATGATAGGTCTGATGGCGTTATTACTATTTCCGCTGAAGAGCAAACAGACGCATATGAGTTCTCTGTCTATAATGATGGGCCGGGTATCGCACCTAAGCATCAGGCGCAGGTTTTTGAAATGTTCAAGACGCTGAAACCTCGTGATGAGGTAGAAGGAAGTGGAATGGGGTTGGCAATTATCAAGAAATTGCTTGAGTATCATGGTGGGGAGATAACGGTCTCGTCAGACAACGAGCGAGGTGTTTGTTTTACATTTAAGTGGCCTAAGATTATGTCCGACGAGGGAGTAAACAGTGAGTAATGTTACCTATGAGCCGGTATCTATTCTTATGGTCGAAGATGATGATATCGACGCCTTGAGCGTTCAGCGTGCATTCAAACGAATGAAAATTGCCAACCCCATCATTCGCGCAAAGGATGGCATTGAGGCACTGGAAATACTCAAGGAAGGGCGTGTAAAACACCCTTATTTGATACTGCTAGATCTTAATATGCCAAGAATGGGCGGTTTGGAAATGCTCAATATTATTCGCAATACACCTCAACTCGAAAGCAGTGTGGTGTTTGTGCTGACCACCAGCAAAGATGGTGAGGATAAATTGGCCGCCTACAAACAGCATATTGCCGGTTATATTGTGAAAGAGAAGCTGGATGAGGGGTTTGAAGGACTGGTCAAACTGCTCGACCACTACTGGAAGCTGGTTGAATTGCCCACCTCATAAGCGCTATCTATCAGTACACATTAGGTGCTTATGGTATTAGCAAAAGAAAATCTTAATCAGGCTGGAGTGGCTGTTTGTCGCTTAAGGCTGCGTTATTCAAGTATGCCCCTACGGTATTAATTGTATTACCCCAACGCTTAAAGCGACAATGTGGTCGTTGATCGCGTTTATTGATGATTGAGCAGGTTGTTGATGACTGAGTGGATAGTGGTCGTTTTGGCGGGCTTTTTAGGGGGAATGCTTAACGCCGTTGCGGGGGGAGGAAGCTTTATAACGCTACCAGCATTGGTATTGGTGGGGGTACCCCCAGTAGCAGCAAATACAACAGGAACCGCTGCATTGCTTCCAGGTTATATCGCTAGCGCTTGGCGCTTTAGGCGAGAGATTGAATATCCAAAAGGGTTGGGTTTTCGTTCGGTCAGTGTTGTTGCGCTATTGGGTGGAAGTATCGGTGCTGTAACACTTCTGCTTACCAGTGATCAGGTATTTTCAGCGCTGATTCCCTGGCTTATTCTATTGTCTACAACCGCGTTTATTGTTGGCCCAAAATTAATGGGCTTTAAAAGGCCCGTCTCAGGCCGGTTAGCCAAGCATAGAGGCAGGTCTCAGGTTCAGGCGATTAATATCGCAGCGTTAATGGTGATCTGTATATATGGTGGATACTTTAATGGTGGGATGGGAATCATATTGCTGGCTGCATTCGGTTTAATGGGGCAGAACAATTTGCTTGGTATGAATGGACTGAAGAATATTGTGTCAGCGCTGTTAACGGTGATTGCAGTGATTATCTATACCATAGGAGGCACGGTTAAACTGGAGTATTTATTAATACTGGGAGTCGGTTCGGTGGTCGGTGGTTATGTGGGGGCGGGGCTAGCCTACCGAGTTTCACAGCTGTATTTGAGACGACTGATTATTGTTATTGGGTGCCTGATGGCCGCAGGTTTTTTCTTGAATGGTTAGCTATAAGAAGAGCCCGCCACACTGAAAGCTCAAATAGCCCAACCCTGATTCCAGTCGTACCTCCTTTCATCAAGGCTACAACGTATATGAGCTTGCGCACCAAAGACTCCGAGATACCCGTAGCCGTGATGCAGCGCAGCGGAATCAAGGAGTCCGTCACTGAAATCTCAAATAGCCCAACCCTGATTCCAGTCGTACCTCCTTGTATCAAGGCTACAATTGCGCACCAAAGACTCCGAGATACCCGTAGCCGTTATGCAGCGCAGCGGAATAAAGGAGTCCGTCACTGAAATCTCAAATAGCCCAACCCTGATTCCAGTCGTACCTCCTTTCATCAAGGCTACAACGTATATGCGCTTGCGCACCAAAGACTCCGAGATACCCGTAGCCGTGATGCAGCGCAGCGGAATCAAGGAGCCCGCCACATTGAAAGCTCAAATAGCCCAACCCTGATTCCAGTCGTGCCTCCTTGCATCAAGGCTACAACGTATATGAGCTTGCGCACCAAAGACTCCGAGATACCCGTAGCCGTTATGCAGCGCAGCGGAATCAAGGAGCCCGCCACACTGAAAGCTCAAATAGCCCAACCCTGATTCCAGTCGTTCCTCCTTTCATCAAGGCTACAACGTATATGAGCTTGCGCACCAAAGACTCCGAGATACCCGTAGCCGTTATGCAGCGCAGCGGAATCAAGGAGTCCGTCACTGAAATCTCAAATAGCCCAACCCTGATTCCAGTCGTACCTCCTTGTATCAAGGCTACAACGTATATGCGCTTGCGCATCAAATAGTGTTAGAAATCACCCAACGTTATGCTTAAGTAAGTGCCACTCTAAGCTGGCCCCATTACTGCTCGTAAGGGGAGGCGCTCTCCGCGATATGCACGAGTCTGTAAGTACTGCGATCATGATCCTTATCGGGTTTTTCCACTTCGACAACGCCCCCTCTCTCACGCAATAGTGTGTTGGTGGGGTTGTTGTAGAGCTGTTTACGAAACTGAAGATAGTCAGATCGATTCTTAGCCAGTACTTGCTGATGCTTTTGTTCGAACAGGGAGCAGGTCAGCTGAAACAGGGCTGGGAGTGTGAAAATAAAATGGTTGGCGCTAATCTGAAGATCTCCCTCAAAGGTGGCAACCGCGTTTAGTAGTGCGGAATCTTGTCGTAAAAAACCATCAAAAACATGTTCCATAAGAAACTGATAGAGTTCGCTCATCGCAGGGGGAGGGGTTGTCATCTCAAGGATTAGTGAAGGCGGTGGGTTTCAAGTTGCACAGACTCTGTCCTGTTACCAAGCAAAATGACTTTGCCTTTGTACCGGTCATCGCCGGTACTTGAGAATTCGAAAATGTAGGAGCGCCAAAGTTTGATTCGGCCACGGCTATCACGCTTAAACCAAAAGCCCCGTAGCACAACGCTTTCATCCAGCAGCTCAACGTCGACTTCATCGCAGTAGGTTTTGGCGGCTTTCAGCGCGACGTCTTTTATCTCTCTGGCACTTAGCCAGTACCAACCGCCGAATACCAGAAGAGAGAGCCAGAACAGATCACTGAGTTCAACCATTTAATTACCATTGCCCTGTTCAGGCCGCTGCCAAATTTCAGGTGTCAGATGGAGGTTTTGTTTGCCATCGGCAATCCAGAGTTCGCCGTCTTGAATAGTGACTTGCAGCTCCATATTGCGTTCTGCTAGGGCTGCCAGCGGTTCGACAAATGTATCGGGGATGAGCACCACCGAAAGGTTCTTAAACCGCTGCAGTTCAGCTTGTGTCTGCAACCACCACTGCTCGGCAGATCGATTGCTGTAGCAGTAAACCGTCACCTGTTTGGCCCGGCCACAGGCCTTGCGAATACGTTTCTCGTCCGGGTTGCCAAGCTCTATCCAGTGTTGAATATCGCCTGCAAGGTCAATATCCCAAAGGTCAGGTTCATCATCGGTACTAATGCCTTTGGTGAAGCTGAGTTGTTCGCTGGCATTGAGCGCAAACGCGACAAGCCTGACCATCATTCGTGCGTCATTTTCAGACGGATGGCGGGCGATGGTCAGTTCATGAGATTGGTAGTAGTGCCGATCCATATCGGATATCTGCACACTGGCTTTGAAAATCGTGGCTTTAAGTGCCATGTAATATGTTCTCTGATTAAATGCTCTAGGGATTTAACCAGAGAAGCTTTATGAAGAGCAACTAATTTCCAGTTTTTGGCCCCGCTCGGGAGGTTCTTCTGCATATTGCTGGTGGTCTGGGTGCTCGTCAAATGGGGCTGCCAGCAGCATGGCGAGGGTATTGAACTCTGAAAAGTCGCCCTGTTCAGCGGCGCAAATGGCATTTTGTGCCAGGTAATTGCGTAAAATAAATTTGGGGTTGGCTTTTTTCATGGTAACTGAGCGTTGCCGGCCGTCAGCGGGTGTGACTAGCTGGCGGGCCATGCGGTGAAACCGCCGTCTAAACTGTAGCTCTCTTCAAAACCTTGCTGATTAAAGTAGTCTGCAGCCCCCTGGCTGGAGTTTCCGTGATAACAGCAGACCACTAAAGGCAGACTGCGGTCTGCCTCGGCAAGGAACTGTTCCAGATTATGGTTACCAATATGCTGTGCTCCTTCTATGTGACCGGCTGCAAACGAAGCCGGGTCGCGAATATCGATTAGCGTAACCGGTTTTTCATTGAGCAGTGATTGAAGTGTCGCAACCGACATGTGTTTGAATGGCATAACGAGCGAATCCTTGAGATTTGACTATACTTGAGCATTATACTCAGGTATCTCTTCAGTGCCAGGGTTGGGTTTTCCCGCAATGCGCGGATAGATGTAAATGGAGGGAGTCGGCAGGAAGGGGCGATGATAAGGAGTCGAAGGTCTGGGGCAAAGGTAAGATACCTAAGTGGCTACCAGGTTAGCGAAATGGTAAAGGTTGAGAACATCGTGCTCTCATCAGACTCTACAAATGTATGGCTGGATTCCTGAATGGAACCTGAAAATGACCAGTTTGAAAACTGGTAACTGCCGCCTACGAGATAGAGCCACTGCTGATTAACAAGATGAACGCCATGGCTGTCTTTAAATGTATTGCCTTCAATTGTAATGTCGTTAAATACATAATTTGCGTACAGTGTGCCAAACAGGCTCCATTCACCAGGGTGGCTGCCCGCCAGAGCCGGCAGGGTTCGGCCCGACGTTAACCAGGTCATCGGAAAGCTGTTACTGAGCCCCTCTCCCACGCGTATTGTCATGCCCCCGCCGATGTCACTGCTTAGGTTGCCCGCCCTGATATCCGCGGCAGAAAGCAGGTCGTACTCAATGCCATTAGTGAAAGAATATTGATACAGCCGCCACAGCTGTTCGTAGCCCGCTCTAATCACCACTTCATTACCGATCTGGTGATGCCAGCCACTGGGGTCAACTGTGCCAATGATATCGTGGATGTACCGCTGAACATATTCTGCACCCGACCCTGGGCCTGCAATGCCTAATAGCAACTCATAACGAGAGGATTTCTTAGCGTCAAACCGGTATAAATTAACGGCTCCAAAAAGGAGTCCGGCGTATGGGCGGTCGTCAAGAATAAGGTCTGAGGTGTCGATGTTACTGGGGGTGTAGATGGTCTGGGCTAACTGATAGCTAATAGCGTTCTGGTATTGAGAAAACTCTGGTAAAGGAAGCGCGTTGAGTACTGTGGTCTCCCATGAGTTATCGCTATCAAGTAAATAACCCCAGTTTAAGAAAAAACCATGGGTGTATCCGCCATCGTCATTTGCGATGGCGTCGTTGTCCCAGGCGGCAGACCAATGGATTTCTGAGTCTTTTGCGTGGGTACTAGCTACTCTGCTGACTAACGCCACCACGAGTAGAGAACATAGAGTGACAGAAAGACTTCGCATAGAAGAAGTTTAGCAGGTGGCTATCAATCGAGCGGCTTAATTATGAACGGCTCTTTTAAGAACGGTTATTTTAAGAGCCACGCTTAAACGGCAGGTAGCGGAATGCATCGTCCATATAGTGGTCAACCTGCACCGCTTCCCGTTTGATAAAATCCTGAATTGCTGCCCGAAAGCCACTGTGGCCTATCCAATGCAATGAATAGGTTGGAACCGGCTTAAAGCCTCGTTGAATTTTGTGCTCTCCCTGAGCGCCAGCATCAAAGCGTTCGAGCTTATGTTTGATGCAGTAGTCAATGCCTTGGTAGTAGCAGGTTTCAAAATGCAGTTGCTTATATTCCTCCATACAGCCCCAATAGCGCCCGTAGAGTGTTTGATCGTCTTTTAAGAAAAGCGCAGCTGCAACGTATTCCCCCGCTTTTTCGGCCATGACTAAAAGCAAATTATCGGGCATCGAGCGGGTGATCTGTTGAAAAAACGCCTGGTTAAGATACCCTTGCTGCCCACGTTTCAGGTATGTTGCATGGTAAAACAGATAGAACTTTTCAAGTGCCTGCGGGGTAATTTCATGGCCCTCGAACTGGATAAAGCGAATACCCTGATCTTTGACCTGTTGCCTCTCTTTTCGAATGTTTTTTCTCTTTCGGGAGGTCATTTGGTCAAGGAACTGCTCAAATGAGTCGTACATCAGTGCGCCAGTTTTTGCTGACTGCGTCTCTCCATAACGGTTACACCACTGAAACTGACAACCTTTTCTTAACATCAACTCAGGGTGACTTAACGCCTCTAAACTGGCGTGGTCAGGGAATAGCAGATGCCAGGATGATAAACCCATTTTGCTTGCATGGTTTTTAACGGCCTCGAATATTCGACGAGAAAGGCCGTTATCCAAGTCCAGATTATTGGCCAATAGACGCGGGCCGACTGACGGCGTAAACGGAATTGCCGAGAGTAGTTTTGGGTAGTAATGGAGCCCGTATTGGTTATAGGCATCGGCCCATGACCAGTCAAACACATATTCGCCATAGGAGTGCTGTTTGATGTAAGAGGGGATAGCCGCGATAAGCTTATCGTTGTCTCGAATCGCAAGGTGGTTTGGTTGCCAACCCGTCTTGGGGGCGACGCTCTTAGATGTTTCAAGTGCCGCAAGAAACTCATATTTCAAGAACGGGTTGTCAGCGCTGTTGAGTCTATTCCACTCGTCAGACGGTATATCCAACAGGCTGGTTTCAAATTGAATATTCAGGTCGGGCATAATGACATTTAATGGGTTGCGTGGTTGTTATCAGGATCTGCCAGCTGTGCGGGGGTTAGCCGCCCGTGTAAGGTTCGGCTGTTGGTGCCCAGGCTACTCTAGAGGCGTTTATTCAGATACTCGGCTATTTTGTCTAGCAAGGCTTCTTTCGTCACAGGTTTGCATAAATATCCGTCCATGCCTGCTGCTTTTGCATTCGCCATGTCTTCTTTCTGCACATGGGCAGACACGGCGATGATCGGAGGCATCTGCTCTTTGAGTGTTTGCTGAATTTTGCGCGTCGCTTCAAGCCCATCCATGATAGGCATTTGAAGATCCATGAGTATCAAATCAAACGAGTGGTGCTGGCAGGCAATGATTGCATCAGCACCGTTTTGCACCATGTAGATATCAAGTCCTGTGCTTTTTAATTGATCTCCCATTGCCTTTAGATTGGCAGCGTTATCGTCAACGATCAATATTTGCCCTTCAAACGACACAGGTGGTGCAGGTATTGTCGGTTGGGTGGATGCATACAAACCGTTCAATCTGGTTCGGGTGAGCGGTTTTTGCAGTACTCTGATATTGCTCTTTAACTCTTCAGATAGTTGCTGACCGGCCCATGCCAGCCAAACCAGTTGTTGGGTGTTGTTGTCTATCACGGTGCTTATTTCGGCAAGCTCGCCAATATTTACCGAGGCATCAACCAGCATTAAACTGGCACTTTTTGCCGCCAATAGTGCTTCATTGAGTGTTGTTACGTGCATACATTCCTGGGCGCGGGGTTTAAGCTCACTCACTAACCATGCCGAGAGCGTGAATGACTCTGTATACACCACAATTTTTGATTCGATTGGGAATGTCGCCAGTTCAATATCTTTGCTGGAGCACGCTGGTGCAGAAACACGAAACACAAACGTCGAGCCGCTGCTGTCCGAATGCTTCAGTTGCAGCTCCCCACCCATTGCTCGACAGATCTGTTGCGAGATTGGCAGGCCCAAGCCAGTTCCACCATAACTGCGGGTCGACGAGTTATCGACCTGCTGGAAGCTTTCAAAGACTCGGCTTTGAGCCTCGTCGGGGATGCCAATGCCGCTATCGATAACTGTGCCTGACAACATACCATCTTGCCAGCGCAGGAATACTTGAACCCCACCTTTGTGAGTGAATTTGATGGCATTGGCTATCAGGTTGGTCAGCACTTGCCGCAACCTGACGGGGTCAATGCTAATTTCGGCAGGTATTTCTGCTTCCAGTTTAAGGGTCAGGTCGAGCCTTTTCTCGGCAATCTGAGAAGAGAACATCTCAACAATATCATTGAAAAATTTCACCGAGTCGACAGGTTCTGGTTTGGTCACCAGCCCTCCGTCTTCAATGGCTGCCAGGTCAAGTATCTGGTTGATGGTGTCCAGCAGAACCTTAGCACTTTTGCTTCCTAGTTTAGTGTATTCCCGTTGTTCGGGAGTCAGGTGAGTATCCAGCAACAGCTGGTTCATGCCTAGTACCCCATTAATTGGGGTTCTAAGTTCATGGCTCATGTTAGCTAGAAACTGGTCTTTAATTTTGTTCGCGGTATTGGCCTTTTGGGTCGCTTCTTTTAATTCGGCTTCCAGTTTCATGGCCTGATCAATATCGTCTTGAAGCTGGCGGTTTAATCCAACCAGTTTGCGATTCATCTCAGAGTATGTCTGACGATAGGCATATAAAAGAGGAATCGCTAACAGAAAAAGTAGCAGGCAGATTCCGACAATAGAGATCACTTTACGCATTAGTGATTGCTGGATAACGGTGATGTCCATATCGGCGGCGGCAACATAGGGCTGCCCACCGGGCGACTTCAGCGGAATCAATATTGTTCGAAACAGTCCCCAGCGGTCACCCGCTGTGACGTAGACGGGTTCTGTTGCGGTCATCGCGTCGAAGTACTCCTGAGAGCCTTCAGGGTAAGATGTCCAGTAGGTGACCACCTGATCTTTCTCTATATCTTCCTGCGTGTAGTTGCAGGAAGTAAAGTGGATCATCCCATCGTACATCACATAACTATAGAGGTACGTGAGGTTTCCACTGCGGGTATGGCGAGACATCAACTCCAGGTTGTACTGGTCTTGTTCTTTAGATATGGCGTCTGGGGTGCGGGCAATATCATGGAAGTCAGCCGGGAGTATTGAGGGAATATTACTGGCCGCTGCGAGCAGGCGAGCATCAATCTCTTCCATATAGCGTTGTCGTTCAAGCCAATAGCTGGCTGTGGCAATACCGATCACCCCCAGCACATAGATGAGCATTGCTATCGCAAATCGTCGCGCTCGAACATTCAATCTTTCACCTTCTTATTCTCCCAAAGAAAAACCCGCGAACGATGCGGGTTTAACACGGCTATGTCGTATTAAGGATAAGACACTTATCGGGATAGATCAAAGGCAATTAGGGGATTTGGATGCCGCCGCTACCCATGCCACCGCCCACTCCGCCACCTTGGCCGGGAACAACAATGGACGATGCCTGCTGACGCTGCATTTCACGCAGCTCTTCCAGTGTTCGCTCCAGACAGGCCTGAGCTTCGGTGCCAAACTTATCCAGTGCATCAGTCAACGATGTGGCTTCAATTTCAAAATTAAGTGGCAGTGCTCCCGCAGGGGTCATCATCTGAGCCTGGCCAACATACAGGACTTCGCGGCTGCTATCTGGCTCACCTTCTGTAGTGACAGGCGTCATTCTTCTTAGTGTTCCGACTTTATGGTCGGTGAACATCTCTTCGCGGTACAGGTTGTCGGTATCCAGTTTAATCTCTGGCAGCTGGTCATTGCTCATAATGGCGTGTTTCTCTTGTTGGGTCGAATAAAGGTCTGTATTGTTGGCACCTACTTAAGACATAATGACTCAGTACTGTCATTCCCGCGCAGGCGGGAATCCATTTCGGAGTCTACAACCCTATGGATCCCCGCATTCGCGAGGATGACAAGCTTAAGTATGTGCCATTCGGGTCTGTATTTTTTTCGTTACTTTGGCATTGATATAGCGTTCGTATAAAGAATGGGGGCAGTCCCCCCAATTTTCAACTCACCGCGGGTCAGGGTTAGTTAGTCACTACAACCCTGATGGCCTGTAACTGCACAGTACTGCGATTAATGGCTTCCGCCGATGCTCCCATTTGCTGCTTAAAGAAGTCAATCTCTTCGTCCCTAATCGTTGGGTTAATCGCTTTTAGCGCTTCTAAACGATCAACTTCAACTTTTAAGCTGGTCATCATTCGTTGGCTAGCAGCACTCAGGATATCAGGTAATGCCTGCTCAGCGATTTTTTCAGCATGGGTGAGCATTTTCTCAATGTCGCCACGCACCTGTTTAACAATCGCCTGAGCGGTATTTCGTTTTACTTTCTCGCACATTCCGTTGAGACGTTCGTGCGGCAGAACCTCTGCCAGGTCACGGCCATTGACATCGGACATGACTCGTATGGGGGTGATCGGTAAAAAACGCTCAACCTGCAGTTGTTTCGGGGCGATACAGTTGACGGTGTAATAGGTTTCCAGCAGTAAGGTGCCTGGCTGTAGCCCTTTTACCGAGATGGTGGAAACGGTGGCGTTACCCAGCTCAGCGGTTTGCACCATTTCCATGGTTTCAACCACCATGGGGTGCTCCCAGCTGAGAAACTCCATATCTTCTCGGGAGAGGGCCTTCTCTCTGGAGAATGTGATGGTATTTCCATCGTCTTTGAGGCCCGGAAAGTGGCTGGTAAACATGTGGTCTGACGGGCGGATTACATGGGCATGGTCTGAATGGTGTTCCTGATCAACGCCAAACTGGTTAAACAGCCGCATCATGAACTCTTCAAGCAGCGGGCTATCTTCCTCTTCTTCAATGGTCGAGATGATGGCTTCTGCTTCTGGAAGCTTGCATGAGTTCAGCTCCAGCAGCTGGTCTCGTCCTTCATGAAGCAGTTGGCGCATTTTCTCCGTGTGGCTGGCGGTTGCCTGGATCAGTGAATCAATTGCGCCATCGGTTTCCTGTAGCTGCTCCAAAAGCTCAAGTTCGAACTTCTCATAAATCGAGTAACCCACCGAGCAGCTCTGCTCAAACAGATTAATGCCTTCGTGATACCAGCGGAACAGGTTCTCTTGAGAGGATCCTTCCAAATAGGGAACATGAATTTGAATGGTTTCAGTTTGCCCAATACGATCCAGGCGGCCAATCCGTTGTTCCAACAGATCAGGGTTTAACGGCAGGTCAAATAATACAAGGTGATGCGCAAACTGGAAGTTACGCCCTTCGCTGCCGATTTCTGAACAAATTAATGTTTGTGCACCGCTTTCGGTCTCGGCAAAGTAGGCCGATGCCCGGTCACGTTCGATAATCGATAAACCTTCGTAAAACGCTGCACTGCGAATACCTGCGCGTAGTTGCAGATATTGCTCCAAAGCAACGGCGGTGCTGGCATTGGCGCAGATCACCAGTACTTTTTCAGATTTGAGTTGTTTAAGCTTGGCTTCCAGCCATGCAACACGAGGGTCGTCCTTAATCCAGTCGTTCTCTTCGACGACCACCTCTGGGTAGAGGCCGGTAATGCCTGTTGTTTGACCCAGGTAGAGATCGGGTACTGGCAGTGGGTAGCTGTTTAACTGGCGTTTTGGAAAACCTTTGATCGCGGCACGGGTATTACGAAATAGCACACGTCCGGTGCCGTGCTGGTCTAGCAATCGTGAAATGATGCCTTCAATATCACTCTCGTCAGAGATATCTGTGAACTCACTCAATTGCTTAAGCAGCTCCGGGCTAATGGCTTCACCGCTCTCCTGCAGGCCGACTAACTGCTGTACCAGTTGGTTCAGTGGCTGATAACCGGCCTCTTCCTGCTTGAAGCTTTCCAAATCATAGAAGCGTGACGGGTCTAGCAAACGCAGGCGGGCGAAGTGGCTTTCAATACCTACTTGTTCAGGTGTTGCTGTTAGTAGTAACAGGCCCGCGCTATTGGCTGCCAGTTGTTCTACACACTGGTATTCAATGCTGGCATCGGTTTCACTCCAGTGCAGGTGGTGCGCTTCGTCAACAACCAGTAAGTCCCATGATGCTTCGACAGCGTGAGCCATGGCAGCCTGGTTTTCTGTAAGAAAGTCCAGGCTGCAAAGTACTAGCTGCTCGGTCTCAAACGGGTTCTGGTTTGACTCGGCACTTGCTTCAAACTCGCTTTCGTCTTCACTGTTTGACGTAGTCAGTGCTTCATAACGGCTCTGATCAAATATTGAGAATGCCAGGTTGAACCGACGTAGCATCTCGACCAGCCATTGGTGGATAAGGCTGTCTGGTACCACGATCAGTGCTCTTTTCGCTCGGCCTGTATGCAGTTGATAGTGCAATATCATACCGGCTTCAATAGTTTTACCCAGACCGACTTCATCAGCTAGCAGAACGCGAGGCGCGAACCGTTGGGCTACTTCATTGGCAATATAAACCTGGTGGGGCAGGTGGTTGGTTCGGGCGCCTAACAGCCCTTTTACGGATGACTGCTGTAGCCGGTGAATATGATTCAGGGTTTCAATTCTGAGGGTAAATGCTTTGTTTTTGTCAAAGTGCCCGCTAAATAACCGGTGTTGTGGCGCGGTCAGCTGGATAAAGCAACTTAAATCAAGCTCTTCGACAATCTGCTTGTTGCCTTCACTATCTACACAGTTGTAGATATAAATACCATCCACTTCTTCTGTTGCTGTAACGTGATATTTTAAATCATCCAATGTGGTGATCTCTTCCCCTTCTTTGTAGATCAGACGGCTTAAGGGGGCATTGTCTGCGGCGTAAGTGCGCTCTTCGCCCACAGCAGGAAAACTAACTGTAATACGTCGGCCATTAACCTCGGAAATGATGCCCAAGCCTAATTTTGATTCGGTATGGCTGACCCAGCGTTGTCCAATAATAAATTGCATGGTGTGAATTGCCTATCAAGTAGTAAATGGTGACTTAAACGTGGCAATTTTATCAGATTGGGTAGGCCCGGTGGTCAATTTAAATAGATTTATTTTCCCCATAATGAAAGCAATAAAGCAGTCTAAAATTGAATGTAATGGCTTGAATTTGATTCAGTGGGATCACGATGAAAAATAACAATCGAACCAAAGGCAAAACAGTGGTAATTACTGGCGCATCGAGTGGCATTGGCCGCGCCGCAGCTATTCAATTAGCTAAAGCCGGGGCAAAGGTGTTACTGGTTGCGAGGCGACAAGATGCGCTGAATGACGTAGTTGATATTATTAAGCATGCAGGGGGGCAAGCGCAGGCCTATTCAGCCGACTTGTCTGATCTTGAAGCCGTTGACCAGCTTGGTGAAAAAATACTTCACGAACACTCAAAGGTTGATGTGTTGGTTAATAATGCCGGGCGTTCCATTCGCCGTCCTTTAGTGGACTCATTGGAGCGGTATCACGACTTTGAACGCTGTATGCAACTCAACTACTACTCACCCATGCGACTTACCCGGAAGCTGTTACCTGCAATGATAGACGCTGGAGAAGGGCATATTATCAATTCGTCTACCTGGGGAACCATGCTGCCAGTTGCGGGTTTTGGCCCCTATAATGCCAGTAAAGCTGCACTGGACTCAATTGCAGAATGCATGCGTGTGGAGCTGAAAGATAAGGGTATTTCGATTACTCAAGTGCACTTCCCGCTGGTTCACACCCCCATGAGCAATGCCACAGAGACATTCAAAAAGCTGCCGGGCATGTCACCTGAAGAAGCCGCAGAGTGGATCGTGAGAGCGGTTGAAGAGAGACCGCCTGTGATTATTGATGCCAAAACACGATTGGGGCGAGGCTTTTATTATTACTTTCCACGAATATCAGAAGCGGTATCGAGACGCCTGCCGTTTTCTGTTTAGTTCGTTTGTCGGTGTGCTCACCTGCTATTAGGCAGAGAAGGCAAATTCAGCGCTATAAACTAGTATTGTTGTTACTTGGGTGTTTAGATTTATTGCAATCGAATAGGGGCCAAACAATGAAACTACTTCTTTTTGTGTTCATGTGCTGCATAACGTCACTTTCTTATTCCGCCGGAAAGTATGTTGATTACACTGTTAACGGTGAGTCGTATCAGGGCTATTACACATCACCCGGCATGGAGGCACCCTTGGTGCTGCTGCTTCATGACTGGGACGGGCTAACAGATTATGAAGTAAAACGAGCCGAAATGCTGGTGAGCATGGGGTTTGCTGTCTTTGCTGCTGACTTATTTGGTAAAGGGGTTAGACCTACAGAGGTGGTCGATAAGAAGCAGCACACTGGAGCGCTGTATAAAAACCGTGAGAAAATGCGCGCATTGATGAACGCTGCGCTGGCAACCGCAAAAGCGCAGGGTGGGAATGATAAAAACGCAGTTGCAATGGGTTACTGCTTTGGCGGTGCAGCCGTGCTTGAAATGGCCCGTTCGGGGGCAAACCTAAAAGGCTTTGCAACATTTCATGGTGGGTTAGCGACGCCAGAGGGGCAGGATTACAGCAAAACCAAAGGCAAAGTTCTGATCATGCATGGCTCGGCAGATACGGCGATAACCATGGATGATTTTGCCGACTTAGCCAAACGACTTGAAGCCGATAATGTCGCTAACAGCATGGTGACCTATGGCGGAGCACCACATGCCTTTACCGTATTTGGCTCAGAACGTTATCGGGAGGATGCTGATAAGCAATCCTGGGCGTTGTTTTCCGGGTTCTTAGCGGATGTGACTAAATAGGGCGCACGGGGAAGGGGACGAGCCGGTCAGGCTCGTCCACCGTCAAATTTTTATGCTCAACGTCAGTCTGAAACGATAGTGTTCGCCAACAACCGAGCCGCATCCAGTATCTCTTTAGATTGTTTTGGTGTTGAAGCACAGCGCGCAATCATTACGCTGCCAGCTAACAGCGATACCAGGGCCAACGCCCCTGTTTTGCCATGCTCGCCTGCTCCGTTACTGAGTTGGTTTACGACTTTCTCAAGTAAGGTTGAGTAGGTTGCTTTTATTTCCTCGTCAGAGCGCATGACATCCGCTGAAAGCGCAGGAACGACACAGCTATGGGCAAGGTCATCCACATGTTCGCTGCTGAGGTAGAAATCGAGGAAGTGCAGCGGCCATTGCTCTTGGTATTTTTCCTCAAATTGCTGAATTGAGTCGATATAGTCTTTCATTCCACTTTCAATAACTTCCTTAAATGCTTGGCGCTTTGAGGGAAAATGTCCGTAGAAAGCCCCTGAGGTCATCCCTGCACGTTTTGCCAGACCATTGATTCCCAAGCCGCTATACCCTTCCTCGCGAAACCCCTGCTCGGACGACTCCAATATATGGCTGCGTACTTTTTCCATATGCTCGCGTGACGCTCTCATCTGCTTACCTCACAAAAAATAGATAACGATCATTATATTTTACTTGAAATAAATATCGATCTCTATCTATACTAAATATAGTGATCACTATCTATTAATTCACTACTACCATTTGAGGAAAGTAACATGCCTATTCAAATCACCATGACCGAAGGGCTCGTTTCACATGAGGCTGCCAAGAAAATGCACCAAGAGGTTGGCCAAGCATTTTTGGATAACCACCAAATCAGCGACAACCGATTCATGCTTCCGAATGTTATCGGAGAAGTTGTCTTCATCGATAAGGGGTTAACGTTTGCAGGCTTGCAAGTCTCAACATTAGCCATTGTTGAACTTAAAGTTCCATCTTTTACATTTGGCACACAGGCTCAGAAAGATAAATTCGTGAAAGACGTTACTGATATCGTGCTGACCTATACCGACGGAAAGCTACCAAAGGAGTCAATCTGGGTGAGTGCCGTATACGCTGTTGACGGACTCTGGGGGATTGCAGGTAAAGCCTATAAAAATGAGCAGCTTGGCGAATCAATACAGCTAGCAAGCTAATTAACCATCCTCAGCCCTTTAGCGCTCAGCCACTAGAGGGCTGTTACTTAATGGAAATAATATGACAAACAACTGGGAAGAGAAAAAATATGAAAAGGGTAACGCATTCGGGCACTTGGCTTTCGGAGTCGGCGATATCACTGATTTCTGTCGGCGACTCAGAGACTCAAAGGTCAAAATCACGAGAGAGCCTGGGCCAATGAATTTTGATGATAAAGAACTCATTGCATTTATCGAGGACCCAGATGGCTATAGTATTGAGTTAATTCAAACGGGAGCTTAGCGACAACGGCTCGCCACAAGGGTGCTAGTTAACCTGGTTCGGTTTTCTCATCATTATCGTTTTTGCCCTAATTGTTCAGTGCATCGATTTTAATAACGTATTTAATAACGTAGCCATAAGCCGCGATGTAGTCTCAACCTCTTAGGCAGAGGCGCAATTTTGCGATGTCCTGTTGGCTGAATGTGTTAGGCATTTTCTGTGCTATGTTTATGAACTGCCTAATTAAATCAAACTTCGAACCATTATTTTTTATAACTTTGGCCCCTTCTTCAGGTGCCTCGAAGTCATTACTCAGCGCTCTCGCACTCGCGGAACTAATTCCCCCTTCTCGTTTTGACAACCTTTCTGAGATAAGGCCTTCCGTAGATTGAACACACACTAATTCCAAATCCGGGATATTCGACAAAAGGTAATCTCTATGCTGTTTTTTATAAACCGCTTGCGTGACGACGATACATTGATGATTCCGCTTCAGATCCAGCACCTTATCCACCATTATTTGAAAGTAATGGTCTCTCATTTCATTTGTGAATGGTCTATGTTCGCTTAATGCGGCTCTCATTTCATCGGTTATATCTGCATCGGCGTGGTATACATGCCAGCCCAATAGCTCTGCGAGTATATCTCCTGCAAAAGACTTCCCGGCTCCAGACTTTCCGAATAATAACAGTACAAATGAACTCATAAAAACTAACCGGTTTTCAATGATACGCGCGTACGTTAATTCAAAATGAAAAGTAGAGGTAAAACCGATCTGCTTTTCACGTAGCGGTGCCATTTTTAGTTTATGTTCAATATCACTTGAACAAAATTCAATTTAGTTTTTCTACAGCCTTAACGCTGCTATTTTCGGCCTAACGAAGTGAGATCCAGCCCCAGCGTCTTTTTGCTGGGGCGATGCAAGGTGGCCTGATTAACTGATTATTGCCACTGCATTTTCAGATCACGATGTGACTGAGCGCAGTCTCTTAAATACAAGTTGATTAAGCTTTGATATGGAATACCCTTATCATCTGCGAGCCCTTTAAAATACTCAATGGTATCTTCGTCAAGACGAATTGTGACTTGCTTCTTGAGTTTTTTGGCATAAGGGTTTTTTACAGAATTAGAAAAATCATAATGATCGCGCATGACGGTAACCCTCATATACTTTGTGTTCTTGTTTGTCAGCTTTACGCGCAGAAATTATTCGTATGCTTTCACCCTCTCTGACACAGTGACAAACAACCAATAATTTAGAGTCAATGCTTGCCCCAAGAAGAATGAACCTGTCTTCATCTTCAGAGTGGTCAGGATCATTAATTAGCCGCGCGTACTCATCAGTAAACACAGTTTTAGCCTCATCAAATGAGACGCCGTGCTTCTTGATATTTGATGCATTTTTATTTGCATCCCATTCGAAGTTTAAATGATCCATGGCCTTACATTGTAGTTATGATGTACTTACACAGTCAATGCTTACGAAGAGGTGCTTTTTACAGTTAACGCCTAGCACTTGCGGATTGGTGGAGATTAAACGAGGAGATTAAAGAAGATTTAACGAGACATCCATAACAACAGTTGGCATAGCCGATACGCCGGAAACCTCTGATCAGGCTTTCGCCTGAGGATTCATGACGATCTCGGACTTACGGATTTTTCGTCAACCTTACAAAATGTCTATCAGACTCCAATAGGAACCGAGTAATGGCCTGTTGACTTACTCTTTTTCACGTTATTGAGAGCGAAATATCGAATGGATGATGAATTATTGATTTTTTATAGAGTGAGTGTCTTGTTAGTGTCGACTTCAAAAGAAACTGCGTGCACATTACCCAAGTTGATATTTTGCTTAGCCTGCCAAAGATCGTAGTTGTCTTGCATAGCAAGCCAGCTTTCTGGTGTACGACCAATTGACTTTGAAAGCCGTAATGCCATTTCAGGAGTTATGCCACTTTGCCCTTTTAAGATGCGGTTAAGCGTAGAGGAGGCTACATCGAGTTGTTTAGCTAGAAAGCGACAACTATAGCCGAAAGGATCTAGATAAGTTGCTTTGATAAACTCGCCAGGGTGAGGAGGATTGTACATGCTCATTAGTGATAGTCCTCGTAGTTCAATATATATGCATTGCCATCTTTAAACTCGAAAGTGACCCGCCAATTACCGTTAACGGAAATAGACCAAATACCCTCACGCTCCCCTTTGAGCGAATGTAATTGATAACCGGGCAAATCAATATCTTCGATGACCTGAGCAGTATCGATAGCCACCAATTGCATCTTTAGCTTTCTCGCATGGCTATTTTGAATGCCTGCTGTACTTCCTGTTTCGAAATACTTTCTAAGGCCTTTATGTTTAAAAGATTTGATCATGAAATAAAGAGTAGCATGATGCGCACCGCGCATCAATATAAAATATAACGCCAAATACATGGGCAGACACTCGCGGAGGCGAAGCCGGAGTGAGTGGCTGTCCTATGCTGTGTCTAAGGTACGAAGTCTGATGAGGCTAGGTGTTCATGTCCAGGCCGCAGTCGCGTGTGGCATTACCAGCACCAAAAGTAGGCTCCCCGAGGAGAAGGGCCATGGCGTAGTGCGAAAACCCCAGGGATCAATCAAGCTTTGTCTTTGGACTACCTGAAATCTCAGGGGCTTTACTCGTTACGTGATGGTTGGATTAAGCTTCACTATCCTGAGTGAAACGCCCTGTGCGGACCCGCATGCAGGGTGTTGTGGGGACTGGGGGCTAGATACCCCCGATTATGTGATTACTATCTACCATAGTAGGTTATAGACCCCATCTGATTAACAAGATGCTCAAAATACAAAAATTGTTTTTCTTGTTCTTCTTTTGGCATTTGTTTAAAAAGATTTCTAGCTTCAGGAGTTAAAGTGCGAACATAGCCTGCACCAGTTACCGCTAGAAATGTAATATAAAAACCTGACTGTATGGGTACAAGCTGTACATTCCCTCTAGATGCCCAGTAATAATTTTCACCCTCTTTTATAATGGTTACTCTATATTCTGATGATTGCGATTTCGTTAAAAGACTTGTATTCGAAGAGTTTTCATTAGTTTCAATTTTCTTTAATGGAATCCCCTCAAACACGACCTCAGTGGAATAAACCACAATAGGTAAATACATTAAAACAAATAAAATTATTTTTCTCATACCCCCCCCTTTTTCACATAACGTTGCCAACAGCGGCAGATTTGGAGCGGCGCAGCCGCGGAAAAGCTGTCCAAGCCCGCAGGGCTGATGCTGATTGGCCTGGTTAGGTGATTTAGTTTATTTAACAATCGGAGTACCCCAGCCGTCATATTCACCACCGACAGAAGACGCAACAGCATTTAAAGATGCCCTAATTTTTCTCATTCTATCCTCTGTTGGCACTATATTTTTAACCGAATAGACAAGCCAGGAGTTTTTGCTAGCAGCTTTTTCTACGCTACCCTTAAAACCTTGTGCTGCTATTGTGCCAGCGATTTCGTTTGCTGACTCTTTGGTAGGTGCATAAATGAAAAACTCGATTGGATGCTCTTTAGATAGATTTGAACCAGCTAATTTAAGTTGTGCGATAACTTGCCCATCAGGTGAAACGCTCTCACTCATGTTGTTGCAACCAGACATGCAAAAGAACAGAGCAAAACACACTACTTGTTGGAAATTTTTCCGCATACTTATTTCACCTAACGCCAACATAAAGGGCCGGAAATCGCGTAGCGATTGGAGGTTCAGCCGCGCAGGGGCGATCTTTGATGTATTGGTTATGATTCATGTTACTCCACATAAAATTGAACCGATACGGGAAACAAAATCATCATAATGGTTAACACAACAACAAAAAACATTAAGAAAGGACAGTATACACTTAAGAAAAGATCATTCAGATTTCTCCACTTAAGTGAGAATAGCCATTTCAATAAAAGCCAGCCGTTTTTCGATGACTTATTAATAAGGAGATCATCCCCTCCTAAACTTATAAATACACTTTTATGGTTATGCTTTAGTCTGTGAAGAAGTTTTTTAATCATAAACTCCCAAGCTAAAATTAACCCAAAGGTAATGAAAATCATACCGACTAAGTTGCTTTCCATTACTTACTCACTACTCATAACGCCGCGCTCTGCGGCAAATTTGGAGCACAGCGGAAAATTTGTCCGACAGCAGCCACTTGTGTACGCCCAGCATGGGCATGAACTAATGAGGTGAAAGTCCTCTGTAGGAAGGTCACCATCCATAGCGATTAATATCGTTATTAGATGCTAACTACTAGCGAATGGCAAGGGCTTAACCGCGAGGTCGGGTCTGGAGGAAGCCGCTAGCAAAACTGCGAGCTGATGAACAAGAACATCATATGAGGCGTAGGCTGAAGGCGAGTTGGCACAAGACGACGAAGCCATGTGATCTAACGGCCACCGTAAATGATGCAGTTGCGTAGGGAAAGTTCATGTTCTTATCTGGGGAGATCTGCTTAAGAGATTAAATGAGACACCCATATTAACAGTTGACAGTACTCGCTTAATACTGGATATTTAACCAGCCCTATTTACAAGGAATGTAAACAGTCATACAAGGAGTTGTCTCATGCCCAAAGCCCGAAAAACGCTGATTGCCCTCGACACTACCCCCTACTATCATTGCGTTTCCCGCTGTGTCCGTCGTAGTTTATTATGTGGAGATGACCATCACACCGGCGTCAGTTATGAACATCGACGCCAATGGATTGAAGACCGGCTGGTCAAACTGGTTGAGGCATTTGCCATCGAGTTATGTGCCTATGCAGTGATGTCAAACCACACTCATACCGTCCTGCGAGTTAATGAGCGACTAGCCAAGTCCTGGAGTAAACAACAGGTGATCGAACGCTGGCACCTGCTATATGCAGGCAATCACCTATCCCAACGGTTTATCGCCGGGCAACCGCTGGGGGCGGCCGAACAGCAACAACTCGACTGCGTGGTGAAAACCTGGAGGGAGAGGCTCTACAGTATCAGCTGGTTCATGCGTAACCTGAATGAGCACATCGCACGCAAGGCCAATCACGAAGATAACTGTACCGGCCGCTTCTGGGAAGGGCGATTCAAATCCCAAGCCTTACTCGATGAAAAGGCACTGGCGGCCTGTATGGTCTATGTGGATCTCAACCCGATCCGTGCGGGCATAGCCGATACGCCGGAAACCTCTGATCACACCTCCGTCAAAGCGCGGATCAAATGTGCTCAACAAACTGAACGACCTCATCAACCCCGGCACATGCTACCGTTTGCCGGCAATCCACGGCAGGATATGCCAGACGGGCTCCCCTATGAGCTCACCGATTACCTGGCGCTGGTCGATTGGACCGGCAAGATCTCTCGTGATGACAAACGCGGCGTTATCGATCACAATCTGCCACCGATATTGCAACGACTCGCACTAACGCCATGCCAATGGAAGGCGCTCACCCAAGACTTCGAAAAACACTTTCAACACTTTGTTGGTGATGAAGACAAGGTGAAAGAGGCTTATCAGACACTGGGTTACCAACGACCTAGAGGGTTGCAACGTTGTAGGGAGTTATTGTCAGCCTGATAACCTGTTTCTAACGCCCCCTTACCTACCAAGATGATCAGGCTTTCGCCTGAGGATTCATGACGATCTCGGACTGACGGATTTTTCGTCAACCTTACAAAATGTCTATCAGACTCCAACAGGAACCGAGTAATGGCCTGTTGACTTACTCTTTTTCACGTTATTGAGAGCGAAGTATCGAATGGATGATGAATTATTGATTTTTTATAGAGTGGGTGTCTTGTTAGTGTTGCTTCAGCTTTGCCCGTTTCGCTTCCAGCTCTTTGAATTTACCCGACCACTCTTTCGCCGCATTCGAAGACATTTTGCAACCATCAATCGCGAAGAGTTCATTGCCCAGCAGACCTTGCTCACTACAGATCAACAGAATCTGTTCGAAGAGGCCTTCGATCTCTTCGGAACGACTACTCACGAAGTTAGCAATGGTCGTAAAGTGCGGCACGGTATCACACGATAGCGCTTTGAAAATAATGTTGGTTTGGCAGCACCACTCGATCTCACGGCTCGACGTGATGCCTTTAGAGTAAGCAAACAGGATGATCTTTAACAAGATAGCGGGATCATAAGCTGGACGCCCCTGATCGTCGTTCTTGAATTTGGGATAGAACACTGAGAGGTCGAGCTTATTATCAATCAAATAATGGATCGTGTGTTCAAACGTACTAGGCTGTAACTGATCTTGATAGTTAATCACGACCATCGAAGTTTGATCATAATTGTAGGGAATAAACTTGGGCATAAACTGACTCCGTGTCTGTTGGAATCAGTTTATCAATATTTGGTTGGAAATGGAGGTTTTTCTACAGCCTCAACGCCAAGCACATAGGCAGACACTTGCGGAGGCGAAGCCGGAGTGAGTGGCTGTCCTATGCTGCTTATGCTGCTTATGCTGCTTCTGGTTAAAGGTTTTAGTTTAATTCTACCGAGATTTCCCCATTTGGAGCTAAAAAAGCAGATGCGACCCTACCTGCAAAATTGAAGAGTACTGGCATTTCGTGAATTTGAAAAAGTAATTGCCCACTCCCTTCTTTTGACCATGGGTTCAATCCACCTACTTTTGATTTAAACAGTTTCCCTTGTTCCACCTTAGTTGCTCCCTCAGGATATTCTGAGGGGTCAGGTTTTTCTATGAAATTGATATCATGTTCAATTGCATACGGGTGAACTGGAACATCACCAACTCTTTCAGGGCTACTTTTATTAATTATTAACGCAACAGGAGATGGGTCATCTCCATCATCTATTGTTCCCCAAAGTTGTATGGCTGAGACATTAGGTAGATCAATTCGCTTACCATCAACTTCTAGCTCTAAAAGAAAACCCCATTCACTATTTTCATTTTCAGGCCATGGGAAAACTGATGGCAATTTCTCTGGCTGGCCACCAACAAAGCTTTTTGAGCCATTTCGGCCTTTTGTAAACTCCATGTAATATGCGGTGAACATTTGACGACCTTTAACGCCTCAATAACCGGCGCAGCTTTGCTGCGTCCGGCGCCTGAAAGGCGCGTAGTTGATTGACTTGTGTACGCCCGGCATGGGCATTAACTAATGAGGTGAAAGTCCTCTGTAGGAAGGTCACCGTTAAATCAATCCTAAACGATTTAACGATAACTACTAGCGAATGGCAAGGGCCAATCCGTGAGGAGCGGTCTGGAGGAAGCCGCTAGCAAAGCTGCGAGCTGATGAACAAGAACATCATATGAGGCGTAGGCTGAAGGCGAGTTGGCACAAGACAACGAAGCCAGGTGATCTAACGGCCACCGTAAATGATGCAGTTGTGTAGTGAAAGTTAATGCTCTTATCCGGGGAGATCTGATAGACAAGCGTCCTGCGCTTACGCTGCGGAGATTACCAGTGAGAGCCTGGTTGATCAACTCTTGGCGCATCAATAGCTGCGATTGGATGCGAGCGAACCAGCAGCAACCCAGCCTAGCAAAGGGAGCGCTACGATAAGCAATTATGGTGGTGATCTATCAGAAGTCAGCAGACGGCATAGTAGCCCAACGCCCATCGTAATGGATGGGACATGGTGAAGGCCTGAACACTTAGTTGAATAAAGGAGGAGCCTTGTCAGACTTGAATACACGAACGCCGACTGGCGATGACGTGACTCAGCGTAGTGATCTGAAGCCAGCCTTTGGCAATAATCTATTCGAACAAATCTTCCAAGCCGAGAATCTTCAAAGGGCTTGGAAACAAGTTCGAGCCAACAAGGGAGCCGCTGGCATTGATGGCATGACCATTGATGAGTTCCCTGCTTGGGTAAGAGATGGGCACTGGAAAACGGTGGTTAATGACCTGAACTCAGGACGATATAAACCGGCTCCAGTACGAAGAGTGGAAATCGATAAACCTGATGGTGGTAAACGCCAACTGGGGATTCCCACGGTCACTGATCGCGTGATTCAACAAGCCATCGCCCAAGTGCTTACGCCTATCTTCGATCCCGGCTTTTCTAGCAATAGCTTTGGATTCCGGCCTAACCGAAATGGGCAACAGGCGGTAAAGCAGGTTCAACGCATCATCAAAACGGGACGCCGTTTTACCGTTGATGTTGACCTGTCCAAGTTCTTTGACCGAGTTAACCACGATCTGCTAATGACGCTTCTTGGCCGAAAGGTGAAGGATAAGCGCCTATTACAACTGATCAAACGTTACCTCCGAGCTGGGATTATCGATAACCAGTTCTACATCGAGAGTCGAGAAGGTGTACCTCAAGGAGGTCCATTATCTCCCTTATTGGCTAACATCATGCTCGACCCGCTGGACAAAGAACTTGAGAAACGGGGACACCGTTTTGCCCGCTATGCGGATGACTTTACGATTCTCGTTAACAGTCCTAGAGCAGGCGAACGGGTACTAAAAAGTATCACCCGTTTTCTTGAAATCCGCCTGAAACTGGTTGTTAACACGACCAAAAGCCACGTCGTCAAAACCAGTGAGTGCAAGTTCCTGGGATTTACCTTCCAGGCTGGGCGCATTCAATGGCACCCGAACTCTCTTAAGAAATTTAAACAGGAAGTTCGGCGTTTGACGAATCGCAACTGGGGAGTTTCGATGAAATATCAGCTCTTCAAACTGAGCCTATACTTACGTGGTTGGATTAACTACTTTGGTATCGCTAACTGTTATCAGCATTGTGTCGAGCTGGATCATTGGATTCGTCGCAGAGTGCGGATGGCCTACTGGCGTCAATGGCGAAAGCCACGAACCAAAGTACGAAATCTCATGAAACGTGGTGTTCACGTTCAGGCGGCAGTTGCCTGTGGCATTACCAGCAAGGGCCCATGGCGTAGCGCTAAGACTCCAGGTATCAATCAAGCTCTGTCATTGGAGTTTTTGAAATCTGAGGGCCTTTATTCGTTACGTGATGGATGGATTAAGCTTCACTATCCTGAGTGAAACGCCCTGTGCGGACCCGCATGCAGGGTGTTGTGGGGACTGGGGGCTAGATACCCCCGGTTACCCGATTAGGCACTTTCTGCGCACTCTACACCACGCAATGCTAATTTTTTACAAACAGTCTCTAGCATACCTTTTGTATCGTTATCTGAAACAAAATATTGCCCATTTTTTAGCAAATTTAGCCCAGACGGAAATGCATATATTTCTTGTGAATAATTCTTAACAGAGCCTTCAAGGTAATAATTCCAAGCCCCTTCAAAGCTAGACTTATTGGAAAATACTAACTCTTTCTTCTTAAGCCAAGACCCGAATTTTCTATTGATTGAATCAAGCTCAGGAAATGAATCCTTCATTTTTTCAGGCAAGAAATGAACCTCTCCAACTGAGAGCAATGCGCCTCTTACTCGTTTTACGGGGTAAACAGAAACAATTGGTGATTTCTTCTGATCAATGACCTCATTGTCGGAATAGACAAGAGTCCCAATTTCTTTAAACCAAAAATGAGTAACTCCTTTTGACTCCATTTTTTCCACTACATAAGACGAGAACCACTCAAATATTTCTTTGTTTTCATCTTTATTAGAAAGATATCTATATGTAGAACCCATCTCGTTCCTTCTTGTGCCTAACATCTTAGCGTTTATGCGCTGTGCGAAGCATGGCGCATAAACGTCTGTTGGACTAAGCCGCCTAGCACGGCTTCTTTATATAGGGATTGTATGAGGTGAGGTATGTGAGAGACAAGCAATCTTCTTGCTGCTCTATGATTTTTGCTGGCTAATCATCATTTCATATAGTCTTCTTAACTCTAAATACACCGACTTTTAGTTGTTTAAGTGATAAGCACTGTTTTTGTTCCGCACTTCTCCCCAGAGACGACCTCTGACGATTTTTATATCATATATTACCTTGACTGCTTTCTTTGGTTTAGATCATTCTCGGGCGCTCCTTTAATAGTGCAATCCATGGCAATATTCGGGTATCTATCGACTTACAGCGACTGCAATACCACACGGATGCACTTTTTACCTTTATATCATTTTCTTCTGTATCCATTGCGGAACGGGTCGTAGCATCCCGACTGTTTGTGTTCATCAGTTTTTTCCTGATGGCCTCTAGTTTAATTTTCCGGTACCGGTTCGATAGAAAACCATAATGTCTAATGCGCATAAATGCTTTGGGTAACACATGCTGCAAAAATCGCCGCAAAAACTCTATGCCGGCTAGCTGCATTATTTTATGCTGGCCATCCCGGTAGTCCTTCCAGCGAAACCGCACAGACTCCTCTTTTAGCTCTAGCAGACGTGATTCACTGATGGCAATTCGATGGGTATAACGGGCCAGGTAATCCAGCACTCGTTCAGGATTTCCATGACATGTTTTGGTGTAAACAACCCAGTTTTTCCCCATTAACTCATTCAGCAGTTTATCGACCTCTCCCTTGCGCGTTATGCCCTCCAACTCCCCGTTTCCATACGCTTGCCGCAACAAACTCACCATACGGCCCCGGTATCCCCTGGATAGGGCCTTAACCGGAAACAGGTACGATGATCGAGCGGGGTGCCATTGCTGAGTTTCCTGATTCCAGGCGCCTGCGGGAATAAGACAATGCAAGTGGACATGTTGATCAAGCTGTTGCCCCCAAGTATGCAGCACTGCTGTCATACCCAACTGCCCATCCAGGCGTTTCGGATCACTGGCAAACTGCTTTAGTGTTTGCCAAACAGCATTGAAGAGTAACCCGTAGATCTCTCTCGGGTGCAGCCTTACCCACCCGTTGAGTGAATGCGGTAGCGTAAACACCAGGTGGAAGTATGGGACTGGCAATAGATCCTGCTGCCGCTGGTCACGCCAAGCTTGAGAAGCCTGCTGCTGACATTGAGGGCAGTGCCGGTTTCGGCATGAGTAATAGTGAGAACGCTCAAACCCACAATGGTTACAGTGTAGCTGCACACCGCCCAAAACTCCGGTGCGGCACTGCTTTATGCAAGTGACTACCTGTTGCTGCTCTGGGCGCAAAGGGTACTGTTTCGAATAGGATGCTCCAAATTGAGCTAATACGTCAGACATTTTAATCGGGAGCATGATAGCCTCCCTTGTCCAATAAGTCGGCAAAACAGCTCCGACCAGCTTGATAGTGCGGCACCCAGTGAACATAGCGCATCGTGGTATGGATATCCTTGTGCCCTAACCAACACTGGAGCAAGTGAATCGGCAATCCCGCTTCCAGTTGCTGGGTAGCAAAGGCATGGCGTAGTGCATGAATACCGCCTTTTTTCGTGACTCCCGCCTGCTTTTTACTGCGGGTGTAGACTCTTTGGACAGTTGAAACTCCAGTGGCATGACCAAGATGGTTTGAATCAAACAGGTGCTCTCGGGGACGGTAGTGTCTCCAATATTCTCGCAACTGTTCCAATAGCCTTGGCGACAGCGGAACAAACCGATCTTTAGCGCCTTTCCCTTGCTCGACCCGGAGCAACTGACGCTCGCCATCGATATCCTTAATCCGTACGGCCACCACTTCACTGACCCGTAAACCACAGCCATAACACAACTTCAACTGAGTTCGGTGTTTGAGGTTCTGCGGAGCATTCACAATACGCAACGCTTCACTACGACTTAATAGTTCCGGTATCTGTAGCGGGCGACGAGGATAATGCAGAACCAAATGATAAGGGGGTCGTTTTAACACATGGTGAAAGAAAAAACGGATGCCGTTCAGTTGCAAACGACAGCTGTTTGCCGCCAGATTCTTCTCTTTCACCAAGTAAATCAGATAACGCTGAATCTCATCCTGCCCCAGTTGATCCGGTGAGCAATGATAGTATTGTGCCAATGACTGGACACTATATAGGTAACTTTGCTGAGTGCGGGGAGAAAATCTCTTGACCAGCATAAGGTCAATCATTTTCTGACGTAATGGAGTCATCTCTTATCTCCTTTAGAATCAGCCGATATTGGCTGGAGATAAGTTTGGTCGAACAATGAGATCTTGCAGGATGTCTGAGGCTAACGAAAAGCTACCGCGAAGCGGTTTAGTTCAACATGGTCAATAGAGTACTACTGATTGTACGGGCTTTTAAGTATTATTTAAATACATCGAGTCATGGACGATTTTAAAAATCCTTTTGGAACAAATAGATAGACCTATTCAGTCATTGCAGACCAAGCTCTCCATCTACCCTTGGTACGCTCATTATTATTAAGACTCATCAGGTATTATACAGCGGCATTTTTTTGAGGCGTGTTTTAAACGAGGTTGCAATGTCCTGTGAGGGCCGTCTGGCATCAGTTGCTTGATATGTTTGGTGAGTGTGGAAGCACGTTTGGGGTAAGGTTCGAAAGTGCAATACGGCATGCACAAAAGGGCGTTGGAATTAATCTTCACAATGCGTGCAAGCGTAAATGCCTGCACGCACCATGAGTTGCATTAGCTAATAACCGAGTCTACTAGCTGTTGGGCTTCTTTTAGAATCTGCTGTAAGTGGTCATCTCCGCAGAAGCTTTCGGCATAGATTTTATAGATATCTTCCGTGCCTGAAGGGCGTGCGGCAAACCAACCATTTTGTGTGATGACTTTAAGCCCGCCGATAGCGGCACCATTGCCTGAGGCATGGGTTAGGCAGGTTTCTATTGGGTCGCCTGCAAGCGTTTCTGCGGTGAGTTGGTCGGTTGAGAGTTTTTTCAGCGCGGCTTTTTGCTCTCTATTTGCTGGAGCTTCAATGCGCGCGTAAAGCGGCGTGCCATGGCGCTCCGTTAGCTCTGCGTAGAGTTGACCAGGGTCTTTTCCGGTGACGGCGGTCATTTCAGCAGCCAGCAGGTTGAGGATAATACCGTCTTTGTCGGTACTCCAAACGGTGCCATCTTTACGTAAGAATGATGCGCCCGCGCTCTCTTCGCCGCCAAAACCAAAGCGCCCGTTGGCCAGGCCATCCACAAACCATTTAAAGCCGACCGGTACCTCGACTAACTCTCGCTCAAGTTGGTTGGCAACGCGGTCAACCATGGCACTGGAGACCAGGGTTTTACCAATTGCGGTTGATGAAGGCCATTGGGTGCGGGTTTTGAAAAGGTACTCGATGGCGACTGCCAGATAGTGATTAGGGTTGAGCAGGCCTGAGCTTTTGGTGACGATGCCGTGTCGATCATAGTCTGGGTCATTACCAAAGGCGATATCGAAGCGGTCTTTTAACTCAATCAACCCTGCCATCGCGGCAGAGGATGAGCAGTCCATACGGACTTTGCCGTCTTTATCGACACGCATAAATGAAAAGGTCGGGTCTACTTTTTTGTTTACCAGCTGTAAGTCCAAGCCATAATGCTGAGCGATGGGCTCCCAGAAGTCGATGCCTGAGCCCCCCATGGGGTCTACGCCAATTTTCAGCCCTGAGCGGGCAATGGCCGCCATATCAATGACTTGATCAAGCGACTCTACGTAGGGGGTTATATAGTCATATTCTGCAATATATGCAGAGTTAATCGCCTGCTGAAAAGGGACTCTTTTGACTTCGCGAAGATCATCTTTTATTAGTTGGTTGGCCCTATCCTGAACCCACTGGGTCACATCGGTATCAGCCGGGCCACCGTTGGGTGGATTGTACTTAAAGCCGCCATCTTCTGGGGGGTTATGAGAGGGGGTTATGACCACGCCGTCAGCCAACTCGGTGCGGCTTTCATCTGCATGTGCATTTTTATCAGCATTGTAAGTCAGGATAGCGTGGGAAATAACCGGAGTAGGGGTATAGCCTCGGCCCGCTTGTATTTTTACGTTGACCTGATTGGCTGCAAATACCTCGATGGCGGAGATTAATGCGGGCTCGGATAGCGCGTGAGTATCCATCCCCATAAACAGTGGGCCGTTGATTCCATTTGCGCTTCGGTGTTCACAAACGGCTTGCGAGATGGCTAAGATATGATGTTCGTTAAAGCTCCGTTTGAAAGCACTGCCTCTGTGGCCTGAAGTACCAAACGCGACACACTCGTCCGGGTTTTCGGGGTTCGGTTGTTCTGAATAGTAGGCGCTTATTAATCGAGGAATGTTGATCAGCATTTCATCTGGAACGGGCTGACCAGCCAGTTTGTGTTGCGACATATTGCTTCCCTGTGTACGAATAACGTATGCGTAAAAAATGCTCGGCTTAAACACGGAGGTTTAAAATAGCACTGCTGAAAAGCAGCATAGCATCAAGCCTTTCGGTGATTAATAGGTTGCAAGCTTACGCGATTACCGGATGATATTCACCCATTCTGCTTGACGAATATCGCTGAGATGTTTATATCTTTATCAATCTCAAATTCAAGGACTTCTAATGAAACCTGCTAGCAAACCCTTAAACCCCAACTTTTCATCTGGCCCCTGTAGTAAGCGCCCTGGCTACCGTCTTGATCAACTGGATACTGCGACACTTGGCCGCTCACACCGGGCAAAAGTCGGCAAATCTGCACTTGAGAGAGCGTGCTTTGATACCGCAGAAATGCTCGGTTTACCAGAAGGCTATCGAGTGGGTGTGGTGCCTGCGTCAGATACGGGGGCTATGGAAATGGCGATGTGGTCAATGCTGGGGGCTCGTCCGGTCGATGTGTTTGCCTGGGAATCATTCGGCAAAGAGTGGCAGACCGATGTTGTTAAGCAGCTAAAACTGGATAATGTAAACAGTTACGTGGCCGATTATGGTGAGCTGCCTGATTTGAGCAAGGCTAACCCTGAGCACGATGTTATTTTCACCTGGAACGGCACCACGTCCGGTGTGCGGGTGCCAAATGCAGACTGGATCAGTGATACCCGTGAAGGCCTGACATTTTGTGATGCCACATCGGCGGTTTTTGCCATGGAATTGGATTGGGAAAAGCTTGATGTCATTACCTTTAGTTGGCAAAAAGTATTGGGGGGAGAGGGCGCTCATGGCATGCTTATTCTCAGCCCGCGAGCGGTTGAACGGTTGGAGAGTTACAATCCGCCTTGGCCGTTGCCTAAAATCTTCCGCCTGACCAAGGGCGGCAAGCTAATTGAGGGTATTTTTCAAGGGGCCACCATTAACACCCCTTCAATGTTATGTGTTGCCGATTATCTGGACGCACTGGACTGGGTTGGACAGATTGGCGGTGTATCGTCTTGCATCGAGAAGTCCCGTAAAAACCTGGCGGTTATTGAGTCATTTGTCGAGCAACACAGCTGGATACACTTTTTGGCGGCAACCACCGAGACCCGCTCCAACACCAGTGTGTGCTTAACGCTTGATCTGACTGAAGAGCAAACCAAGCAGCTCGCCAAATTACTGGAGCAAGAAGGCGTCGCGTTCGATATCGGGGCCTATCGGGATGCCCCCGCCGGACTGCGCATCTGGTGTGGCAGTACCGTTGAAGAAAGTGACCTGAAAGCGCTCATGCCTTGGTTAGCATGGGGTTATCAAGAAGTTAGCTAACTCCCAACAGCACATCGAGGACTCTAGAAAAGCAACACGACAGCAGTAAGCACCCAGCCCACGCATAATTCGGTTATGTGTGGGTTATTAAAATAAAAAAGGAGCTGCACCGTGATTCACCCTCAAAATCCGTCTCAATCATTTAAAATTCGAAGCTATAACCAAATCTCTGTTAAAGGGCTTAACCGGTTTTCCCGCGAGCGATATGAAGTGGGCAGTGAAATCAGCTCGCCCCACGCGATTATCTTGCGTAGCCATAACCTGCTGGACGAAACCTTGCCTGATGGCGTTACCGCAATTGCCCGAGCAGGTGCCGGTGTTAATAATGTACCCGTGAGCCAATGCTCTGCAGCGGGGATTGTGGTGTTTAATACGCCAGGGGCCAACGCCAATGCGGTTAAAGAGTTGGTACTGACCGGACTGTTATTGAGTTGTAGAGGGGTCACAGAGGGCATAAATTTTATTGGTCAACTGGGGACAACGGTGCCGCCCAAAGAACTGGCCAAGCAAATGGAAGCAAAGAAAAAGCAGTTCAAAGGGAGCGAGCTGGCGGGCAAAACATTGGGCATTGTCGGGCTCGGAGCGATTGGCTCTATGCTGGCGGATATGGCGCTGGCGCTAGGGATGAATGTGGTAGGGTATGACCCGGCTATTTCCATCGAAGCGGCATGGCGTTTATCGAGTCGAATTAAGAAAATGGATAATCTTAGCTCCTTGATGGCTCGCTCTGATTTTATATCGCTTCATGTTCCCTCTATTGAGGCAACCCGCAAGATGGTTAATGGCGAGAACCTGTCCCAAGCGAAGCCGGGCGCGGTGCTATTGAACTTTTCCAGAAGTGAAATTGTTGATAATGAGGCGGTTATTTCGGCGCTTAATGAGGGGCGTTTATCTAAGTATGTCAGTGATTTTCCGATTCCTGAGCTGATTGGACGTGATGATGTAATTTTTACCCCCCATATCGGGGCCAGCACGGCAGAAGCAGAAGATAACTGCGCGGTGATGGCGGCGGATCAGCTGGTCGACTTTCTGGAAAATGGCAATATCAAAAATTCGGTGAACTTTCCCAACTTAACAATGGAGCGGTCAGGCGGTCCAAGAATCACCTTCTGTAATCATAATGTGCCGGGTGTGCTGGGGCATGTTCTATCGATATTGGCTGATAAAAATGTGAATGTGACCGATATGCTTAATAAGAGTCGCGACGATATTGCGTACAATATTATCGATGTAGAGAGCGAGCCGACCGAGGCGCTATTGGCATCTATTTATGAGGTCGAGCACGTTATTAAAGTGCGGGTAGTCTAACGGGGAGGCGTTGTTGCCCCCGCGAATGGGCGGCTCGCGGAGGGCTAACGCCTGTATCGTCGTGATGTGATATGGCCGATAACTACCACATCAAGTCATCAGGCACTTGGTAATCTGCATAGGGGTCATCAGGGTCGATGTCATTTTTTTGCTCGATACAGATCGCCATATCAGGGTCTCGTTTGTGAATTCGCTCGGCAATATCTACTGGCACCAAGCGGTAACTATCGCCATAGATGGCAATAGACAATAGCCCCTTCACCAACCTCGTTTGCAGCTCTTTGTTAACGTAAATCTTTTTAATCTGGGTGCCGTGAACAAAGTTATAGGCAATATCACTGTCTTTTTCGGGTATCTCGACGGTATTGCTCTCAATCAGCTGCTTTATTTCAGCCTCGGCTGCGCGTTTTTCTTTTTCTGCCTGCCGTTTCAGGTTTAACTCTTTGTCGCGTTTAATCTGCTCTTCACGAGCGGCAGCTGCCTTTTGTTCTTTAGCGAGAACGTCTTCTGGCAGCTCGCCCGCCTTTTTCGCGTTTTTGGTTTTCTTGGCTTTTTTGCGCTTGTGGGCTTTAGCTTCCTGGGCCTGTTTTTTGTTGGCCAGCCCCATATTCAATAATTGATCTTGTAGTGAACCACTCATCGTTCTGTTGCCATTGAAAGGTTAATTAAGACTATGTGATAAGGTTAAGCGAACTATACCACACAAATAAATCGTGGCTGAAAAGTGTTTAAGGGCTAGTGGTTGACGTTATCGTACTAGCTGGGTTAATGGCGGGGCACTCAAAAGCAGGGCAGCAGTGATAGCGGGCATAGAGACCCGCTATGCGACGTTTCAATGGCGCAGGCTTAGAAACCAAAGCGGGCCAAAGAGCGGTTGCCACTTTGAGTAAACAGTAACCAGCCTAACAGCGCTCCGCCTGCAGCGGCCGTGGCGACACCATTCACAAAATAAAGCACCGACCACTCGCTCAGATTAAAGGTAATATTGATCATTTCCATCTTGATTGCGGCGAGCTTAGCGACCACACCCAATATTAAAACGGAGTAAAAAACAGTCCCGGCGACGGCTTGTTTCCCGCGAACTTGGCCAACCAGTGAAAAAACGATAAAGACGCCTAATACGGAGCCCATACCTACACCGCCTACCCCGATTGTCCAAAGTATTTTGTCGACCAGATGGTCGGTAGAGCCGGTTAAAAAGCCAAATAGCGCAAGGTTAATCATCTCAATAAAAACCGCTAAAAAAATAGAAAACGTGAGCGGCCTTGTATACATGAGTCGAGCATGATTCATTTGTATATCCTCCAATAGGTGGTATTTTACAATCATGTTAGTGTGATGTATGTCACACATTCTGCCTGTCCATTTTAGGTGATTCATACTAATTCCCTGTTTCTTTGATTTGAGGACATGAAAGGGGGGGGAGGCTCCACGTATGAGGTCTGTAAATCGGCAGATTGATCGGTACGCTATTTTAAAACTATACACAGTTTCTGTGGATAACTTCCTTAATATCTTTTTGATAGCTTACGAAAGCGCAGTCATAGTCAGGCTTTCAAACAGGTGTTTAATTATTGCGCATTGATGACACGGGACAAATACCACCAACCGTGAAGGCGGATATGCCTGGTTGGCCAGTCAAATAAAATTAGCGCTGTATTGTTTGCCAGTTCCTGTCTTATTCACGGATAATGGCGCCGTTTATGTCTGTACTCGTTTAATAAGTGGTAACTATGGCCCTTCCTGGCAAAGAAATATATCGAACATTTGATGAACATGGCCCTATTCAGGTGTTTGATGATGGCAATAAACGCTACCTGGGTTTTGGTTCTGGAGACGAGCAAAGTTGCCTGATGAAAACAGAACCGCAGTTGTTGTTGCACGAGTATGCACGCTCGATGATGCTGGTGCTTCTGTTTCACACACCTAAAAACGTGACTTTTTTAGGGCTCGGGGGAGGCAGCTTGGTTAGCAGTATCTACCATCATTTCCCATCCACATACTTACAGGTCATCGAACTGCGGCAAGCAGTGGTTGATACGGCCTATCGTTTTTTTCAGTTGCCACGGGATGAACGCGTTGATATTCAGGTCAAGGATGCAGGGCGCTATTTAAGAAAAGCCAAACCTGGCAGCAGTGATCTTATTTTTTGCGATCTATACGGCCCGGAAGGGCTTGATGAGCAGCAGTTAGAGCCCGCGTTTATCGAGCGTTGTCATGACTTGTTGTCTGATGATGGCTGGCTGGTGCTCAACTGTTGGCAAAACCACCGAGGTGAAGCAGAGGGGCTACGCTCGATTATGGACTGGTTTCCTGAAACCAAAGTGTGCACTGTTCCGGGAGGGAACTGGACCATTCTGGCGGGCAAGAGACCCTCACAGCTTAGCCAGAAAAAGCTTGAAGATAGAGCTAAATCGCTGTCAGAGACCTTGGGTTTCTCTCTCTTTTCACAGCTTAAACGGCTAGAAGACTATAGTTTCTAACGGCGCTGGGTATCCGTTAAAACCACGCCGGTCTATAGCCGCTTTTTTCTAGCCATGTTTGATCGTCTATGTCACCAAACATGGTGTGGGCCGGGTCATGACCTGCTTCTTCAAGTGACCTGAGTCTTTTGATCGTATGGGGGAGTTCGGGGGCCGCGCTGTCAAGCTCATGCCACACGTGTTTCAAGTTTGCCAGTTGCCGGTTATCAATGGTTGCGCCCAAGGTGATGAGCCACAAATCCATTCCGAGAATAGAGAGTTCCCAGTGTTCCTGGGGCTGACTGTCGGGTGTGAGCTGCAACTTTTTCAATTGCGACTTAACCGTTTTCATCTCATCCTGCATTTTGTTCTGAACCGCTTGCAGCAACTCAAAAATCAGCCGTCTTTTTTTATCGGCACTCTGCATCGGGCTGTAAAGCGTACCGGACAGTTGCTCAGACCGGTCAATCACTCTTGAACGAAAAACAGTGGCCATGGCCAGTAGCGTTGCTTTCTGCTCCTGATCAGCCGTATTGAGAAAGGAGAGAAGCTTTTCAGTTTTGAGACGATTGGTTTTTTTAACCTGTCGCTTTCTTGACCAATCTTCAAAAACGTCGGAGAACGATCTCATTTAGGCTGCCTGTTTTTCCAGTGAGTGTGTGATGATAAAGTAAAATCGAGCATTAATTATAAACGATACTAACATAGCACTCCTGAGGGAGGGTATTGTGTTCGCCCCAACGCTATGGTGATGAGGGGTGATAAAGCATATATACCCAGCCATACGCCGTTTCGATATACGCCGTTTCGATATACTGGGCGCTAGTGTTACACTACCCTATGTATTTATGGTTATTCTTTAATTTGGATGATAGCTAACTATCTGAACGACTATGACATTGCCCGATTCAACGCTTAATTTTATCGCCCAGTATGCTCCTAATCTTAAAAAAGAGACGGAGCAATCTCTCACCTTTCCAGATAAAGAGTACACCATTGACGAACTGGCAAGGGCGGTAGAGTCAACCACCCGGAATATCCGGGCTTATCAGGATCGCGGGCTGCTTCCACCCCCTAAGTTACGTGGCCGCAAGGGTATCTACTCCAATGCGCACTACTCCAGGCTGCGATTAATTGCTGATCTGCTGGAGCGTGGTTATACGCTTAATTCGATTGGCGACCTGTTGCAAGCCCTTGAAAAAGGGATGGATTTACGCAATTTCATGGGGATCGAATCAGCACTGACCTCGCCATGGACGGATGAAGCCCCCGTGCGGATGTCGATGGAGTCGGTACTGGAGTTGTATAACAACAAGGTTACGATGGAGGCGGTGAGTAAGGCGGTTGAGCTTGACCTTTTCAGGATTGAAGAAGACGGTAAGCACCTTCAAGTTCGCAGTATGCGCACATTGAATGCCGGGGCTGAGCTGGTTGCAACGGGTATCCCGTTTGAGAAATTGTTAGATATTATTAAAATGCTGCGCGGCAATGTTGAGCAGGTGGCCAGCGAATTGGTTAAGTTGGTGGCTGATCATGTACTGGACAAGTATGACAATGATGCAATGCCCCCTGAAGAAGATATGCCTGCCCTTGCAGAGTTAATTTGGCGTTTGCGCCCTTTGGCTGAAATGGCGGTGCATGCAGAGCTTGCAAGGGCAATGGAAAATGCAGCTAACCACTTGCTGGGCGACAAACTGGAGATGTTGATTAAAAACCTCGAAAAGTCCAACGAGTCTTGATTTAAAGGGGCCATAAGCCCCTTTATTCTATCGGCTAACCCATTTAAATGAGCTGGTCACCAACCGCTGGTAACTAACCGGCAAGCAGCGTTGCATCATGTCGAGCACTTTGGCATCTGGCCCGATCAAGACCCGCCGTTTTTTACTCTTAATACCTTTTAATATGACGTTGGCAGCCTTTTCTGGTGTTGTCATAAACAGTGACTCAAACTGATCCCTCAAATTCTCAGCGCTGGCGTTACCGGTGAGGTTTTCAACGCTCTGGGTCATTCTGGCGTTGCGCGCTATGTTGGTTTGAATGCCACCTGGGTGAATTGAGGTGGCGGTGACATCGCACTGCTCCAGATCCAGTTCCTGCCGCAATGATTCAGTGAATCCCCGGACAGCAAACTTCGACAAGTTATACCCACTTTGAGTCGGCTGAGAGAAAAGGCCAAAAACGCTCGATATATTGACGATATGACCAGGCTCTGCGGCTTGTTTGATATAGGGAAGAAAGGCCTTGGTGCCATATATGACGCCCCATAGATTAATACCAATAATCCACTCGTAATCTTCATAGGTTGTCTCTTCAACGGTGCCACCCAGTGCTACCCCGGCATTATTGAAAATCATATTAACCTTGCCATGGTCTTTGACCACCGCGTCTGCCCAGTCGTGCACGGCTTTCCGGTTGGCGACGTCTACTGTTTTGGTCGTCACGTTAACGCCCATAGCGGCTGCTTCTGCTGAAGTCTCCTTTAGGCCTTTTTTATCAACGTCACAGAGCGCCAGATGACACCCTTGGGTTGCCAGCTCAAGAGCTAATGCGCGGCCTATACCTGAAGCTGCGCCGGTGATTGCAGCCACTTTTCCGTTAAATTCATTCATGCGGGAGCCTTTGTTGTTTGAAGGATTGGTTGGGGTGAAGAGGACTTACGCGTTTTAACCTGTTTGCGTGGGTGCTGTTTGCCCGAATATTGATTGTAGATCGGGTCAGTATAGTACGCAGACGGGTCAAAACTCCGGGTTTGCAAGCGGAATTGCCAAGTAAAGCCGGGCCACAGCGTTACATTTTTACCGCTGGCCGGATGTATATACCAACTTTGGCAGCCGCCGGAATCCCATACCGTGCCGGTTAATTTTTTCTGGATTTTTTTATTATAGTCTTGCTGCCGGTTTGCTGAGACATCAATAAACGGTGTTTTCTGTTGACTCATAAACGTTAATGCACTTTTCACATAGGCGATTTGTGATTCGATCATGTACACCATTGAATTGTGCCCCAGGCCCGTGTTTGGCCCCATCAGAATGAACAGATTGGGGAACCCGGCAACGGTGGTTCCTTTATAGGCCTCTGGGCCGTTTGCCCATGCATCATTGATATCCTGACCATTACGACCAAATAGAAAACCGCGTGGAATGGGGTCGGTTGCCTTGAAGCCGGTACCAAAAATAATCGCATCTACTTTTTGCTCGTTACCGTCTTTGGTGATGATGCTATTGGCGGTGACTTCTGCAATGCCATTGGTGATGACCTCTGCATTCTGCTGATCCAACGCGCTGTAGTAATCATCGGACATCAGTATGCGTTTGCAGCCGATGGTATAGTCTGGAGTCACCTTATCCCGTAACTGGGGGTCTTTGATCTGTGCTTTGATATGTTTCAGTGCCCAGTGTTTGGCCAGAGACATAACCCGTGGGTCAAACGAAAAGCCGACTGCACGGCTTTCATAAAGCCAGTACAAAGCATCGCGAAACAGTTGTTGCGAGCGGGGGCTATACTTGAAAAGGCGCTTTTCGACTTTGGATATGGCGCGGTCAGGTTTAGGCAAAATCCAGGGGGGCGTGCGCTGGTATAGTGACAGGCTTGCGGCCTGCCGTTGGACATGGGGAACAAATTGAATAGCAGAGGCTCCAGTACCTATCACGGCAACCCGTTTTCCCTTCAGGTCGTAGTCATGATCCCAGTTCTGGGAGTGAAAGGTTTTACCTTTAAATTTATCCATTCCGTCGATTGAGGGGTAGCTGGGTATCGATAAGCCCCCAGCGCCTGCAATCAAAACATCAGCGGAATATTGCCTGCCGCTGTCATCTTCTACTCGCCAATGGCCATTGTTGTCGTCCCAGCGAGCGCTATTTACCGCCGTTTTTAGCCTGACATGTGGCATGATTTTATACTGGTCGGCACAGTACTCCAGATAGGATCTGATCTCGTGTTGAGGCGCAAACATTCGCGTCCAGTCAGGTTTTTGGGCAAAAGAAAATGAATATAGATGAGACGGCACATCGCAGGCGCAGCCGGGGTAGTGGTTAACTCGCCAGGTTCCGCCTACACCTGACTCTTTTTCAAATACAACAAAGTCTTCTTCACCGGATTGCTTTAATTGAATGGCCATCCCCAGCCCGGAAAATCCCGTACCGATGATAGCGATTTTATGGTGCACAATTGATTGCTTACTCATAGTATATTCCTTCTGTGGTGGCTCCCGGCCAGTCCCGGTCGCAGCGGAAAGAGTGAGGTATCTGAACTCGTTTGTTAACTCATGGCGGCGTCTGCGGCTTGATACTCAGGGTCGTTATTGAGAACAGGCTTTAATAACTCTTCAAACTTCTCCAAGTGATGACGGTTATCATGATCCCAAGGGTGAAATCCGGGTTTAAACCAGTCTAACCAGGCACCGACGCATTGGCGTTTTAGCCCTGGTTTTCCCCATAGAAAATTTACGCCTTTAATCCAGCCTTTTACGTCGCGCATGCCGTTTTGGCGGCGCACATTTTCAATGTAAAAAGGATATTGCAATGCAAAGTAAATAGAGGTGGCCGTGACCAGCCAGAAGCAACGCAACAAATAGGCGTTAAGGTTGTTTCCCATCACATGCTGGTATACATCAAAGGCAACCGCTTTATGCTCGGTTTCTTCGTAGGCGTGCCAGCGCCACATGGCACTATAACGTTCGTCTGAACCATCCAGACTATCGGGATTGTTTAGCAATGAGTCTGCCAATAACCCGGTGAGGTGTTCCAAGCTGATGGTTGCGGCCAGCTGATGTTCAGGCGGAGCGACGCGCTGTGCGAAGTCTAGCAAGCGTTCTACAATTTTTTCTTGTGCTTTGGCTGGAGTACCTGATTGTTCCAGTAGTTTGTTGAGCTCGTCGTGCTCACGACCATGCATGGCCTCCTGGCCGATAAAGGCGCTCATGGATTTGAGCAAAGCCTTATCGGTTACCTGTTTACGGAACAGACGAACGGATTTGATAAAAAAACGTTCGCCAACGGGCAGAAACAAGCTCATAGTGTTAAGGTACTGAGAGACATTCATCCCGTCTTTATGCCAATGAGTGACATTGTGGGCGGGCAGATTAAACCTGATATCTCTTAACGTTGGGCTGATAGAAATAGTCATCATTATTCTCCTTTCTTTATGTGACATTAATTAATGTCACATAAGTCAGAGGTGTTAGCAAGTGTCTATTACAATTAATTTCTAGTTAATTAGTCGTAATTCGATGTCGCATACTCCTTAAAATGGGGCTCACACGGAGTGATCAACTTGGGTAATAAACTGCTTGATCTGGCTGTTAAACAATGCCTGATGACTATGATGTGCCCAATGCTTGCCATCGATATAGTGGCGATGGAGCGTGTTGACATATTCATCATAAAACTCAAAAAGTTGCTCGGAGACGAATCGGTCCTGACGAGGGATTAATAGCTGTACCGGCACATCAATGCTCTTTGGTTCAGGAAGTTCGGGCGGATTGAGAGGGTTTTGACGGTAAAGGTTAAGCGTGTTGAGGCAGATACCTTCTACCTCTGACTGATTGGTATTCAGGTAGCTATCGCCATGGTCGACACCATTGCTAGACAGTATCTTTTGCCAGATGGTTTTCCCGAATTGTCTGAATATAAACTCAGGTAGTACCGGAATATTGAATAGATAGACGTACCATGAAAACAGCCCCTGTCTAAGGGCTTGGGCTATGCGTTTAGGGTTACCCGATAGGATATTTCGACGGGCCCAGTCCAGCATTAAGCGCAAGTGAGGGCCCGACATACTGGTATAGGATAAAACCCGGCGTGCGTAGCGGGCATCTGAAATAAATGACCAACCGATGACCGACCCCCAGTCGTGGCCAACAAGGTGAACCTGGCCCTGCGCGCCGACTGACGCGTTAATCACAGCCTCTATATCAGCCAGCAGGTGATTCATATGGTAGGCATTGCGACGAGCCGACCATGTGGATTGGCCTACGCCTCGCATATCAAAGGTAATGACTTGAAAATCCTGTTTAAGGGCATCAATTTGATGGTGCCAGCTGGCGTGGCTATCAGGGTAGCCGTGTAATAATACAATGCTGGGTTTTTGGCTATCGCCATGAACCTGTACATATAACTCAATGTCATCTCGTTGAACCGTTAATGCTTGCATAATAAGCCCCTTGTTACGCTGCCACGGTTTTACTGTTTGGCTGAAGCGTGCTTGCCATGTGAGGTACGTTATCATCAAGCCAATAGGCGGTGTCTTCAGTGATAACGAGGATTTCTTCCCACTTGGCACCAGTTTGCCCGTCTCTACTGGCCAAGTGCGGCTCGACGGCCCACGCGCCCGGTAGTGGAGGGTGGTCGGATTCTTTAAGGTCGTTCCATAGTGGCGAAGGCTGTCTGAATACCCCTTGTATAGCGCCAGGTACCAACCATTGAAGCTGGCGTGCGCTAAACCCGAAGATGGAAACGTTGTCATAAAGCGAGGTGTGTGTTTTGGTCACCCGGTGCCCTAATACACGTCGTGGATAAATTTGATGGGCGTTACAAAAACCTGCGTCGGCGATCATGCGGTCGACACCTTGGTAGACCTGCTTGAATGTTCGCTCTGCGAGAATTTCTTGCAGTATGTACTCACGAATCTGTAATAAGGTGGCTTTTATTTCTGTTAATACCGAGTGTTCGCACCCAAACGACAGGCTATAGCCTATATCGGCGGTATAGCCTGCGACTGTTGGGGCAACATCCAGAATGACCGGCATCCCGACCTCTAGTGTTCTATTGGTAGGGAAAAAGTGAAAATCCGACCAGAAGCCTGTAAACGCGGTACGGTCACCAAACCAGGCAAACGGTTTGTGCAGGTAGCTGTCTACTCCACGTTCGTCCAGATAATCTTTAATCAATTGTGCTGCCTGTTTTTCTGTCATGCCGGGCACGAGCTGCTGCTCGACTGACTGTACGCTGTCATAAGCCAGCTTCTGCACCTCTTTAAATCGTTCCAGCTCATTTTCGGTAAAGTGATCAAGTTTCTGCATGGTAGTTACCTCGTTATCTAACAGGGCCAGCTCTTTAAATTCTGGCCAATGCTTGCCCATGTATTGGTTAACACGAGTCAGGCCGCGTTAATGGCAGCTGCTCGAAGTGCTGCTGGAGATTGGGCAAGATAGGCTTGGGCTTGCTCTGTACTGGCTTCAATGGCCGGGTTATAGCTCGGGCTAAAATATCGGGATGCTTGCCGGGCAAGCCACAGTAACGATGGAAGGTGGCCGCTTTTCGATTTGCGCTGCCACTCGCGCCAAAAATACACACCGAACGCTTTAGGCCGTTTGGAAGCGATGCTGGAGTCCTGAGCCATTAAATGACTGGAACCTTTCACCCATAGCCCGATGACGACCGGGAAGGCAATAAGCATTTGCAGGTATCGCATGGGATAGTTGCCGCCCAGATGCTGATAGACGTCAAAGGCAACGCTACGGTGCTCTATTTCCTCCGACGCATGCCAGCGAAGTATGTCGAGAATGGTCGGGTCTGCGCCTTCATGATCCCATTGTGTGTTCTCTAATGCATACTTCCCCAGTACACAGGTAAAGTGTTCTACCGCAGCGATAAGGCCTAAACGTAATACCAGCCAGTCACGCTCCAGCTGTTTGGGCACTTTGCGGCCAAAAGGTTTGTCATGCAGCACACTATCAAACAGCCACTCGACTTGTTTGATAAAACTGCCGACTTCCATCTCCTGGTTTTCCAAAAAGTTAGATATACCGCCAGTGTGTGCTTTGGCGTGCATCGCTTCTTGTTTAATAAAGCCTTTGACGTCCTGCTTTAACTTTTCATCGTCAATATAGGGCAGTGCTTTGTTATAGAGCCGGCAAAAGAAAAACTCTCCGGCGGGCAGTATGGTGTGAATTACGCTGATAAAATGGCTAGTGTACGGGTCATTTGGAATCCAGTGCAAAGGTGATGCGGAAAAATCAAATGACACCTTGCGTTGAAGGAGTGCTGTATCAGTTTGGGAAACTTGATTAACAGATGGTGTTGGGGCGTTCATACCTAACCTCACTTACGACACGTCTATTAATGCGTGTATGTTGATACTCGAATACAGGCATTAATGCTTCTGGTTGTAATCTATTCTTAATCAACCAAATTGAATAAGCAGGTTAGTTATAGCCATTGGCTTGTCATTTTTGGCCTAAACTAAATAGTAGACATTTGTAGGCGTTGAATCTGACCGACCTTTAGTTGAAACTGAGCTAACTGAATAAGCTGTTATGCGAAGAATATATGTTTACGTTTAGCCCCCGAGATAGAGTATTTGATTTTCGTTATTTCCCGCCATTGATTGCAATGGCGAGAGAAGAGGGTGTCGATGTAGCGAGTTTATTGCGCGATACCCAAATACCGGAATCGGCACTTTGGGAAGAAAATTACAAAGTGTGTGTGCTGCAGCTTGAGGCTCTGATGTTGAATATTGTTGAGCTGTGCCGGCCTGGAATTGCCCTGGATTATGGCACGCGGTTAAACCTCAGTGCGTTTGGTATTGTTGGCTATGCTGCGTTAAGTAGTCCCACAGCGCGTGATGCATTGTCGATAGCGAACCAGTATATGCCGATCGTACTACCGTTGTTGGATATTAGAATAGAGGAGAAACAGGGACAGACGTTTATTGTGTTAGAGATGACGTATCCGGTAAAAGCCGAGGTTGAAAAGGCGCTGTTGGAGGCAGCGTTGGCCAGCCTTTATACGATGGCAAAATTCGTGTTACTCGATAAAATGCCGACCGTTAAGCTGGAAGTAAAACACAACCTGGCGTCGTATCATCAGGCCTTTGTTGATCAGCCAAAACTGCAGCTGCGAGGAGGGCGCGAGTATAATCGTATTATCATCCCTTCTGATGTATTGGATGAACCACTGCCGCTGGCCAATCACGGCTCATTCAACATGAGTGTTAAGCAGTGTGACGAGCTTATGGAACAACTTCCCGAGATGGATCGAAGCTTAAGTACCGGGATTCAACGTCGATTGCTTCATTTCAAAGGGGTGTCACATCCATCGCAGGAAGACATCGCCAAAGAGTTGTTTATGAGTGTTCGAACGCTGCATCGTTTGCTAAAGCGGGAAGGAACAAGTTTTCGCGAGATTTCAAACGAAACCATAACCTTAAGAGCCAGGCATATGCTGGAGCAGGATACGCTTAGCATCAGCCAGATTGCTCAAGAGCTAGGATATAGCGATGCGGCGAATTTTACCCGGGCGTTTCGAACTCAGACCGGCATGGCACCCTCAGAATACCGGCAGTCAATGAGCTGAGCCGGTTTGCACTTTAAACCGAGCGAGAGGCTAGTGAGCAAGCTTGAGCGCTGTAATTGTTTTCTGACGGTCTGGGTTCAGGCCAGCCTTTTCTAGCTGGTCAATATCAAAAAACCTTGTCGCATGAGCACGTACTGAGGGCTGGGCATGGGCAAGGATATCGAGCATGGCGAGAGGGTGAGCTTTGCTGGTGTATTCAATAACCTGCAATGCGGTCTTCTTTTTTAGCCCTGCCAATACTTCTGCGGATAGCGCAGAATCCATGTTTACTGCCGAGTCTCCAATGTACTCAATAGGCAATCCGGCGGTGACGCCGAGGATTTGTTTGATTGTAAGTTTACTGGTAATTCTGGCAGCGATTGTGGGTTCGATATATTTCGGTGCAATTGAGTGCAAAATAAAATTCGGCACATATTTCATCATCATCGCCATTGATTCATACAGCTTGTTAAGGCCATCTTCTTCCCGCGTAATGACACTATCGACAAAGTGACGCAAGTGGTCCAGCTGTTGATGTGTAAACTCTGAGAGAAATTGAGGGGCCTCGCCCTCAGCCAGAGCATGAAAGTAATCCAAATTGTATTGATGTTGTTCGTTCATTTTTTCCTCATCCTAATCTAAAAATTAATTACCTGAACGGCCTGTTAAGCAGTACCGTGCCGTTCAATATTCTGTTGATACGGGTCACAAGCGAACGAAATAATGACTTGCAAAGGTTGATGTAACTATAATACATTTAATAATGAAACATCAAACAATGTCACATAAAAGTTGTTAGTAGTGTCTTCGGATATACCCAGCACGATGACGTATGCTTATTTGTTAGAACGAGATTCAACGATGCCTGAAACAAAAAATATTGATACCACCTACCATAGTCTAACGCTTTCAGAGGTACGCCCTCTCACCGCTGATAGTGTCATGCTGACCTTTAATGTTCCTCCTCATTTAGAGGCGCTATACCGGTTTGAGCCGGGTCAATACCTGACACTTAGAACAAACATTGAAGGCAAGCGGGTATCCCGTTGCTATTCCATTTGTTCGCCTATAGATTCGGGCGATATCAGTGTGGCCATTCGGCAAGTAGAGGGGGGCCAATTTTCATCTCACGCGGTGAATCACTTTGAAGCTGATGAAGAGATTGAAGTGATGCCGCCAATGGGCCACTTTAAACTCTCACCCCGTCGTGATGGGGAGACGGTATTAATCAGTAAACTGTATGTAGGCATCGCAGGGGGGAGCGGGATTACTCCCATCATGTCGATGATTACAACGGTGATGAAAAATGAGCCGAGCAGTCGTTTTGTTTTGTTTTATGCGAACCGGTCGGAGCAGAGCATGATGTTTCGGGATGAGCTAACGTCAATGTTGGCGGCGTTTTCCGGGCGCTTTTTCTGTGTGCCGTTTTTCTCTGAGGGTGCAGAGAGTGAACAGCTGATACACCATGCCGTAGCCAGCACATTGAATAATAATACCAGCAGTATCGCGTCAACCGACAGGCCGGGTATCCCCGTTCAGATTAAAACATTATTGCGCGAGCTACCTGATTTGAGTCGTGCCGACAGCTGGCATCTTTGCGGCCCCCAGGGAATGACAGATACCTTGCAGCAGGTTCTGATTGATAACGCGGTGAGTGCTGGCTGCATACAGCGGGAATTGTTTACAGCGGATACCCAAAAAAGCACCACCAACAAGTTAGATAAAAACACTCAGTCAGAAGCGGGTAGCCAAATAAAGGTTATATTTGAAGGAGAGTCGATAGAGTTTCGTCTGAGCCCAAAGGATGACTTTGTGCTTAATGAAGCCTTAAAAATCCGTGATGATTTACCTCACGCATGTCAATTTGGAGGATGTGGCACCTGTAAAGCAAAGATTGTAGAAGGCTCAGCAACCATGAGAGACAATATGGCATTGGAAGACGAAGAGGTGGAGGAGGGCTATATCTTGACCTGTCAGGCAACACCAACCAGCCCTGTTTTGGCTATTAGCTTTGATGAATGAACCCGGTGCTACAGCCCCTCTGCCTGAGCGAGTGACACTGACTGGTTATACTCGCTGTAGAGCACCACGAGCTGCCCATCTTTCAGCGCTTTTTTAACCAGATGCCGTCGGCTTTCTAGCGGTTCTTCGGTTTCGTTTAAGCCCCAATCTCGCATGCAGTATTCATCAATGAGATTATTAACCGCTTCGTCGCTGAGCTGCTGGTAGGGGATTATCATCAGGCTGACTGCTCTCTATCTGAATAAGCTATTGAATGCAGCCGCCATTATAACCCCTTTACTGTTAAATTGAGTTAGCTAAAAAGCGGTTTAATCGGCAATAAAGGCTCGAAATCAGGGTCTGTCTTTTGCGCTTTTGCGCCGAAGCACTTCATCATATCTTGTGGTCGGAACATGCCAGACTGCCAGGTTGCCATATACTTGAGGCTGTCAGCCACGCTATGGTCGCGGCTGTAGTTGATCATCTCTTTACAGCCAGCGACTGCCATTGGCGACTGCTTGGCAATTTGTTGGGCAACGTCCATGACCCCTTCCAGCATCGCCTCTTGTGAGGGGTAGATTTTGTTGACTAAGCCGATCTCTTTGGCCTCCTGGGCATCAAACTTGCGGCCGGTATAGGCCAGTTCTCTCATAACGCCTTGGGGTATCAGGTGAGGCAGGCGTTGCAGTGTGCCGAGGTCAGCCGTCATGCCCAGCTGGGTTTCTTTAATGGTGAAAAACGTATCTTCGGTGCAGTAGCGACTGTCGCATGCGCTAACCATATCAACGGCTCCACCAATACAGCCACCTTGAATAGCGGCTAAAACAGGAACCCTGACTTCTTCCAGTACATTAAAGGCTTGCTGTAGCTGAAGGACAGCTCTTCGCAGGTTTTCTGCCATGCGGGCCGGATCGCCATTCATCGGTATGCTGTTGGGGGTGGTGAAAACCGCCAGATCCATACCTGCCGAGAAATGTTTGCCGGTGGAAGAGATAACAATAACGCGAGCCTCAGCTTGCTGGTCTATTTCACTGATGGCAACAGGGAGTTCTTTCCAAAAGTCGATGTTCATCGAGTTTAATTCATTAGGGCGATTTAGCTTAACGTGCGCAATATGGTTTTCGATGCTGACTTCAAGGCTTTTGAAACTCATTGGACTCTCCTGAATTTTTAAAATTGACAGTGTCAAGATGGTTAAGGTACGGCTTGAAGTTGACGTTGTCAAGATGACGTGACAACATGCTTGTCATCTTTATACTTGTGCATTCATATGTATGTGCTGCTGTCAGTTCACTTCTTTTATATTTTGGTAATGTTTAGTTTATGACCAGTAAAGCATCAACCTATCACCACGGTGACCTGCGAAGTAAGCTGATTGAAACGACGGCTGAGATGATTCAACAAGGTGGGGTTGAAGCCGTATCGCTAAGGAAAATTGCAGAAAAGGCTGGCGTCTCTCGCTCGGCCCCCTATCACCACTTTAAGGATAAGAATGACCTGCTTGCGGCGGTTGCCGAGCAAGGTTTTATTACGCTCACCGGGTTGTTAAAGAAAACGGTACAGAATGAAGCGCTGTCACTCGATGAGCGGCTAGAGCAAAGCATATTCGGCTATGTTCGGTTTGCGGTAGAAAACGCCACTCAATACGAGCTGATGTTTGGCAGTGAATTATGGCGCAAAAACCCATCAGAGCGGCTACAGAGAACAGCTAAAGACAGTTTTCGACAGTACGCGAACCTTATTGGCGCATTTTATGAGCAAGGGGTACTTCACAAAGACCAGCACCCGCTAAGGCTGGCCCAGATGATGTGGGCGACCTTGCATGGTCTGGTAAAGCTAAGCCATGACGGGATTGTGGTGCGGCAAGAGGACTTGGAAGAGATTTCCAGATATGCCATTACCCAATTAACCCGAATGATGAATGGTTGAGGTGTGTATGTGGGAAGTCTAAGAGTTTAGCCGCCCCTCTTTTCTCAAACGACGCAAAACCCACCTGCGATAGATGTATCGAAGCGTCTCTTTAATCCATTTTAAGTTGAGCAACCAGGCAAGCGGTTTTAGCCAGGGTATTTCCGAGATAAGTAATACATAGGCTTCAATATCATTGGTGATAACCCCTTCCGTGTTTTGCACATGGAGTTTGACGACCGCCTCTTCCGGGTCGATGCCTTGTGCCTTTAGTTGTTCGTCGTTTCCGGTAATATCGCACCATTCGACTTTGTCTTTGCCGGCGATCTGATCATAGCGTTTACGGTCTCTACGGCAACCCGCGCAGGATGCATCGTAGTAAACACGTATTTTCTTCTGCTCTTTTGGCCGGCTATTATCACTCTTCATACTATATATTATAGACCGTTGAGCGGCTGAGGCCGACCCCGCTATTAGCTCGCTGCACACTGCTTACTGCTCACTGCATACTCTGTCGCCGTGTAAGTGTATGTGGGCTGTTTGTAACGGACTGTTAGTCTGTGCGTTAGTTTTGGTTGTTGCAGTACTGGTGCAACGTATTTCCTGCTGAATAGCCGTATATTGGCCACTAATAATTGCCTTTATACTGCTATTGTCTATGTGGGATCTACCAATGAACGAAAAAATCCCTACCAAATTCCTGAAACTGAAAGAACTGGCCGATGTACCTCGCGCTGAGTACATTGATGGCCCATCGCCTAAAGAGCTTCGAGATGCTAAAAAACGCAAGTCTTTTCTCAGTATGCTCAGAAAATCACCCAAGCCTGCTGCACAAGCCGTTAACACTCAAGGGCCGGTGCGTTTGACGTTTAATGCTGCGGCCTGGATGCGAGTACCTGATAGCGCCCAGCAGACGGTTTCGTTAGTGATCTGCTATAAAGATAGAACGGGTGAATATGCGATGGTTGTGGATGAGGCTGCTATTAGCGAGAACTATTCGCTGATGTTGTCGGGTTGCGTCACCATTGAGTCCATGGGAACCCCTGAATATATTAAAGCGTGTTGCGCTGGCTTAAGTGAGGATCAATTGGCGTTTGTCGATGAGCTTCATGTGCAAAAATCAACACCCGAAGTGGCGACAACGGATACGCTAAAAACCGCATAAAACGCGAGTCTGCATAGTTCTCTCTTACGCAGGGTTTATTGCGCGCTGCTCTTTAAGTTCTATTTTTACTGTTTACCTTCTACTCCTGCTACCTACGCCCTTTTTCGTTCGAGGGCGTATGTCTGTTGACCAATTCGATTAATTACCCGCCCGCCTGCAACCAGTGATTTTGGCAATGAGTTCCACGTGAGCCCGGTGACCCTGTTTAACGAATCAAGTGCACGTTGAGGGGCCTTATCCTTTATCTGAACCACGTTTTGTTGTGTCATTACCATCTCTCCACAGAGCCTGCACGCTCTTTCTATCTCATCCATAACCCAATTTTCTATATAGCTAAAGCCAATTACGTGCCAACTTTTATATCTATATAAAACAGTGAGTTAGAATATTGGGTGTCGATAGGTGATCACCAGCCTGACGTTTTGCGGCAGTTGCTGCCCTTATGGTTTGTAGTGATCAGTATTGATATTGTGCCGCTTGAGAATTTTATGAAAGTCAGAGCGGTTGCGTTGAGCCAGTTTGGCTGCCCGCGTTATATTCCCTTCTGTCATTTTTAAAAGCTGAATAACATAGTCTCGTTCAAAGGCTTTTTTGGCATCTGACAGGGATAACTTTAAGTCAGGCAATATGGCTAACGTGTGCTGCACTGTATTGAGTGAGATTATCCGCCCCGAAGATAACGCCACTGCTTGCTCCACGGCATTGGCCAGTTGGCGAATATTGCCCGGCCAGTTGCCCGATATAAATGCCTCCATTCCTTCTGCCGACATGTGTTTGATCGGTTGCTGGGTTCTGTTGGCAATCGTGGTGAGAAAGTGCTTAACCAGCAGGGGAATATCTTCTTTGCGCTCATCAAGGGGAATCAGGTGAAGGTTAACCACGTTTAGCCGGTAGTAAAGGTCTTCTCTGAATGAGCCACTGTTAACCTCTTCAAGCAGGTTTTTATGTGTTGCAGAAATTATGCGCACATTGACTGGAATATCAGTGATACTGCCGACCGGGCGTATGCGTTGCTCCTGAATAACCCGAAGCAGCTTGACTTGCAAGTGAACAGGGATATCGCCAATTTCGTCGAGAAACAGCGTACCGTGATCTGCCGACTTAAATAAGCCTTCGTGATCCCTTGTTGCGCCAGTAAACGCCCCCTTTTTGTGGCCAAAAAGTTCCGACTCAAATAGTGCCTGAGGTATTGCACCACAGTTAATAGCAATAAATGGCTTATCCGCTCTTGTGCTTGCTTTATGAATCGACTTTGCCAGCACTTCTTTTCCGGTTCCGCTTTGTCCGGTAATCAGTATGTTGGCGTCACTCGCCGCGACCAGTTTGGCTTGTTCAAGTATCTCCAGCATTTTGTGGCTTTGAGTAATAATCTCACTCCGCCAGTTTTCATTTGCTGTATGCTCTGACTTGGCGTTAAACCTGAGTGCTTGCTCAATACAGTTATGCAATTCATGTTTATCGATGGGTTTGGTTAAAAAAGCAAAAGCCCCCAACTGTGTTGCTTTAACTGCTTCGGGGATTGAACCGTGCGCAGTAAGGAATATCACGGGAACCGAGGGCCAGCGTTGATGAATGCGCTGAAACAGATCCATGCCATCCATCTCGTCCATTTTCAGGTCAGTGATGACGACATTGGGGAGTGTGGTTTCCAGGTAGCTCAGTGCATCCGCGCCGCTTGTTTCACTCACAACGCTGTAGCCACTGGCTTCCAGTCGCATTGTTAGCAGTTGGAGCAAGCTGGTGTCATCATCGACTAATAAAATATCAGGATGAATATTCATCGCTCAGTGATCCATTTCTTTGTTGCCACACATTTTGCCAAGGTTTTTGTATGAGATTGCCCTGCGCTGAATGGCACTTACTTAAGACATAATGACTCAGTACTGTCATTCCCGCGCAGGCGGGAATCCATTTGAAACGGAGTCTACAACCCTATGGATCCCCGCGTTCGCGAGGATGACAAGCTTAAATAAGTGCCATTCGGGTCTATGCTCATAAAAACTCTGCCTACAAAGAACAATAGGATATAGCTATATAGTGGGGAGCGTCTACGTGAGTTTAAGCATGGTGTGGCTCTCACTCCGGCATTATATCTCGCGTGTGGAGGGACTTATAGTGTGGTGTTGCTTTTTGCCAACAATATAACTATTTGTTATTAAAGATATTATTAATTATTGGTTGGTTTTGTGTTGCTAAAATGCAACGTTTTAATCTGGATTTGATAATCGGGTTAATAATGCCAGTGATTTAGAATTTTAGTTTTATCTGTAACTTACTGATTTATATGTGTATAAAAAATACTGGCCTAATGCTTGATATAACCGCGGGAAATATCAAAGACGGGTAAAAGACTTATTAGAATTAAAACTTCCTGTCGAATAAATAATAGTGTGATATAGACTTCTGACAGGGAATAAAATGATTCGAACCGTCCGGCTACGAACACTGACGCTTATTGTGTTCGCTATGGCGCTGTTACTTCATGTGGGAACAGCTGATGCGTTAACATTAACAAAACCTTCCAAAGGGCTGCAGTGGGTTATCCGCACGTTAAGCGATAACATTTTGCCAAACCGCAATATGACGCCGCCTTCCTATAATTTTAAACGCCTTGAAGAGTACCAGTCCGCTCAACTATCTGAAGTGTTTGTGCGTTGGAACAAATACAATGTTTCGAATGGCATTCTGAGTGACAAGCTCGCTTCGCCAGTTGAGCTGGATGAACAATATCTTAGCGGTATTGAAGACCAGTACGGAGCTGATGCCAGAGAACGTATCGAGCGCTGGCAGGCGATGACCTCATTAAAAGATAAGTTGCGCATCAAACGAAAGCTGTCGATTGTGAACAACTTTTTTAATAAATCGGCTTTTAAATCTGATATTGAACAGTGGGGCAAAGAGGATTACTGGGCAAGTCCGGTGGAGCTGCTGAGTACCAATAGTGGGGATTGTGAAGACTACTCAATCGCAAAATATTTTACCCTGAAAGCGATGGGGGTTCCTGCTGAAAACCTTCGCATTACCTATGTGAAAACCGTTAAGCTAAACCAGGCTCACATGGTGCTGGCGTATTACCCAAAACCCAATAGTGAGCCGCTGATACTCGATAATATGACGGACAAAATCCTGCCTGCATCAAGGCGTACAGATTTAGTGCCGGTATACAGTTTTAATGGTTAGCTGCCCTGTGGCTTAATCGAACTACAGAGAGTTAAGCGTTCTGTAGTGATTTAGATGTAATGATTTAGGTGTAGTGATAAAGCTCTCTGTGAATCATATTGGCAGAAAACATCAGTAGGCCGCCTGCATTTAGCGGTACAGTTTCCCCTATTGAAAGGTCTTCCCGGTTATTACGTCCCTGTTGTTCCAGTCCTCATAAAATACACTTAATACATGATGTATATTTCATGACGTATATTTCGTGACGTATATTTCGTGATGCATTGAGCGCATTTCTTAGCACAAAATATCCCTTGTTATTGTATTCTGAATTCATGTGTTTGTTATCCTTTCGACGTTTCCAAGGTCGTTACCGCAAAGCCCTTAGGTAAAAACATGTGTGCACCCTATCCGGTGGGCCTATAAGGCAACGAGTTGACAATGAGGCGATGAATAAACGCCACTCAATAAGCAATAACAACAGAGCAGGTACGATTATCTGATGAACCGGTTTGATCGCGTTACAGCCATTTTGATTCAGCTTCAAACTAAACGGATTGTAAAAGCTCAGGAGCTGGCAGAAAAGCACAATGTAAGCTTGAGAACAATCTACCGTGATATTCGGACACTGGAAAACGCCGGCGTGCCCATTGGCTCAGAGGCGGGCATTGGTTACTTCTTGGATAAGGGTTACCAGCTGCCCCCTGTTGTATTCTCTCAAGAAGAAGCCTCTGCACTTCTTGTGGGGGAAAAAGCGATGAAGCAACTGAATGAGCCTTCAACGCTGGGAACATACATATCAGCGCTTGATAAAGTTAAAGCCGTGCTGAGCAGCAGTGACAAAGAATATATCGAGACACTCAGTAGCAGCATAGATGTTTACACCCCGGCTCAGGTATCGAGCCACGATGAGGGGGGGCAATGGTTGCCTGCGTGTAAAAAAGCGCTCTCTCACGCGGTTGTTATGAGCATTTGCTATTACACCCAATACCGGGAAGAGATGACCGAACGCACCATAGAGCCTATCGGGCTTTACCACTATAGCCGTCATTGGCACATGATTGCATGGTGCCGCGTTCGACAGGACTATCGTGATTTCCGTCTCGATCGTATTCAGTCGCTCACCTTGCAACCCGAGCACTTTAGCCGTCATCGGCGTAAAAGTCTGGAAGAGTATCTAGGGTCGATACAAAGAGCCTCGAAACTCCACCAGGTCAAAGTGAGGTTTCGACGTGATGTGGCTAAATACCTTGGTGACCAGCGCTATTATTTTGGTTTGGTGTCAGAGACACAACACGAGAATAGTATTGATATGGAGTTCCTCACCCCGTCAATCGAATACTTTGCCCGCTGGATATTAAGTTATACCGATGCCGTAGAGGTGTTACACCCCTCCGAGTTGGTTGACCAAATGCAGCGGCTTGTTCGGGAACTGGTTTCACACTTTGGTGTGCAGCCTGAACACTGAGTGCTATGACTGATGGTTCGGCGCTGATCGGCTGTTATTGAAATGCCGTATAAGTCTGCTGACAATAGGTTGTCACTGGGCAGTAATATGCTGGTGTTGTCGAGTGACGCAGCGGGGTTGTAACGAATAAGCGTCACTTATTCACAACGGAAACAACACTAAGGAGTGAACCATGGAATTGCAAAAGTCATCCGGTATAGAGGTTATTGCCCTGGCTAAAAAAGCCACGTTAACGACGATTATGCAGGATATTGGGCGTTCCCCGGAATTGTTGCTGGAAGACATACAGCAACAAGGGGTGCGACCTGAAGGTCCAATGATATTTGTGTATCGTGGGTGCGATGGAGATATGGAGAAACCATTTGACCTGCAAATTTGCCAGCCAGTGAAGGCCGCTGATCAGTACTCAGGGCAATATGAAAAAACCGAGCTAGAGCCCTTTCAATATGTTGAGCGAAGATATGTAGGCAAAATGGCGGACATGGGAGCCAAAGGCTATGAGCCATTTATTGCTGATGTTGAGAAGTCAGGGCTTAAGATGGGGACACAGTGCAGGGAGATATACACTCAATATATCGGGCCAGATTCTGAAGAGAATATTACCGAACTACAGCTAGGCATTCAGTAGCCAGCTTGTTGACCCAGAGTTTTGTTGTACTTGACCCGAAGTGTAGGTGCACTTGGGGTCATTCCAATCGTGTTAGTTTGATCGGGTTTTCCTGATGCGCTCATTCCTTGTCCGCCTGTTCCTGATATGATTGCTGCCTGATCATCATATCGAGGAGAGTCCGTTGGCCAATAACATAACGGGGTTGGGCGACCACCACTACCGGCTTGCGGTGTGTATTGGGAATCGGCCTGACCTGCCAGAGTATCAGCAATTGACTGGCCTAAAAGCGCTGAAACCCGGCGATATCTCATATATTGTTGATCGTACGGGTAACCACTGGCGAAAGATATTTAACATTTTTGCCAAGTTGATGTTTCAGCTTGATGATGGGCCGGTGGCGACATGGCAAGCCTACCGAGACCAACAATTGCTGCAAAAGGGGTGTGGCCATACCCTGATTTTTCCCCCTATCGACCATTTACCTTGCTCTGTTAATACCGCCTGTATTGTTTCGGGTAAATCTTACGCCGAACAATTCGGTTTACTTGAGCGCGCGGCCCCTCTCGGGGAGGGCTTTTATATTGATATCTCAAGAAAAACCATCGTTACGCCATACTTTGATTATCGGCAGCTATCCAACCGAAAACTGGATATGTTAATCTCGATTATCCAGCGTGACCTTAAAATATAAAACCTCTTAAAAGGCCCTGAACAACATGGATAAAAGCATCAAGAAGCCGAGCCTGCTACTGTTAGCGCTTGAAAACCGGGCAATCATTGAATTGGGTGCCGGATTGGTGAGCAGCCCTTTCCTTAAACAGCAAAACTCGGGCAACGGAAGGGCCGTATTGGTTATCCCGGGGTTTGGTGCGGGAGATCTGACGACACTGTTGTTGAGGCGGTATCTAAACAAACAGGGCTATAAGGCATTCGGCTGGGGGATGGGGATCAACCAGGGAACATCAGCCGCTATCAAGGAGCAGTTATATAGACGTGTTAAGCAGCTGCATCTGCAAACCGGGCAGAAGGTTTCAGTCATTGGCTGGAGCCTGGGTGGGGTGTTCGCCCGTGAGCTGGGTCGCAAGTTAGAGGATGACGTTCATTCTGTCATCACCATGGGGACGCCGTTTACCGGCAACCCTTATGGTAACCACTTGTTTCAACTCTCTCTTATTCTCTCTGGCAAAGCATTTACCCAAAAAGATGCGGATGCCTTTGATCGACGCGCGGAGCCGCCGCCGGTTAAGTCTATTGCTATCCATAGCCGCTGTGATGGTGTTGTCTCCTGGCAGTGTTCGTTAGAAAAAGAAACTGACCATACACGCAATATCGAGGTCTCTACCAGCCACTTTGGATACCCGTTTAACCCTAACGTTTTTCGTGTCGTTGCTGCTGCACTTGAGGAATAGTGTGAGATGAAGAAATTTCAGATTCAATTGCTGTTGACCGGTGATGAGTTGATGAGTGGCGATATTGTCGACTCTAACTCTGTCATGATCGCAAAAAAACTCCAGGCAAGGGGGTTTACTGTTAGTCGCAGAGTCACCGTGGGCGATGATGTTGATTTGTTACGACAGGAAATTGCGGATATCTCTGCTGCTGCCGATGTGCTGATTGTTAACGGCGGGCTCGGGCCAACGGTTGATGACTTAACCGCTGAAGTGTTGGCGCAGGTTGTTGCACAGCCACTTGAAGAAAATACTCAGGCAATTAATCATCTGACTTCATGGTGCTCCAAGCGCAACTTTAAGCTGGATGGGGCGAACAGGAAACAAGCGTTGTTGCCCAAAGGGGTTGCCATTGTGCCCAACCCGGTAGGCAGCGCAGTCGGTTTTTCGGTTGATCACCAAGGCTGCTGGATTGTTTGTACCCCAGGAGTGCCGTCTGAGTTAGCAATGATGTTGGACGAATCCATACTTGATGAGCTGAGTGCCCGTTTCCCGCAGTTGGAAAAAACCTCCGTTACTCATCTACCGGTATTTGGTTTAGGTGAGTCAAAAATTCAACAAATGATTATTGAAAATATACCTGACTGGCCAGCGTCGGTCGAGCTGGGGTTTCGTGCGTCGCTGCCGATTGTGGATGTAAAGCTGACAACACGCGGGGCCGAAGGAGAAGCGCAAAGAGCCAACTGCCTTTCCCGACTGAGACAGGTGCTGGGGGCGCATATTATAGCCGAGCAGGAAGACACGCTGCCGCAAAGGGTGGTGAGCCTATTGCAGCAACAGGGCAAGACGTTGACCACCGCCGAATCATGCACTGGCGGCCTTATCGCTTCGCAGATTACCTCTGTTGCTGGGGCCTCGTCCGTTTTTGAAATGGGGGTGGTCAGTTACTCAAACCGGATTAAGAGCGATATCTTAGCCGTTGACCCTTCGGTTATTGAGGCTCATGGCGCGGTGAGCGAACAGGTCGTCTATCAAATGGCAGCTGGCGCATTGAAAGAGAGCGATGCAGACTACTGTATTGCTGTTTCGGGCATTGCCGGGCCGGGCGGTGGCAGCGACGAGAAACCGGTGGGGACGGTATGGGTCGCTTGGGGAGATCGTCATAAAATTGAGACTGAAATGCTCTACTACCCAGGCCCACGACAGTATTTTCAGCAGGTCGTTGCTGCGGTCGGTCTGGATCTCATTCGTCGTCGTTTACTCAATATCGAAGAATCGCCGTTGTATTTTAAGCAAAGAAAGTACTAATCAAAAAACGTATTAGGCAAAGAACGCACTAAGCAAAGAACGTATCAAGCAGCGAAAGTATAAGGAGCAAACAGCATCGTGATGGAATTTTTGGTCAATGAGCCAGAGCAGCCAGTCGGAGCACATCTGATTCTGGCGCATGGTGCGGGCGCGCCAATGGACAGTGCTTTCATGAATACGATAGCGGAAGCCGTTGCCAAAGAAGGGATAAACGTTTGGCGCTTTGAGTTTCCATATATGAGTGAGCGCAGAGAGACTGGGAAAAAGCGCCCACCCAATACACAGAAAGTGCTGCTGGAAAGCTGGAGAGAAGCCTTCTCCACCGTAGTCGACAAGGTTTGTGGTGAAGAAAATGCCACGGCATTGACAGATGGTGGAGCACAAAAGCACCCATTGATTTTGATGGGTGGAAAGTCGATGGGTGGGCGAATGGCCAGCTTGCTGGCGGATGAATTGAAGCCGGATGGCCTTGTTTGCCTGGGGTACCCGTTTCATGCCCCGGGAAAACCAGAGAAACCAAGAACAGAGCACTTGGCAAACATTTCGATACCGACGTTAATCCTGCAGGGAACCCGAGACCCTATGGGTAACAAAGAGAGGGTATCGAACTACTTATTGTCTGAATCAATTGACGTGAAATGGCTGGAAGATGGTGATCATGACTTGAAGCCACGGGTTAAGTCAGGCATCACCCATAGCGACAACATGCAGGGTGCCCGACAACACATCAGCGCTTTTGTGTCTGTGCTGCTATGATTCGTCATAGCAGCCTTTCTTGCTGCTTCTTTGCTGATGCTTGCTGATATCATCACGATATGTGCTTGTTTTATTGACGGTAAAGATTATAAGGCCTGCCGCCATCAGTGCTATGAAACCCAGTACCAGTAAATATATTTCGTTGTGATCCATCTCTACCACTCCACTATTCTAATTTTTATAGTTCATAGTGTGACCTTATAAAAAAATAGATAGAGCCAAAATAGTGGATTACCGAGTAGGTGAAACCCGAAACTAAACGATAGTGCAGTAAATATTTTCAGCTTTGGCCTGGCTTCTTGGTGCAGCTCACCAGATAACGATCAAGCGAATTGGCGAATGCTTGCCTGTCTTGCTGGTTAAAGGGCGCTGGCCCGCCCATTGCCTGCCCGGCACCTCGCATCTCTTCCATAAAATTTCGCATCGTTAAGCGTTGTTTAATGTTCTCTTTAGTGTACTTCTCACCACGAGGGTTCAGTGCAATCGCGCCTTTAGCAACCACGTCTGCAGCAAGGGGAATATCTGCGGTAATGACTAAATCTCCGGCTTTTGACTGTTGTGCAATATAGTTGTCGGCAACATCGAAGCCTGAAGGCACCTGAACTGAGTTGATGCAGGGTGAAGGAGGGGTATGAATGGGTTGATTAGCAACCAGTGTCAGCGGCATTTTAGTCCGTTGCGCGGCTCGAAATAGTATCTCCTTAATTACGTTGGGGCAGGCATCTGCATCGACCCATATTGTCATTGTTAGCCTCTTCTGATTGTGGAAGCGAAGTTGAAAAAGATATGCCTGCCAGTCTATATCACAGCTTCTGGTGACTGCAATTCGTCATAGTGATCGCCAGTGGTTGGCGTATAGTCTATAGGTCAGGGGTTTATCTTAGAGATTGGAATAGAAGAAACAGACGGCGCATGATGCGCCGTCTGTTAGCACTTGAACCTAATGCACGTGTCCGTGATCCAGTTCTTCAGGTGTGGGTTCTCGTACCGCTTCAATGCTCACATCAAAGTTAAGTACAACACCCGCCAAAGGATGGTTAGCGTCTACAGTAATTTCATTGTCTGCAACCTCTGCGACAATAATCATCTGAACACCACCGTCTGGCGCTTCTGCCTGAAACTGCATGCCAGGCTGAATATCTTCAACACCCTGGAACATCTCACGAGGGACAACCTGAACCATCTCGTCGTGACGTTCGCCGTAGGCATCCTCCGGCTGGATGGTCACTTGTAGACTGTCACCAACAGATTTGCCTAACAGTGCGGCTTCTAAGCCAGGAACGATATTACCTGCACCATGCAGGTAACTTAGGGGCGCGTCGTCTATTGAGCTATCGATCACATCACCATCATTGTTTGTCAGGGTGTAATGGATGCTTACGACCATTTTATCAGCGATTTGCAAAATAATAGACCTGCCTTAGAGTGGTTCTACGTTTTCTGCCTGCGGGCCTTTTTGGCCTGCGCCTTCAGTGAAGCGCACTTGCTGCCCTTCTTGAAGTGTGCGGAATCCATCGCTGGCGATGCTGCTGAAGTGAACAAAAAGGTCAGGCCCGTTTTCACGAGTAATAAAGCCAAAACCTTTGCTTTCGTTGAACCACTTTACGGTTCCAGTCAATTTCTCAGACATAGTTAGTTAATCCTTCGTACTGGTGTAGATAAACACAATCGTAATAATGCATAGCTTACTGCGATGCAGGTTAAGCAAGCGTTACAGTGGACTTTCGGGGTCAGAAGCAAGGTCGAGGCATTACTGTCGTACGATATTACTAATGAAACGCGGAGCCAGAGAGCGCTCTAAAAATCAGTGTAGTTCTCTTTCTACGGTATATCAACTGCGAACCGGGCTATTAATGCGGCCCCAAATTTGCCTCAATAATTATCAAGGCCGCTAAAAAACAGGCATCAAAAGCAACCAGATTATTGCCAAAATGTGATCTGTAAACGACTTAACGCCTTATAATTACAGTGATCGGTCATTTATTGAACAGTTTTAGATTAAAAAACAAGCAAAATATGGAATAACAGTGTATAATTCCGGCCCTTTTAAAATCTGTTGGCGAATACATGACTCGTGTGTGTGCCATCAATCTATAGGTAGCGCATCTGATGTCATCATCCCAATTAGGCTTTGATCAACTCGAACTTGCCGAGCCAATACTCAAGGCCGTCAAAGAAGCGGGTTACGAAGTCCCATCCCCTATTCAAGCAGAAAGTATCCCTCACCTTGTGAACGGACACGACCTTTTGGGGCAAGCTCAAACTGGTACCGGCAAAACAGCGGCTTTCGCTTTGCCGTTATTGTCACGAATCGATTTCTCTAAAAAAGTGCCTCAGTTACTTGTGTTGGCACCGACCCGAGAGTTGGCCATTCAGGTTGCCGAAGCATTTCAGACCTACGCCCGTTATTTGAAGGGGTTCCATGTGTTGCCAATTTACGGTGGTTCGTCTTACGATGGCCAGCTGAGGCAGTTGAAGCGCGGAGTTCATGTGGTTGTGGGTACCCCGGGCCGTGTGATGGATCATATGCGTCGTGGGACGCTGAAGCTGGATAATCTGTCGGCACTGGTTCTTGATGAAGCCGATGAAATGCTGCGCATGGGGTTTATCGATGATGTCGAGTGGATCTTGGAGCAGACGCCGGAAGAAAGACAGATTGCTTTGTTTTCTGCCACCATGCCTTCGCAGATCAAGAAGGTCACCGAGCGATACCTGAAAAATCCCAAGCACGTTAAGATCGAAGTAAAGACGTCTACTGCGGATACTATTCGCCAGCGGTATTGGCAGGTCAGCGGTCTGCATAAAATGGATGCGTTAACCCGTATTCTCGAAGTTGAGCCATTTGATGGCATGATCATTTTTGTTCGCACCAAGACGGCAACCGTTGAACTGGCCGAAAAGCTCGAAGCTCGAGGATATTCAGCGGCAGCCTTGAATGGCGATATTTCCCAAGCGGTTCGAGAGCGAACTGTTTCTAAGCTCAAAAGCAAGAAAATAGATATCTTGATAGCGACTGATGTTGCCGCTCGTGGGCTTGATGTAGAGCGCATCAGCCACGTTGTAAACTACGATATTCCTTACGATACCGAAGCGTACGTCCACCGTATCGGGCGAACGGGTCGTGCAGGGCGCACTGGTGATGCGATCCTGTTTGTTTCTCCAAGAGAGAAACGCATGTTGTTCTCTATTGAAAAAGCCACCAAGCAAAAAATTGAGAAAATGACGCTGCCGACAACGGAAGATGTCAATGATCAGCGGGTATCAAAGTTCAAACAAAAAATTACCGATACGCTTGCCAATGAAGGTCTGGATTTTTTCCAGACTTTGTTAGAGCAATACCAGATGGAGCATGATGTTCCTGCAATTGAGGTTGCTGCAGCATTGGCCAAACTGGTTCAGGGTGACGAGCCGCTGTTGTTAAAGCCTCAGCCAGAACGTCGCGAACGACCAGATCGTGGCGAAAGAGGTAGTCGATCTGATCGTTCACGAAGACCGGGCGAGCGAAAAGCAAAACCATTAAAAGATAACCCGGACGTAGATATGGAAAGATACCGTATCGACGTGGGTTATGATCATGGTGTTAAGCCTGGCAATATCGTTGGAGCTATCGCCAACGAAGCGAATCTGGATGCTAATTATATCGGTCATATCCAGATATTTGACTCGTTTAGTACGGTTGACCTGCCTTCCGGCATGCCAAAGCAGACTATGGATTCACTGCGAAAAGTTTGGGTATGTCAGCAGTCCTTGAATATCGCTCCCTATACCGGCGAAGAAGGTCGCTCAAGGGGTGGCAGAGGTGAAGGAAGGCGCAAGCCCGGTGGTGATCGTGGTCGCAAGCCAAGAAAAGCAAATGAGGGTGGGAGTGCAAAACCGACCTCAAGACCGGCAGATAAAAAGCCCCGCGTAAGAAAACCCAAGCAAGACTAGCTTGGGGTGCCGTTTACAGTGTAACTGAATGGTGAATGCCTTGCACGGCGGCTATGCATATCTCGTCGTGCAAAGTGGCAGCCTTGATGAAAGGAGGTACGACTGGAATTAGGGGGGGGCAAGGTGTTGAGGTTTCCTTGATTCCGCTTCGAGGCTGTGAAAGTATTAACAAGCAAGAGATTCTTTGACTTCAAAACGAACTCGAAGCGAATCTGGCGTCATTACAACGGCCTTTATAATTATTGTCTGTAGAAACAGGTAATACTTATAGGCCTTTAAATATAGCTCTGGGCTCCTTCTATTAAGGCGAAACAGAGCTTTATTTTTTATCTCCTCAAGGAGCCTGTCGAACCCCAACACATTAAGTGCACGTGTGAGATTATAACATAACGCCATTAAACTAAACTCAGCCGCTACCTTCTCTTGGCCTCTTAGCAGGAAGTGGCTCCAACCTGCTCTAGATTTCATCGTGCCAAATGGGTGCTCAACGAGTGTACTTCGCTCGCGCATTTTTCCTTTGCTTACCTTCATTCGTTCTTGATGAGCTGTGAGCAGGTCTGCATTCTCACTTCGCCACACGACTCGGCAAGGTATTTTCTCCCCAAGACAGCTTGCTTTTTGGGGGCAGCTTTTACAGACTGTTTCTGATGCACTGAAGCGATGAAATACTTGTCCGTTCTGTGTGCGGGGCGACCCTCGTTGGTTTAATGACTCTCCTGCAGGGCACACATAATGATTTTTCCTCGCATCATATATGAACTGGTCTTTTGTGTACCTTCCCTTTTTCCCTTTACCCCCCGTTTTAGGCTTGGGAACATAAGGTGTTATCTTATCTTTTACACACTTAGCAATATGCGCCCCGCTGTAATAGCCCGCATCAGCAAGCACTTCTAACTCATCTGAATTCAGTATTTTCTTTGCTTTTAGCGACATTGGGTGCAATTGTTTAAGGTCGTTTGGCTCCGTTGTGACTTCTTCGCAAACGATCAAGTGATGCTTGTTATCTACTGCTATCTGTACGCTGTAGCCGGATACCTTTTGAGTTCCTTTGTTCAGTAAACGGGCATCTTTGTCTGTACTGCTCTCTTGTGTTTTTTTAGATTTTTCTAACCTTTTTAATTCGCTCTCTTTATCTTGTTTTTCTTTTTTCCAGTCTTCGAGTTGCTGAAGCACTTTTTCCAGTTCAATATCACTGGGCTTGTTTTCTTCTTCCTTTTCCTGCGCATCTTGCTGATCTAGCTCGTTCTGCCATTGCTCGATATGCGCCTCTAGCTTTTTGAGCTTCTTCTTGAGACCTGTGGTGGTCGTAAAGCTCTTGCGGCTCGCGCTTCCTTTAAAGAAACTGCCGTCAATAGCAATGCACTGGCCTCCAAACAACGAAAGTTTCTTGCAGAATAAAATAAACTCTTTATGAGTCTCCCGAATCGCACGCCGGTTTTGGCTGCGAAAATTAGCGATCGTCTTATAGCTTGGCTTAAGCCCTTGAACTAACCACATCACCTCTATATTACGGTGGCACTCTTGTTCCAACCGACGACTCGACTTAATGCGGTTTAGATATCCGTAGAGGTAAAGCTTGAGTAACGCACCGGGAGGGTAGGCAGGCTGCCCGCTATTAACCTTGTTTTCTAAGGTATGTTGATAGCCGAGCTTTCCTAAGTCTAAACATTCAACATAGGCATCAAGGGCTCTGATGGGATGCCTCTCATGCACGTAGTCATCCATATGGCTCGGAAACAAATCCCCTTGATCGCGGGAGTGTGTTTTCTTGTATTGTCTTCCCATTTTCTTATATCTTCGAAGTCGTTAGGCGACGATATTATACAGCGGGGAGCCTATGGATACTTTCACAGCCTCTTCGCTGCATCACGGCTACGGTTTCTTCAGGATTCAATAAAAAAAAGGAGCGTCCGTTAGGAGGCTCCTTTTTTTATACTGGCGAATCTTATGCGAGGGTAGGTGACAGGTGCAACAAGAACCCGTTCCCGGCGGAGGTTAGCTTATAGTTAATGGCCTTTTTGCCTTCTTCTATCTTCTCTAATATTCCTTTCTCTACCAGAAAGTCCAGCATTTCAGCACTGACTTCATCAAACTTGGCTCTGGCAGCAATTTCGGCCTGAGTCGCCATGCCTTTTAATGAATGCATAGCCATCATTACCAGCATTTCAGGTTGTGTTATCTCAGGGAGCGGCCCTGAGTAGGCAGGGTACTGCAGCTCGGGGAATCGTCCATAAACACTCTTGTAAGACTCCTGAATTGCCGAAATATCACCTTCTTTGCTGCCGGTAAGCTTAAATGAGTGAAAAACTCCTGATACCTTGGTTCGGTAATCTACTTTCGCTAGAAATATCGGCAAATTACACTCTTCTGCGATATGGTAAAAGCCCGTTTTCCAGCGATCGACTTCGCCTCGTGTCCCTTCGGGGGTGAACAAGAAGAATATGCGCTTGTTCTTATGTGTTTCAACAAATTCCCTGATCAGTTCGACCTGACCCTGGCCTTTTGAGCTGCGGCTAATCGGAATTGCGCCTAGCCAGAGCATAATGCGCCCAATTACGGGTACTTTGCACCAGCTGTCTTTAATCGAGAAGTATATTTTTACATCCAGCAGTATGGCAGCACCAAGGGCGTATATGATGTCCCAGTTTGACGTGTGAGGGGCCGCAATGGTGATGCCTGCGCCATCTGGTGCGGAGCCTGTAGTCTTCCATCCTGATAGTTTGAACCAGATGGAATAGATGAATTTAAGGATGTATTTAACGAAGATGCCATCAAAGATGGTTTTATCACGTATTTTTAAAGCTTTTTTGGTCATAAATTAATCACTTTACTTGAACTGACAGGCGTTTTTTTTCCTATCTGTAAATGTAGATTCCTGCTCACACTATCCCTGATTATAAAGAAACCATACTCATTTGTTGTAACAAATCGTATGGGTCTTGATGATGTTTTGCATTGACTTCGGTCTATTCATGTTACGTCGCGTCATCCCATCTACCACCATTGATGATGGAATGATGCTTTGAATACGGCTTGTATCTACCAAACCGTACAGACTTTTAGAGTGCGTAAGTTTTATTCAAGTAGCGGATAATCTCTGCTGACTCAAATAACTCGGTTTCTGTGTTAGGGTCAACCAGATAGGGCACCTGAACATTGCCATGTGCTTGAAAAAACGCCTCCCTTTTACTATTTTCCAGTGGTTTGTAGGGCTTTAGTGTAAATCTAAAGTTGGCAGGGCCCATGTCTGACTTCTGCTGTTTACCTAAGTTAACCAGTAGATAAGGTAGCTCAAGTTCAGACAGTAGCTCTCTTACCGGGCGCGAAAAAGGGCTGGACTCAAAACTATACAGCGTCAGCTGTTTTTCTGCACCTTTTGACGGTTTGGCGGCCACACCTGCGTTGAAGCGTATGCTGCTTGCCAGTGATGAAGCCAGCTGATTAAGCTTATTACTTCTTAGTTGCGGGGGAGGTTGCTTGCCGCGATACTGTTCAAACAAGTAACTGACAGCGGCCTCCGCCCCTTGAATTTTTTGCTGAGTATTGTCATCAACAAGTAGCGGGACATCGGAATACCCGGTCTCTGCTTTTAGTTTTTTGATGTTCTTCCCGCCTTTGGGGCAAGGGTTAATGACCACATCGAGGTTGAGCTCGGTTATGGCTTCCCTTACAAACCTGCACTCTGGGCATCCTTCGCGATCAAACAGCACTAAGGTTTTTTCTGGTGCTTGACTGGTTTTGCTCGCTGACGTGCCTCTCCATGAGCGTACGCTTGAAGCTATCGTTGACGTGATGATATTTAATGTGTGATTCATGAGCGTATCCTTTAGGTCGCATCCGAAGGCATCTGTTATTAAATGCTAAGGCCTTTTTACCATACAACGGATGCTATCAAACTATTCAGCGCAGAGTTATTCGTATTTACACAGATAGGCGGTATCAATCGCGACTTTCAAGTCGAAGCTCTGGTTCGCTTCTACAATAAAGGTCTCTCCTTCGCTAAACTCTTTCCAGTCTTCTTCTCCTGGTAGTTTGACCGTTAGTGCGCCGCTGACAACCGTCATATATTCACGCTTTTCTGTACCAAAGGTGTATTCACCCGGTACCATCACGCCAACAGTGGCAGGTAAGTCCTTGGTTTGAAGGCCAATTGAGGCTACTTTACCATCGAAGTACTGGTTAACATTGAGCATTATGTTTCTCCCATAGATTGCGTAACGATTTTGAAGGGATTATACCGGGGCCAGGGGGTGGCGTCTCCCTAATCTGACACAGAAGATCCAGATCTTTCTTTAACTGCGGACTTGACCGCATAGCGCTTTAGCTGACTAGACCGGGCAACGGGAATGATGGCAGTGTGAAAATTCGCCATGCCTTTGAATGGTGGCTGAAATATGACTGGGATGGCAGCGGCAGTATCAGTGGCTCGGTAGATGCCCCGTCAGCAACGGCAACATTTGGTCGTTACCGTGGCCATGATCGAATTATCTACTGGCGTGAAGTGAGTAACTAACGCTATGGTGAGAGGTTGTTTTATAGTTAGTTAGCACTAACATACAAAATAATCCTCTATCTTACTGGATCGGCAATCTCTTCTGTCTGCGGCCCTGTATGTGGCTTCCTTGGCTTAAGATTGTAGCGCTTTCGCTTAATGTCTTTGATTTTATCAATGTCTACGACGACTAGCCCATCGATACAGTCAGCAAAGTCAGGGTCAATATTGAAATCCAGGAACTGCACACCACCGGGTTCACACAGTTCGCTGTACTGCTTGTAGAGCGTTGGCACTGAGTAACCCATGTGTGAGAGTTGGTTTTTCATGCGCATAAATGCGTCTTTGGTATTAAGGTCGGCAAACAGGCTTTCAAGTCGTTCTGTTGACTGCTCGTCAATGGTATAGGGGTTTTTAGCCAACACGAACGATTTATTGCAGCCATAATAGTGTTTGTAATAGTAGACCAGCGTATCCTGGGCGACTTTCGAGTAGGTGTTACTGATACTTACCGGGCCGATGAGGTAACGATACTGAGGGTTTCGGTTCAAAAATGCGGAGATACCATACCAGAGGTACTCAAGGCTTCGCGTGCCCCAGTATTTTGGCTGAACAAAACTACGACCTAACTCAAGCCCCTGCTTGGTGATCGGCGCGATAGAGGGCTGCAGATCAAACAGGGTTGAGCTGTATATTCTGTTTTTGGCTGAGTCTTTAAGTGCTTTATGGGTATTACACAGACGATAAGCTCCCACAACTTCGAGTTCTTCTGCATCCCATAACACAATGTGGAAATAGCGTTGGTCGAACTGATCCAGATCTCTACGGTCACCTGTTCCCTCACCGACAACCCGAAAGGCGATCTCTCTGAGTCTGCCAATTTCGCGCATCAGACAGGCATTGGGCTTATGGGTGTAAAGGTATATTTTCTTATTGTCCTTGGTTTCGCCCAATAACTCACACTGGCTGATCTCCTGCCTTAGTAGCTGGCGGTTTTCCGGGTGCGCGATGGCTTTCTCGGTTTTGAACAGGGAAGATTTCCCTTTACCTATGCGGTAAACCTGTTTTTTGAAAAGGCTTGCCTTGGCTTTTAACGGTATTTTTAGCTCTTGATAAACGCTGGGTTGAACCTGCTCGCCAATGCGAATTGCGACTGAATTTTTTGCATGTTTAAAAGTTTCACGAATTAGCCATAAGGTCGATAAAGGGCGTGAAAGCAGTGATAGGCTGTAAAAAAACAGAGAGTTCTTGGCGTCGACATAAACAGGCAGTATCGGAGACTGCGTGGCTTCAGCAATGCGTAAAAAGCCGCTTCTCCATTTCCCATCCCGAACACCGGCAGGGCTCATTCGGGAGACCTCGCCTGCGGGGAATACGATCAAAGCACCTTCATTGTTAAGGTGTTCATGAATGGCTTTTAGCTTGCTGCTGGCTGTTCCGCCGCCCATGTTGTTGACCGGTAGCACCAATGATTGAATCGGATTGATAGTCATCAGTAAATCATTGCCAATCACTTTAACATCGCTGCGAATTTCGCTGACCAGTTTGAGTAGTGCCAAACCGTCCAGGGTACCAATGGGGTGGTTCGCAATAATCACCAGCTTGCCTGAAACCGGGATGCGTTCCCGCTCGTTATGCCTGACGGAGTAGCTGAAATCGAAGTAGTTGAACACCTCTTCTATAAAATCGACACCTTGTACGTGTGGATATCGCTCGCCAAATTGCTGAAACTCGCGCTCGTGGAAGAGTAGTCTTAGCATGGCAAGAATAGGGCGTTTAATAAGACGTGAGCGGCCGAGGAAACTTGGGTAGCGATCCTCAATAACAGATTGGATGTTCAGCATGTCAACCTCCTGGACTAGGTTCCGCCGCCCTGATGGCGACCTATCTTCTTAACGACTCTGATCTATGTCTGTGGAGGCTAGTGGCTAATTGTGACGGTTATTGGTCATTATTGTTGCAGTTGTGTGGCAATTTTAATTTCTGCTTTGCTCTATGGTGCCAACTGCGGTCTTTACTCGTACCAGAGGGCATCTGCCAACAGGCGGTTTTCCTGCGCGTGCATGCTTTGAGTCCAGAATGCATATGAGCGAGTGGCCCGTACCATAAACTCCATAAGCAGCTGATGATGCCTGAGTACGCGTCTGACCCGGTGGGGGCGCATCGGGTGGAACATGCCGAGTGCATTCCTGATCTGCATTGGGTTTTTCTTAACCCACATCCATGAGCCCATTTCGAGTGTTAGCGGTAGAAAGGTTTTGCCTTCGCTGAGTGCTTCTTTGTACATATAATCCCACAGGTCACCATGAGTGGTGTAATGGCGGGACTGGGGTTCAAAAAGATAATTCTGATGGGGGTAGGTGGAGAAAAACATCTCTCTAAGCTGGTAAATTTCTGCCATGTGCGGCATACGCTCAGTTTTACTATAGGCATAGGGAAACCAGATCCGGTCTTGAAAACCAAAGCCAGAATGACAGTCGACAACGAGACTAAAGGGCGAGGGGAACAGCTCTTTCTTGATGGTTGCAATGAGCGCTGAAGACTCTTTCTCCATTGGTGCGCCTTCAGGCCCTCTGTACCATGGCAGCATGGGAGATAACCGATGCCCTCCGACGAGCCAGGGCACGTTATCTTCTGCATCGATAGGGGCGTTCCTCATCAAATCTACACCATTCCCGTTCGAGCGCCAGTTTCTCAACATCCCCACAGGGTTCATCAACGGAAGAAAGACCAGTTTTACCTGCTCCAGTGCGTCGACAAGCGTCGAATCCCAATGTGCTCGCTGAATCAGTGTTTCCAGAAATGAAAGCACCACCTGGGTGCCAATTCGTTCAATGCCGTGAATACCTCCCACAAATGCGATGGCGGGTTTGTCAGCCGCTTCGCTGCCGAGTGCAATAGAATAGACAGGGTATAAGTGGTCGCGGGTGGGGCTTTGAGTAATTGTCTCAACTCTTAGCAGCTCCCCCCCTTTTTGTATGATTGAGCTAATTTGGCTCAGCTCCGGAAGGTGAGCATCAATGCGGGTGGTGTATTTTTCCATGTTGCCAGTCGGTTTCCTTAGCTCCAGCCTCTGAGCAATAAAGGGCTAAGCCTGTTGCTTAGAGGCAGGTTTTCTGAGAGACGTGTTTAAAGCAAGATGTTTATAGTCGTATGTAGTGACGCAAAGTGTAATGGAGTTTGCGTTGGTTATGGTTACGGTTTGATGACAGGGAACCCCGATTGACAGGCAAAAAAAAGACTCCAGCGGGGTCCGAGGAGTCAAGAGTATGTGCTGAAGGGAGCAACTTTCTAAATGCACAATAATGAAAAAGAGCACAGTAGCGAAACGATTTCTACCTCTTCTCGAAACTGTGAAAGCTATACTAGCTCAACGACTCTCACCACACTGTTTCCAATGTATTAAAGAAAGTTAATAACAGGATTGTTAACGGTGACTGGGCCGAGTTTTTAAGGCTCAATGAGGTCAGGGTTGATGTGGCTGCTTCTGTCGACAATGAAGAGTGGGCGCAATCACTGGTTGAGGCAGGTGTCGGTTTGGCAATCGTGCCGCTTCATCAAGGTACGGATTATTCACACTGTTTTGTCGTGAAAGAGCTGAGCGAGATTGAGGGAATGGAGCCATTAAGGCGTACGGTAGGGGTGGCAATACCGTTTAGTCATCTGGCTAATGAGTGTATTGCAGAGGTAAAAGAGAAACTGATTAAGGCGCAAACGGAGCCATCACAACCCGTTTGATTGGTTATGAAAGGCATAGGAGGTGTAAAAGGGGCACAAGGCCCCTTTTACGAATTCTGACACTAATGTCTGCTGGAAACGTTATCTGCTTGGACTACAAGTTATTAATAACTGTTTTTAGTAACTACAAACTTAATAATAAGCTCTTAACTACCAAAAGTCGTATAACAAAAAGGCATCAACAGAACGTCAGACGAGCCTTAAGCTGGTGTTACGTTTTCAGCTTGTGGGCCTTTTTGGCCAGTACCTTCAGTGAAAGTAACAGCCTGACCTTCCTGTAGAGTACGGAACCCGTCGGAAGCTATGTTGCTGAAGTGAACAAATAGGTCTGGACCATTGTCACGCTGAATGAATCCAAATCCTTTCGACTCGTTGAACCACTTAACGGTTCCTGATTGCTTTTCTGACATTCTAAATAACCTTGAACTTTACGAACTAATTTATGCTATCAATTCTTGGAGTTTTCCAAAAATATCCTAATGAAAACGCCAGTGAGTATCAGGTTAATAACCTGTACTGTTTTGATCTGCCAATTTTCAATATCAAAGTTTAGTCCTATGACAAAAAATAAACAAATAATTATTCATGATACTTTAGTTAAATCGTGAAAATAGCTTATTCAAGCGCTGAAAACACCGGTGCCAGCGGTAAACAGGGGCGGGTTAGGGCGTTGGTTGCACTTCTGTTTTTAGTCTTAATTTCTCACTCCGTTCCAAAATGCCCTCAATTCGTCCAAGCTGTGACTTTGTTTCAATATTTTTCATATGACGGCTGGCGTTGTAATCAAACTCAATTCCGTAACGGGGGTGGGGGTGTGATTCAATTTTGTTTTTAACAACACCCTCTACTTTTGCAACGTGAATATCGCCCATCAGCATTTTTAGTGTGATGTTGAGGGTAACCTGCTGCCCAGCTGTTAAGTCATACTCGGACTCAATCGAAATCCCAAGCTTGCTGTAATCACAGGGCTCGACTTCAAGCCACTCGCCAAATAACCCTTTTTTTATCCTGAGTTCAGCGTTTAGTTCAATGGCGGGGTGTCGCCGAAATCGGCGACGCTCACTTTGCCGCTTTGTTGGCGCGGTTGTGTCAGCCGTCATGAATGTGTCCTCGTTTTCTTATACTATTTACAAAAGGTTAGCACTTAATTGGTGTCACACTTAAACTAACGACCAAGTCTATAATTATTATAAGGAATCTGCGATATGGCTCACAGGGGCTTGTGGTTAACTATCTTTGCTGTTGTTTTGGTCTGGTCTGGTATTGGCCCGAAAGATTATTACACATGGTTTTTGGAAGTACTGCCCGCCCTGCTTGCGGTAATGATTATAGGCCTGACGGATAAAAAGTTTCCTTTAACGCCTCTGTGTAGCTGGTTAGTGCTGGTTCACTGTGTGGTTCTGATGGTCGGGGGACACTATACCTACGCTGAAGTGCCTCTGTTTGACTGGTTGGCGGATATCTTCGATTGGGAGCGAAATAATTACGATAAGGTGGGCCATTTTGCACAGGGGTTTGTGCCGGCGATTGTTGCTCGAGAGGTGCTGATACGGCACGAGGTGATCAAACAATCAGCCTGGTTGGCATTTATTGTTGTTTCTATCTGTCTGGCAATTAGCGCATTTTATGAGTTGATTGAGTGGTGGGTTGCACTGCTTTCCAATGAAGCAGCTGAGTCATTTCTAGGTACCCAGGGATACGTCTGGGATACCCAGTCAGATATGTTGTTGGCTTTGATTGGCGCGATGGCTGCTGTAACGTTGCTCAAATCATTACACGACAAGCAGTTAGCCAAGCTAACATAGTCGAGTTTGCATAACGCAGGTTTGCAGACACTAAGTAGGTTTTTAGGCACTAAGCAGGTTTTTAGACACTAGGCAGGTTTTTAGACACTAGGCGTTTGCAAATGCAGCCACTTAGCCCCGAATGGAACAACAATAATGATACCCGAAGGAAGCCCCAATACAGCGTTGCATCAGTTACTGGTGATTGGCTTGGTTATGCTGGTCAGCCTCTATATCGGCAAGTGGGTCAAACGAACCAAGCTACCATCATTGATTGGTTATATGCTCGTAGGCGTTGTGGCTGGCCCATTCGTATTGAATGGCATTGATAAAAGCCTGCTATCTCAGTTGGATTTTATTGTAGAGGTTGGCCTTGGCTTGGTTGCCTTTACGATTGGTGCGGTCTTAAGCGTTGCTTCGTTCAAGAAAACGGGACGTGGTTTAGCCAGTCTTATATTGGGTGAAACAATCGTTGCGTTTTTAGTGGTGACCTTGGGTGTATACCTGTTCTTTGACAACTGGCCGTTGGCCATGTTGTTGGGTGCAATAGGCGCTGCAAGCGCGCCAGCGGGAACGGTTGCCATCATTCAGGATTATCAGGCGAAAGGGCGCCTGACCAACACCCTTTATGCGGTGGTAGGGTTTGATGACGGACTATCCGTTATTATTTATGGCTTCGCTCTGGTATTTGCAAAGTCAATACTACTGCAAACCAACGGCCATACCGAGTATAGTGTGACCGACCAGCTCTGGGCTCCTTTTCAGGAAATACTGCTAAGTATTCTGGTGGGGCTTATCGCCGGTTATGTATTTCTTGCGCTGGTGAAAAAACTGCGTAAAGAAGGTGATATATTAGTGCTGTCGTCAGCGCTGGTGATGATTTTAGTGGGGCTTTCGCAACAATGGCATCTCTCATTGGTATTGACCAATATGGTTGCCGGTATGGTGTTGGTTAACTCTGGCAGAGAGGGAGTCATTAATCGGGTCCGGCAGGCTACGTCGATGATTATGCCGCTTGTCTTTATACTGTTTTTTGCCTTGGCTGGCGCGCATTTGGATATATCTTCATTGCTGATTGTAGGGGGCGGGGGCGTTGTTTATATTATCAGCCGCTGCATAGGCAAGGCCGGGGGAGCCTGGATTGGCGGCACCTTAGGCGGGGCTGACCCCCAAATAGCCCGTTCGCTTGGTTTGGCTATTCTTTCTCAGGCTGGTTTGGCGATAGGGTTGGCGCTCATCGTTCAGAAGGAGATGGCACACATCGCGGTGCTCTATAACTTGCCATCGGCTGCTGAAATTGGCGCAACCGTTTTGACGACCATTACCGCCACAACGGTTATTTTTGAAATCATTGGCCCGATATTAACCCGCCATGTGTTATCAAAAGCGGGAGAGATTAATGACAGGTAAATGTTATGGATCACCCTCAGAGTAATGAACGCAGCAGGGGTATAGGTCGCGTGAAAGACCTGCTGCGGTATATTGGTAACCGGCCATGGCCTTCGGTGCATGAAAATACGCCGATTGAAGAAGCTGTTGAAGCGTTGTCGCAATCGTCTTACTCACATGTTGTGTATGTGACAGATGAGTCTCGAACCTTACGGGGAGTTGTGACAGAAGAGGCGTTGGTGAAGTATCTTTTTATTCACTATCACGATGAGATGCTCGATACTCGGGTGTTGATCAGCCGGGCTCTTTCGGAGCACGCCTCTGATTTGATGCGAAATGAACGATTAAAGGCAGCGTTAGATGATGATTTGGCGTTTATACTCGAAGAGATGATCACCTGCAAAGTAGACGAAGTCCCGGTGGTGAATGCAGACGGACAGATGTTAGGTGATATCACCATGAAAGATATTATTCGATATCACAGGTACTTGGAACGTAATGGCTAGGGAAGCTAGGGGCTGCGTTTGCAAAGACTAGGCAAAAAAAGACTCAAAATAGAAAAAGATAAACATTAAGGGATGTATGATGAATCAAATTTGGGATGTGGACGCGGGTTTTCTTGATGATGAGCTGCTGACAGAGCAGATGCGGCTGCTGTCTGGTTTAATCAACGATCAAACCAGCCGGGAGAAGCGGCTTCCTTCGCACTGGATTGGTCATGAAGAGGCCCTGGTTGTTAAGTTAAATCAACTTATTGCGGAAATGCGCCTAAGGGATATCGCAACACCTGAGTATCAGACTATTTACCAGGGAACCATTATTTGGCCTGCACGCTATCAAGAACCATTAAAAGAACAGCTTCAGAAACTGGCGGAGCGAAGGGCGCGTGGATTACATGGGCGCATCGCAGTGCCTGCCAATGAGCGTGAGCTATGGGCTATTTATCGCTATTCAGTGATGGCGCGTAACCATAATTCATTTATTTGTATTGGCCAGCAAGTCGCTAGTCGCCAGATTGCATTTGATGATCTGTTGCAGGAAGTTGTCCATGCTGGACGAGCAGAACCCTATCAGCCTGATGTTCAAAATGCACTGCAACAGATGTGGGGGTATGTTTCTGCAAACTCTTTTGTCCGGCCGAATGAAGTTAGCAACTCAGAGCTGCTGGCTGAAGTTCAATTACTTGCCAAACAGACCAACGCAGAATATTTGTTAAAGTCGACTTCGCTGGGTGAATTAGCGCTCTGGTGTAAAGAGTAACCCCTGAGTGACGCAGATGTTGAGAGGCAACAGTGCTAAAACTTAATCATAAAGTCAGTGGGCAGGGTGAGCCGATTATTCTGGTTCATGGTTTATTTGGCTCGCTGGAGAACTTAGGCATGGTGGCTCGAGGGCTGGCTGAGCAATACGAAGTGCACTCTCTTGATGTACGAAACCATGGCCGCTCTCCCCATAGTGACGTACATACCTACGACGCAATAACCGCAGATATTATTGGCTACATGGATAGCAGTGGACTCTCTCAGTGTCACTTTCTTGGGCACTCAATGGGGGGGAAAGCGGTCATGCACCTGGCTCTGAACTCTCCTGAGCGAGTTAACAAGCTGATCGTGGCGGATATAGCGCCGGTACAGTACGAACCTCATCACAATGAGATATTTGATGGGCTGTTATCGCTTCAACTGGATGCGCTGACGTCGCGAGCAGAGGCGGATAAACAGCTCGCTAAAACGGTGAAAGAGCTGCCGGTACGCCAGTTCCTGCTAAAAAATCTGGTAAAAAGTGGCAGTGCCGGTTTTGCCTGGAAAATGAATTTGAAATCCCTGTGCAAGAACTACCACCACATTATGGCAGGGCAGACATCTGATAGCCCGTTTGAAGGAGAGGTACTGTTTATAGCCGGAGGCCGTTCAAACTATGTGCAAAGCCAGCATCGAGATCATGTTCTCAAACTCTTTCCCAATACGTCGATGAAAATTATTCCCGATACCGGTCATTGGCTGCATGCCGAAAAAACGGATCTGTTTGTTAAGCTATGTGAGCGATTTTTGGCGGAGTAACGTATTGCCTGTTGTGCTTAAGCTGTTATTAACGCGTTTGCTCATTCTAAGCCTGTCTTGTACGGGCTTTTTTGTTTGCCCAGCGAAGCTGGCAAACCCGTCCACTTGAAAGAAAGTGGAATCACCCTGACTAAGGGGAAGATAATCTGAATGGCAAGGGCGCCACTGGCCAACGGTGGGGTCTGAAGGAAGCCATAGGAAGTTAGAGGTACACAACTAACCGTAACCTGTTTCGGCGGTGTTGGTGGGTAAGCGTCCAAAATAGCGCGAAGCCCAATACTTAGTCAGACCAACAACGTGCTTGAGGGTGGGATCTCTAACAGGGAGTCAGTGCAGTAACTGGGGAAGCCTGGCACTGTATCCATGTCAAAGGAAATGACTGGACGTATTATTCAAGGGGTGACTCAAGAATGGTATGAGTGTGAGGTGGCAGATGAACCCGTAGTAGTTTTGAAGGCTAGGCCGATGAAAGCCAGTAATGGTGTGGAGGATAAAACCAAGCCGACCAACAGCGCAATGATTGTTGGGGCTAGCAAGATTCAAAAGGTCAGGCTAGTTGCGAAGGGGGGAAGTGGTCTATAAACCACTAAAAGAGAAACGTAATAGGTCGTGTGACTACAAGCGGCATTAACATGCTGGGCATCCTTCAATGGTAAAGAGTGAAATCGGCGCGATTGTTGTTGAGCTGGTCATGGGGAGTAATCATTTCTCTTCATTAGAGGCAACAAGGTGGTTAAGCATATTGCACAAAATTGGGTCAAACCAAGCTAGAAGACTTAACGCGATGATGAAACAAACCCAACACAATCTAGGCAGTTAACGGCTAGTGGTATGAGAAAATAAACGTGAGAGTTTACTACAGTCTTTATGGTCGTCTGCTATCACTGCAGGCACTCTATGACGCATTCAAGCGAGTGAAGAAGAATAAAGGTGCTGCCGGAATAGACGGGCAGAGCGTGCAGGACTTTGCACAAAACTTGGAAAGTAATCTCAAACAACTATTACTCGAACTACAAGAGAGGCGGTATCAACCGCAACCAGTAAAACGTGTTGAAATCGACAAGGACGATGGAAGTAAGCGGCTACTGGGTGTTCCCACGGTTCGAGACCGTGTCGTACAACAATGTTTATCGAATATCATCACCCCCATCTTCGACCCAGACTTTCACCCATCCAGCTATGGGTATAGAGAGGGGCGAAGCTGTCATCAAGCCATTAGCAAAGCGACGTTGTTTATACGAAAGTATCATCGTCAACACGTAGTGGATATGGATCTGTCGAAGTGCTTCGACATGCTCGACCATGATCTAATCATTCAGTCAGTGCGAAAACGAATCACAGATGGCAGTATTCTGAACTTGATAGACATGTTTCTAAAAAGTGGAGTGATGATAGGCTCAAGTTGGCAAAGCAACGACAAGGGAAGTCCGCAAGGCGGGGTGATCAGTCCATTGCTAGCCAATATCTACTTAGATGCCTTTGATCAGGAAATGAAACGACGTCAGCACCGAATAGTGCGATACGCCGATGATATCTTGATACTCTGTAGCTCAGAAGCGGCAGCAAAGAATGCACTAAAGGTAGCGAGTCATATTTTAGAAGAGACACTTAAGCTAAAAGTGAATGAGCGGAAAACTCACATTGCGCATAGCGATGATGGGATTAAATTCTTGGGAGTGGTGATAGGAACAAACTATACACGAATCCAAGAAAAGAAACTCAAGACACTGAAAGTAAAGGTGAAGCAAATTACCAAGCGCAATGGAGGAAAGAACTTAGCCGAGGTGCTAAAAGAACTGAATCCAGTGCTAAGAGGGTTTGCAAATTATTTTAAAATAGCGAATATAGGATATATCTTAAATCAATTATCAGGTTGGATAAGACGAAGGTTGAGAAGTGTACAGCTGAAACTGTGGAAGAAGCCGGGCAAACTGCATCGACGACTAAAGCAATTGGGCTACAAACCTCCGTTTAAGAGCATCAAGATGAACTCATGGAGAAATGCAGCGAGTCCATTGGCAAGTTATGCGATGCCTAATAACTGGTTCAAAGAAATCGGCTTATATCAGATAAATGAAGTAAGGACAGGGGTTCTTGTTCCTTATTGTTAAGGAATAGTAGATTACATGAGCCGTATACGAGATCCGTACGTACGGTTCTGTGAGAGGGAGGGGGCTGTAACGCCTCCCCCTACTCGATGTGCACCAGGTAGCTAAATTCACGAAAATTAACGTCTATACTCATAGAAGGGTTAGCTAAAAACAATAATAAATAGAGGTAGGTGCGATGTGCGCAGTAGTCAATGAACCCGTGGCGCCGATTGTTATAGATGTTGAGGCGTCAGGTTTTGGGCGAGGCAGTTACCCAATCGAAGTCGGGTTTGTTATGCCCGATGGCAGCACTCACTGTACATTGATTAAACCCGAAGCATCTTGGGTTCACTGGGATGAGTCTTCAGAGATGTTGCACGGTATTAGCCGAGACATTCTGGCGGAGCATGGCAAACCTGTTGATGAAGTTGCCTTGTGGTTAAATCAGCATTTAAGGGGCTTAACCGCCTATTCAGATGCCTGGGGCAATGATTTGAGCTGGCTTGGCACATTGTTCGAGTATGCAGAGGTTCCTCAGCTATTTCATTTAGATGCGCTGAATAAGCTGTTATCTGAAGAGCAGATGAATGCCTGGGCAGATACCCGAAATCGCGTTGTGTCAGAGTTGAATATCAGGCGACACCGTGCCAGTAATGATGCAAAAGTAATTCAACGTACATATCTGGCCACGTTACCAGTAAGCAGTGGTTCATCTGATAGTGTGTGGAGTCTCAATCAGCTCATGTCTAAGTAATTCAATAACCACGACTTAATCTTGTAGCCGTGATGCAGCGAAGCGGAATCAAGGAAAGCCAACTTTGCAGCCACAAGACCCCAACCCTGATTCCAGTCGTACCGCCTTTCATCAAGGCTACCTGTTCCGGTATATTCGCTACAATTATGCGGCGAATCGAAATCAGGGGGAGGGTAGCATGATAGAAAAAGCCAACGATGAAACCATTGAAGGTGCCAACGCCGGTGTAGTCGATACGACCAAAACCGTTAAAGCAGGTTGCGGTATTCGCTACGACCCTGAGGTACTCGGTGAAGACAGTGGTTTTGACTTTTCAGGTGCGGAGCAGCTCAACCCCACTACGAGAGACCAAACCGAAGGCTAAGCCGTCGCCTTAACCACCCTGAAGAGGGTGGGGGTGCTCATTTTTAACCTATGCTTTGGTTCTTGCAGGCTATTTGCGTTAAAAGCACTGTCTGGATCAATAACCGATGCATGGGAAAAACCACAACCTTCAAGTGCGGCCTTTATCTGCCGGTTGCTGGTATAGTGCAAAGGGACTTCCTGGCGTGTAATAAGCTCAATCACTTTTTGTGTGCCGAATATGATCGGAGCAAAGGGGTGATCCGGCACTTTAGGCCATATCTCGAACAAGTAATGCCCCTCCTTAAACGGTTTCAATGCATATGCAAGGCGAGTCCAGAAGCCTTCTATAACGTCCAACGGAAAGTAATTCACCAACCCTTCGGTAATAATCAGCGTTTTTGCTGTTTGATTTACGTTTTGCAGTAGTTGCTCAATGCTGAGCTCGCCTTCCTGCCTCAAGATATTGCACTCAACAATGCTGAAGCGGTCATCATCAAACAGCTCTTTCTTCAGGCGCTTTTTCTTCCAGGCCACCATATCGGGCAGGTCTGCTTCAATGTAAGTGAGCTTGTGGTTTGGGCGGCCCGTTAGAATGCGTAAACTTCGGGCGGAAAGCCCGCTCGCCACTTCTATAATCTGAGTCACGCCGTCGTCAATTGCCTGGTTCACTAATTCATCCAGCAGGCAGTGTCGTTGCAATAACATGGCTTCAAGATTGACCCCGATGGTGGCATTGCTTAGCCAGTCTGCCGGGCGTGAACTGTAATACATCAGTTTGCCGAGGATGGAGCTAAACGAGGTCGGGCTCAGGTGATGGTTGCACCAGACGTAACCGGTAAAGTGGCCGGTCAGGCTGACGGGGCTTTGATCTTTAATGACTGGTCTTTTCATCCTTGAATTCCGAACTGTTATTCTTGATACGTGGCAATATTGCTGCGGAGTATGTTGGATACACTGATCAGTATGGATCACAATGTTTAAATCATCAATCAAGGAATCGCTAAGAGCCGGTCTGCTTGTAGCGAAAAATGGAGCGAATCATGCCCGTAAAAGTATCAAAATACATGTCACCCAAAGTTGTTTCTGTGCCCTCTGCCATGGGCATTCGAGAGGCTTTTTTTCTCATGCGGGAAAAAGAGATCCGTCACTTGCCGGTGGTTGACGGAGGGACATTGCAGGGAATTGTTAGTGATAGAGCCTTGAGAAGACCAGACTGGGTTGATGAGGCGCCTGATGTGAGCCACATCTACGATTTGAATGATGACCTCAATGTTGGCGACATTATGATAAAGAATGTCTTTTGTCTGCATACCTACGACACCTTGAGCAAGGCCGTGAAGTTGTTATTGGAACAAAAAATTGGTGCCGCGCCAGTGCTGGATAAAGATGAACAGTTGGTGGGGATGTTGTCGGCGGTTGACCTGCTTCAGGCGCTGGATGATTTGTTAAGTGCAGAAAGGCAGATGAAAGGGAAGTAACGCGGATGATATCAAAGCATGAGAGCCAGGCTTCATGCTTTGATGCGATGACAGCGTCAATGACTGCCAGCTCGCTTCAATGGCGACTGCTGGCAAACTGCTTTAGATAAATATCAGTCAATTTCCACTCTTCGTCAGGATCTATCGAATAACTAAATGGACGGGGGTGATTTTCTGCGTCGATAATACGCTTAATGAGCTCGTCTGCCTGCACAGGGTTGTATACCCTAAATAGCAGTTCACGGGTTTTTCTCCATGTGATTCTGGCCAGTGGGATCGCATTGCCTCCTTCACGTAAATCACATTCAAGCTGTTGGCAGAAGGGGTCTATCTCTTTTGCTTCTTCGGGCAGAGTCAGGCCTTTGTCGTCTTCAGTCTGTAATTCCAGAATCAGCGATAATTGCCAACTAAACAGCTGGCGTTGCTCTTTACCAAGTGATGCCAGCGTTGTGTTAACCGCAGCGTAGACTTGCGCGCCCTCGTCTTCTCGTTGGATAACGGTGTAGGAAGGCTCTGGTACGACAAACGTTTTATTGGACACGTGTTCTTCTCTCTATCATTCTCTAATAAATAAGCATTGAGGCGATTCAGGCATCCATAATACCTGAATTGGCGGGCCTTATAATCATTGATGGCTAATAACAAAGAAAAAAGGACGGGGAACCCCGTCCTGCGATCAAAAAGCAATGCCTGGCGGGCATTGCTTATTATGTGAGTGATCGCCAAGGGACAATCGTTAACTCAGTCATTGCCAGAGGCAAAACCCTGTAGGCAATAACTGAGTCTGTTGGCTAGTAGCCTCGAAGTGAGTCAAGGTACTCAGGCAGGAATAGCGAAATTTGCGGTATGTAGGTAATCAGTATGAGGAACAACAGCAGTAAACCCAACCATGGCAGTGCCGCCTGAATGACCCACCCCATACTGCGCTTGGTGATCCCAGCTGTGACAAACAGGTTGAGCCCAACCGGTGGTGTCAGCATACCAATTTCCATATTCACCACCATGATGATACCCAGGTGGATTGGGTCAATGCCTAGCTGCGTGGCAATCGGGAACAGTATCGGAGCCATGATCAGCAAAATGGCAGAAGGCTCCATAAAATTACCCGCCATGAGCAATAAGATGTTCACCACGATTAAAAAGCCCCACGCCGGTAAACCCCATGCGACAATCGTTTCGGCAATCGAGTGAGGAATGCGTTCAGTGGTTAGAACATGCGCAAACAGCATGGCGTTCGCGATGATAAAAAGCAGCATCAGGCTGGTTTTTGCTGCATCCAGTACTACCCGATTGACCTCTCTATCAACCACTGAACACGGCAGCGCGACAATAGAATGAATGGTATTTCTGCCAATAGTAGCCGGGAGAGACTCACCCTCTTTCTTCCATGGTTCATTCTTCATCGGGCCAATATCGCGGTAGCCAATGACAGCCACTAAGAAGGCATAGACGGCTGCAACCGCTGCAGCTTCCGTCGGGCTTGCAATACCTCCGTATATTGAGCCCAGCACAATAATGATCAGCATCAGGCCACCCATGGCAATGGCACCAGACTTGGCTAACTTTTTAAAACCGGGGAAAGGCTGTGAAGGAAGGCCTTTGATCACGGCGACAATGTAGATGGCAATCATCAGTATGCCGCCCATCATAAGGCCGGGAATCAGGCCCGCCATAAACATTCTGGCTGCTGAAACCTCAGTTGCTGAGGCATACACCAGCATCACAATGGAGGGCGGAATTAAAATCCCCAGTGTGCCCGCATTGGCGATCACCCCCGCAGCAAACTTCTCGGGGTAGCCCGCTCTGACCATGCCCGCAATGACGATCGTCCCGATGGCGGCAACGGTCGCCGGTGATGAGCCTGATACGGCCGCGAACAACATGCACGCCAGCACCGAGGCCATCGCAAGCCCCCCTCTGATATGGCCGACACTATCGATTGCGAAGTCGATCAAACGCTTGGCTACCCCGCCTGTCGAGAGAAAAGCGGAGGATAGAATAAAGAATGGAATGGCGAGCAAGGTGTAATGTTCTGACGTGGCTTCAAACAGCTTTAGCGCAATAGAGGCCAGAGAGTCATTTGAAAAGAACAAAATGGTGGCAATACTGGATAGGCCTAGCGCAATGGCAATCGGCATACCCATCAGCATGCATAGTAACAATAGAATAAAGAGGGTTGCGGTAGTCATTATAAAGCCCCTCCATTTGGTTTATCGTTTGCGGTTTTGTGCTGGTTCTCCTTGGTTTGCATCTCCTCCAGCTCGCGCGCGATATGCATGCTTTCCTGCGCTTCATCGACGATATGAAAGCCATCCTGTTTGCCGGTGATGATATTCCAAAGCAGTTGCAGCAACCGGATACTCAGCAGCACAAAGCCGATAAAGAGAATACTCATGGCTTGCCACTTGGGTATTGGCAGGTCTTCCATCTCGATACCGATCATTTTCATTTTTGAAAGGTAAATCCAGCCACCATAGAGAAATAGTCCGCAATAGACACAACACAGTATGACCGCCACCATAGCAACAAACTTGCGAGGTTTTCCGGGGAGTAATTTAACAAAAGCGTCCACCCCGATGTGAGCGCCCACTTTAATGCCGTAAGAGGCGCCAAACAGTACAAACCAGGCCGCGATATAAAGCGTAACCTCTTCTGCCCAAAGGATGCCGGAGTTGAAACCGAAGCGCATGACCACTTCGATAAAAACCAGCAGTGTCATACCCGCAAGAAGCAAGCAAAGAATGCTCTCTTCTGCTCGACTGATAAGTTTGCCAAACATGATAGTTGCCTATTGTCCGCTGTTGCTTGTTATTAATATGGAGCCAGTAATGCATCGGGTGCCCGCCCAGCCATGGCCGGGCTGTGCGCCTGTTACTGGTTGGACTGCTCAGCCGCTTTAATGATGTCTTTGCCAATTTCGCCTTCAAACTCTTTCCATACCGGCTTCATGGCATTAACCCACTGCTTGCGTTCGGCATCGGTTAAACTCAACACTTTGGAACGTCCTGAGTCGATAATCGCCTGCTTGTCTGATAGTGCTTTGTCTCCCGCTATTTTGTTGCCATAGCTGATTGCTTCGGCAAGAGATTGTTTAACCACAGGGCGGATGTCATCAGGCAGTGTCATCCAGAATTCTTTAGAGGTGACGACGAGATAGTCAAGCACGCCATGGTTTGACTCAGTGATATAGTCCTGCACTTCAAAAAACTTTTTCGAATAGATGTTTGACCAGGAATTTTCCTGACCATCAATGGCTCTGGTTTGCAGTAGAGTAAAGACCTCTGAGAAGGGCTTTTTAACCGGGTTTGCTTTGATAGCTTCAAATTGAGCGGCTAATACATCGGAGGTCATGATTCTGAATTTCAGACCTTTTGCGTCAGCAGGCACTTTTAACGGCTGACTGGAAGAGAGCTGCTTCATTCCGTTATGAAGGTAGCCCAGGCCGACGAGCCCTTTTTTCTCCAATGAACTCAATAGCTTCTGACCTTCTGGCCCATTCTGGAATTTCTCAACGGCATTCATATCCTCAAACAGAAAGGGTAAATCAAATACCTGCAGGCTTTTGGTGTACTTCTGGAATTTTGATAGTGAGGGAGCCGCTAGCTGAACGTCACCCAATAACATCGCTTCCAGTACTTTGTTGTCACCAAAAAGTTGAGAGTTTGGGAACACCTTAACTTCTACTTTTCCCGGCAGGCGTTCTTCAACCAGTGTTTTGAACTTCTTTGCCATTTTGCCTTTAGGGGTGTTATCAGCGACGACGTGAGAGAACTTAATCTCAATCGGCGCTGCCGACAGGTTTAATGAAAACAGTGCTACGGCTGCCAGGCTGGCCGTTTTTGATATGAGTTTGGTCAAGGGGCGCATGGTTATTTCTCCTTTCGGTTTGATTTATTTTTTTATTGAAGTGTCTATTAACGTTATGCAATCGCATGCATTTGCATTGACGACTTGATAACAGATAGAGCAATTGCCGGGCCAGATATAAGGAATGGGATATGGGTAATTAAATCAATGAGATAGATATTTATACGTATAATGGATGGGTGGAAATCCACCCATGAGGGAAAAATCAGTGAGCGGATATCCGCATGTTTGATCAGTTGGTAGGGCGAAAGGCCCGTTTGTTTAGCGTAAAGCGCTATTCGTGGGTATATTCCAGCCGATTCAGACCGTACTTTTTCATTTTGTCGTAGAGGGTTTTACGGGGCAGCCCCAGTGTGACCATGGTCTCTTTGATACTGCCCTGGTTTTTGCTGAGCGCATCGGCGATCAATGAGCGCTCAAAAAACTCGACTTTCTCCATCAGGGTTTGGCGACCTTGTATTTCGGTGGAATTGTCGAGTTCGCCCATATTGAAGGTGGTCTCTTCACCCATGATGACGTAGCGCTCAGCCATATTTCTCAGCTCTCTGACATTGCCGGGCCAGTCATAAGCCATCAGTTCATGATTTTTCTCAGGGCTGAGAGGGATTATTTCTCGCTGGTATCGCGCAGAAGCAATGAGGGAAAAGTGTTCAAACAGCAACGGAATATCATCTGCCCGATCACGCAGCGCAGGGATATCAATCGATACGATATTCAGTCGGTAAAGCAAGTCGCGGCGGAACTCACCTTGCTCTGACAGGGCTTTAAGGTCAACCTTGGTAGCGGCAATGATACGAATATCGAGCGGAATCAATACATTTGCGCCGAGTCGTTCAACCTGGCGCTCTTCCAGTACCCGCAAAATTTTTACCTGCAAGCCCATGGGCATGCTCTCGATTTCGTCCAGAAAAAGTGTGCCGCCGTTCGCATGTTCGAACTTGCCTATCCTGATTTTGTCAGCCCCGGTAAATGCGCCTGCCTCGTGGCCATACAGTTCGCTTTCAATCAAATTCTCAGGAATGGCCCCGCAGTTAATCGCGACAAAGTTTTTGTCTTTTCTAACACTGTGCTCATGCAGATAACGAGCCACCAGCTCTTTGCCGACACCGGTTTCACCATTCAGCAGAATATCGGTTGGCGTATCCATCACCTGATGCAGTATTCGACGCATTTTAAGGATAGGTGGGGTATTCCCCAGTATTCGCGGGCCGGGGCTATTATGCGCTTCAAGTTCCGCCCTTAGATTCCTGTTCTCCAATGTGAGGCTGCGCTTTTCAATGGCACGGCGTACCACTTCGACAATTTGGTCGTTAGAGAATGGCTTCTCTATAAAGTCATAGGCGCCGTTCTGTATCGCCGAGACTGCCATAGATATATCACCATGGCCAGTGACCAGGATGACCGGCAGCTCTTTATCGATTGCCTGAACCTTCTCCATCAATTGCAGGCCATTCATTCCGGGCATGTTTATATCTGACACCACGACCCCAGGCCAGTTGTGGCTAAGGTGTGGGATGGCAGAGGCCGCAGATTCGAAGCTGTTAACGTTGAAGTCAGCCAGCTCCAATGTTTGTTGAACGGCCATCCGCACATGCTTTTCATCATCAATGAAAACGACCTGGCTATCCGCGTCGTTTGATAATGTGCGGCTGTCTGAATTATCTATCGGGTGCTCAACCAATGGGGTGCTCCTGGGTCTTGATTGAATGGTGTTGCTTATCTGTGCTTGCTTGACTGTCTACTTGAGCTTGATTATCTGCTTCAAGCTCGCCGTCTGACTGACCTGCGTGTGCGGGTAGAGTGATCGAAAACAGGGCTCCACCTGAACGGCTGTTGGTTACCGAAATTGTGCCGTGCATCGCTTCAATAATACGGTGAGAGATAGAAAGCCCGAGCCCAAGGCCCTGACTGATATCCTTGGTGGTGAAAAACGGTTCAAAAATATGGTTAACGGTCTCTTCGTCAATCCCCGGGCCGCTATCTTCAATAGTAATGACAACGCTATCGCCGGTCTTGGTGAATGCGATAGTTATCTGCTTGGGGTCGCTATGGGCCATTGCCTGAATAGCGTTGGATATGAGGTTAATAAATACCTGCTCCAGCCGGATTAAATCACCCAAAACCAAATAATGAGGTTCAGCAGATTGAGTGCTAACGGCAACATGTTGTTGCTTAATCTGCGGAGCCATGATCTTGATGGCAGCGTTTAGGCTGGCGAGTGCGTCAATGGGGGTATGAGTGTCTCCCCGCTTACGGGAAAATACTTTTAGCTGGCCAATAATCGAGGCCATATGGTCGGTTAGTTGGATGATTTCGTCTAGGTTACTGCTGGCGGTTTCAATGTTCCCCCGCTGCAAAAACTGCTGCGCATTCTGGGTATAGCTTCTTATGGCCGTGAGTGGCTGGTTTAGTTCGTGATTGATACCGGCTGATATCTGGCCTAATACGGCCATTTTAGCTGCTTGAATCAGCTCTTCCTGAGCCTGTTTTAACGCGTCTTCCGTTTTGTGCCGTTCGTCGATCTCGTCTCGTAAGCGAAAGTTGGATTGTTCCAAGTCTGCTGTGCGTTCTTTTACGCGGATTTCAAGCATATCCTTGGCTTGTTGTAGTTTGCGCTCGTTGCGAATGCGTTCCACCACGAATAAGATCATTAGCACCAAGACTAAATAGGTTGAAATAACCACCAGCAGCGCGCTGCGGACTCGCTTTTTGATCGAGTCGGTTTTTGATAGTGCGTGAACGCGCCACCCTGCAACAGGCATGTCAATATGTTGAGATAGAAAGCGGGTTGTGCTGCCTTCATCATTGCCAGCGTTATCAGCATCACTATTGATCGTCAGCAGCGTCGCCTTATTGCCTTTAACACTGGGCGCTTTGCCTATTTTCTGAGTGTTCAGTGCAACAGGAATATGAACGCCATACCGTTTGCTTGCCTTAAGTGGAGCCATTTGTGACGGCGGGATGTTAAACAGGCTTTTTAGTCGCCATTCGGCGCGAGTACTGATAAAAATCACCCCATCAGGGTCTGTCACGATCAACTCAATATCACTGTTTTCCCATGGGCTGGCCCAGCGATCTTCAATATCGGCAAGGCTGATCTTTAGAACCACCACGCCGAGAATATCGTCATCATCTGAAATGGGGGAAGAAAAGTAATATCCGCGTTCATTTGAGGTTGTTCCCAAGGCGTAATAGCGGGCATTTTGCCCGAGCATTGCCTGGCTAAAGTAGGGGCGAAAGGAAAAGTTCTTGCCGATAAATGATGTAGATGTATCCCAATTGCTGGATGCGACGGTATTGCCAAGAGAGTCTAAAATGTAAATATCAGAGGAACGGTTAATCTGGTTGATGGTGGCGAGATAGCGGTTGATGGTGTCTGTTTTTTCGGGGTTGGATATGTCGCCTAAAAAGTGGCTCAATTCAGGGTTTATGGACAGATGGTGAGGCACTGGCTCGTACTTTTGCAACACTGCACTTAAGCTTGATGAGAAGCGAAAGAGCTCGTTCATATTGTCCTGGCTGAGATCATCGTACGCCACTTCTGTTGCCCACTGTCGAGTCTGCCAAATAACCATAAGCAGCAGCAAAGCAAAGAAGCCAATAAGCCACCCTCGTTGTGTTGAGGGTTTGAATGAGTTAATCAGGGTCACAATAGGGGCGGTTCGTCCGTTGTAGCGTCAGTATCAAATCATGTTTTCAGTATAGCGGATCACAGAGTATTGCATGACTCGACAGATAGAAAGGCCTGAATTGGTCAAAGGCTCACCATGAAGAAAGAATTTAAGCGACTAAGCAAGAAAACCAGACTGCTGCTGAATCACTCAGAAGGCTTTGATGTGGATTTCAAACGAGACCTGGCGGGAGTGAAACTAAAAACCTTAATAGCTTTTGCTAACTCTCGCTCGGGCGGAACGATTCTGGTCGGTGTGGAGGAATATACGTCAGACGAAGGGCTGCAGCGAGGGCGGATTGTCGGCTGCGATGTGGGCGACAAAGGGCGGCTGCAGGTTCAGAATAAAGCGTTAAGTTGTGTACCTCCGATTAGCATTCAGGTATTTACAGAAAACCTGAACAAGTTACCGATACTCCGCATTGAGGTGCCATCAGGCGCGCAAAAACCGTACTGTAGCCCTTCCGGCGAGTATACCCTGCGTGCTGATGGCCGTAATCGCGCCCTGCAGCCAGGCGATATGCTGCAGCTGTTTATGGAGCGTGAGAGTGAACAGTTTCTGCACCGTTTTAAACATGCGGTGAGCAAACTGGAACAGCAAGTGGGGGTTATGGATAGCGAATTAAGAAGCGGTGTTGACCAGATGATTGATGATATTACCCGCCTGGATAAAGATACCGCCCATATACTCAATGAACTGTACGGCCGTTCAATGGATCTTAAGCGGGAAACAGAGTACTCAAAGCGCCATGATCACCATGTAGAGAGAAAGATCCAACGCCTAAAGCACGGCCTGGATCACAAATACAAGGAGTTGGCAGGGCGAATGGATGATCTCAATTTAAAGGTTGATGCACTGTTAAAACATCTTCAAATAGAAGATCCGCTATGTCGTCGTGCCCGTGAGCAGATTATCGAAATGGTGCGAATGATTCATGAGAAAGACAACCCTGACCTGCTGGCGGATTTTACTGATGTGATTGTCCAAATCTACCCTGATATAGACCCGGCAACCCTTATTGGTTGGGTCAACGAAGCGTTGGTCAGCGCACCCGCCAATGAAACTTCTCATTGAGCTTAGCGGCCGCTCAACTCAGTGGGGTAACACATTTTCCAAGTCTCTTCCGGTGAAAACGATAAGGGCACTTTCGGTCGCAGGCCATTTATTTCTGTGGAAGGTCTGAACTAATCTCGCTCTCTCCTGCTGATTGCAGTATCTCAACAACCTCTGAGGCATGTTCAGGCGCCTGCTCAACAATGGTTGCTGCAATATCGGTTGCCTGCTCAGGTTGATTCTCCACCACATGTTCCATGTAGTCGCTAATGGCTTCACCGATCTCAAGCTGTTGCTGATCATCAGGTGCTTTGTCCTGTTGGTCGATTAAATTATTGATATAGGTTTCTGCCACCATGCCGGACGCTTCTGGCATTGCTTCCGAAGCCTTATGTGCCAGCTCATCATGATGCTCCGTGGTTGACTCGATGATATGGCTAAAGACCTCTGCTGCCGCTTGCTGAGGGTCTTCAGCAGCAAGATCGGCAGGGCGCATCTGAGCTGACTCGTTGTGAACCTGCTGGAAGTACTCCTCGGTGAGCTCCAGTAGGTCTTCACTCTCATCGTCACCAATGTTATCTACAGCGGTCTGGATGGCGGCGCTACCAAAATGAGGCAGTGCATTGGCAATCGCCAGCAATATGGCATTCCGGTTATCGCTACTCCCTTGCATCACATACTCAACCAACTGCTCCATTTGTTCCGGGTGTGCTGACACCAAGGTATCCGCAATATCGGCACTTAGTTCAGGGGCCTGTTCAATAATTGATTTGTAAATCTGGGTGATATCGATGCTCTCTAGCTCAGACAGTGCGGCGGCCATGGCTTGGGCCTGGTCATGATTGTTTTTGATAAACATTTGCGCCAGTTTGACGGCAGATTGGGGGTTCTCCAATGCTAATTGAACCACGGAATCGACCATAGGAGAGGTTTCTACGCTAGACTCTTCGTACACTGTTCGCGGGTCTAAATGTGGAGCCACCGAGTTTGGTGAACTCATAACAAAACTCTCTTGTTGTTCCAGCGGTAAACTTTCTCGTGCGTTTATTCGGTATATCACAAAGCATAAAAGGAGTGCTTCAAGCGCGCACAAAGTAATAAACAGGCCTTGAGGGCCTACAGATTCCATCATTAATGAGGCGCTGTAAGGGCCGAAAATACTGCCAATCGCATAAAACGCAAGCAACGAACTCATGGCTCCAACCATCTGGCTCTGGGGTAATTTATCGAATGTTTCAGAAATACCAAGAGGGTAGAGGCAGAGGACGAGTCCACTCATCACCCCAATCATAATATAAGCCGGAATTAACAGACCATAATGAAAGCTGAATGGAGTGGCTATGCTCAAAGCAATGATCACCAGCACCATGCAGAATATAAGGTGGCGACGATCATAACGGTCAGAAAGAAGGCCAATAGGAAGCTGCATAATAACTGCGCCAGCTACCGCCGATGCCATCAAAATAGATAGCTCTATATTAGCGACGCCATAGGCCGCCGCGTAAATGGGCAACAAGTTAATGAGCGCAGCATATAGCAGACCACAAGACACGCAGCAAACCACCCCTAACGGCGAAATATTAAAGGTGTCACGAAGCGGTAAGCTTTCGACACTTTCCACTAACGGGCCATGTATTTTACTCACCACCAGCGGGCTAATTGAAAAAGAGAATAAGACCCCCGCCAAAATAAATAATGTGGTCGCGCTTGGAGGTGCAAGAAGGATAAAAAACTGACTGATGCAAATAGCGCTAAAAACCACCACCTGATTAAAGGCTAACACCTGGCCACGGTTGTTTTCATTTGTCGTTTGGCTGAGCCAGCCATCAAACGTTGCTATGGTGATGGCCACGGCAAAACCCATCACAAAGCGCATGGCAGCCCAGACCCACAAATCCATGCTTAACGCACAAACAAGAATGGCAGAAGACATTAAGCTGCCGCACAGGGCAAAGGTTCGTATATGCCCGACTTTGTGGATCACGCTCTTTGAATAGTTGGCACCAATCAGATAACCAATGGCGTAAACAGAGAGCACCAAGCCAATCTTATCGGTACTAATGGCCTCTATTGATAGACGCATGGGAATCAGCAGGCTGACTAACCCATTGCCAGCCATAAAAATAAAACAGCTTAAAAAAAGCTGTGTCAGCGGTTTAATGGTATGAACCACTCAGACTCCTTACCCCAAGATCAAATAGTATTATTGTGCAGTAGGAATAATAGGGTAGTTGTAACGGAATGCATAAGTAAACTGAGTAATTAGTTGTACTGTTTGGTGTTTTTTGAAAACAGTCAGGGTGAAGCGCCCGAGCCCTCAACAGTCATTCCCGCGAAGGCGGGAATCCATTCAGCTCCGAAATTTCAAGCTTAACTTATAGCCTAAAGGTGATTAGGGTAGTTTTATATCGCCTATCTTTTTGAGCTCACGTTCAATGATGAAACGGTTTTCCCCAAGAATTGAAGGTACATCCCTTGATTGCCGAATTAACGCAACAATAATTATTTTCTGCTTTTTAAATGGGAGATAAATGATGTAGTGTTCGCGAACTGGCCAAATAAGTAGTTGGTCACTATTGGTAAGATTAGAGCTTTCAGCGAGTGAAAAGTGATTCTTTGCAATGCTCTCGGCACCTTCATGTAAATCTTTAAAGTATTGCTGTGTTACCGACTTACCCCAACGCTTTAGAGACCAATCTCGTGCTAAGCGGAAATCCGACTCGGCAGTTTTGGTCAACACATAAGAACGTTTTGGCATGAGTCTAGTTTTCGTCCAAAATATCTAAGATAGAGCTATCTGAGAACCTACCTTCTTTTATATCCTCAACGCCGTTTAGAACGTGTGAAACAACGCCTTGATTCGCCATATCTTTACGTATTAAATCACGAAGATACTCGCTTGGCGTAGCGTATAATCCATTATCCCCTGCACGGTGATCCACGAACATTCGCAGTTCGTCTGTTAAAGAAAGGTTAAGACTGCTTGCCACAACAATACCCTCATGCCAGTTAACTATAAACGGTTTCATTATGGCATATATTGGCGGATATCGACAATTGAGTATAAAGCAGAATTAAAGCGTAACCGCTCAAATCAAGACGTAATTTCCACCCGCCTCGCAACAAGGTAAAGTTCTCCTCATCACATCGGAGGAGAATCGAATGAGAAAGCAATCTCATATACGTATGAACGAAAGCCAATGGCAGACAGTATTGGCTGACTTTCAACAAAGCGGCCTGACGCAAAAACAATACTGTAAACAGAACCATATAGCACACAGTACGTTTTCCAAGTGGAAGGCGCAACTGACCTTGAGAAATCTCAGAAAATTGCCCAAACGATAATGCTTTGGCTTATTCCTTATGTCGGGGCCGTAGGCATATACGTATTTCATAAAAGTAACGACAATCCTGCAAGCTCTAAAGGGCCTTTGGGCGGAGGTGCCAATGATAGTATTGGTGCTGCTGACACTGGAGGAGGGCACTAATGTCTTATAACCAACTATATTCTGGCTCTGGCTTCGCTAACCCACGAGTTCGAGGCCAGCACTCTCGCGGGGAATTATATTTTCTATGTGTAATGGTAGCGTAACTGTGCGATAAGGATCGTGCCTTCTGTGTATTTATAAACGATCCTATGTTCATCGTTAATGCGGCGAGACCAGTAGCCAGCTAATCCATGTTTTAAAGGCTCAGGTTTACCTATTCCTTCGTAAGGCTCTCGTTTTATATCTTTAATCAATTGGTTAATGCGCTTTAGGATCTTTTTGTCTGTAGTTTGCCAATAAAGGTACTGATCCCAAGCTGCAGAAGAGAAAGTCACTTTCATTCAAGTAGCTCTCTCTCGGTGCCTTTGCCAGACTCTAGCTCAGCAATTGATTCTAATAATTGTCTCGCATTTGCTGGAGAGCGCAGCAAGTACGTTGTTTCTTCCATTGCTTGATAATCTTCAAGTGACATCATTACTACTGGTGATTCACTTTTACGGGTTATGATTATCGGGGCATGATCATTGCAAACTTTCTCCATGGTACTTGAAAGGTTTGCTCTAGCATGTGTGTAGCTTATAGCGTCCATGATAACTCCAAAATGTGCATGTACGTAAAAATGTACTTAAGACTATATCAACATATAGTCAGGCGTTCAACACGGACTTTTACAGGGTATAAACCTGTAATTTTTTGCCTAGAACTAACGTCCTCAATTTCGTTAAATAGCGGGTTACCAATCAAGGTTGTTCACAGCGATTTTAGTACTCATAAGACTCATGACAGCACATGTGCAGTCATTATCGACGTGGGGTAATTGGGTCGTTCAAACTATAGTTAACCGAACGCTGTCGGTGACCGCATTGTAGTCAGCTGCACTAATCTCTGGTAGCCCTTATAGAGCCTAGGCTGCTCTTTCGATGTGTTACCAATAACCTCTTTCAGCAAATCTTCTTGTCGAGCTAGAGGGCTGGTCGACATATTAGTGGCACCCCGATTACGAGCTTAATTTGTCCCCTAAGCTCTCTCTGTACTAAAATGTATTACATACGAATACATTCAGAGGAGAGTGCTATGGGGGTTACAAGTGTTCGTCTTAATTCAGAAGTCGAAGCTCCATTAGAAAATTTGGCGAACAAATTAGATAGATCAAAAAACTACATTATAAATCAGGCTGTTAAAGAATATATCCAACGACAGTCTATGGAGGATTCTCGCTGGGAGGATACGCTCGAAGCGCTTAATTCAGTTAAAGCAGGCAGAACTGTCGATGGTGCTGAAGCTGCGTCGTGGCTCGAAAGCTGGGGAACAGAAAATGAGCTATCGCCACCAAAAGTATGAAAATTCAATATGCACCAGAGGCAATAGAAGATTTAGTCCGGCTAAGAGAGTTTATTGAGGTCAACAACCCTTATGCGGCAAAGCGGGTTGCATCAAATATTCTGGCGGGTATTGAAAAACTTAAAGTGTTCCCAAAAATAGGTTTGCTTGTTCAGTGCGCGCCAGACCCAGAGAAAATCAGAGATTTGTTCGTTTCAAATTACACTGTAAGGTATCTGGTCGGTAAAGATACAATCTATATTCTTCGAGTCTGGCATGGCAAGGAAATTGAAAAAGACTTGTAACAAAGCGTTCAACGGGGCTGGTCTTAAGTTCGCGTGGTTAACGCGCTTTATATGTAAGTGAGTCATAAAGTATGGGAATGGATACTGTTGAGATTGTACTGTGGGCTGAAGAAGAGTTTGGCGTTCCAATGCCTGACGAAGAAGTGGGTAGAATTTATACAGTTGGTGAGTTTGCTAAGTACATCGCAGAGAAAGTTAACTCTGTCAAAGGAGGCTCAACCACCTTTCAAGACACACTGCTAAAAGTCATAGACATATTGGTAAAGGAATATGGCGTTGATAGGGATAGAATAAATACTTCTAGCAAGTTTGTTCAGGATCTCAACCTTTCATAAATCATACATTGGAGGACAGCACTCTCGTGGGGAGTCATTGTGTCTAAACGTAAATAGATCAGCAATGAGCGAAAATTGGACTGAAGAGGAGTTAAAGGCTGCGGTTGAATCCCATGTTGATATGCATGCCAAGGAAACCGATGGAACCCTATTCGCCAACAAGCAGTATGGCAACGGTAACTCTCCCACTTTTAACCGAAGCTAAAGACAGCAGTTATGCCGCCATTAACAGTGGCATGCCTCCCGATATGGATCTAAAGCTTACCAATTGTACGTTAAGCTCTTTGATCAAATATGGATACCGCTTTCGCGGCAATACCTATAAGTGGGCGCAAACATAAACCCTGTTACCTCGGTAATAAAGGTTTATGCTCGGTTAAGCTTTAGTGCTTAGTGCTGCAAAATCTGACTTAAAAACAGTTGTAGCCGGTCGGTTTCAGGGTGATCGAAGAATTCATGAGGGGTGTTCTGCTCCACGATCTCACCGCCATCCATAAAAATAACCCTGTCAGCGACTTTTTTTGCAAAGCCCATTTCATGGGTTACGCATATCATGGTCATGCCTTCTTCGGCGAGTTCGACCATGACATCGAGTACTTCTTTAATCATCTCGGGGTCGAGTGCAGAGGTAGGCTCATCAAACAGTATAATTTCGGGGGCCATGCAGAGTGAGCGGGCGATGGCGACACGTTGCTGCTGCCCGCCTGACAAGTGGCCAGGAAACTTATGCGCCTGATCGGGTATTTTTACCCGCTCCAGATACTTCATCGCAATGGCTTCGGCTTCTTCTTTCGACTTTTTTTGAACCCATATTGGCCCCAGTGTGAGATTGTCTAAAATACTTAAATGAGGGAATAGGTTAAAGTGCTGAAACACCATGCCTACTTCGCGTCGAATTGCTTCGATATTTTTTACATCATCGATCATTTCAACGTCGTTCACGGTCAGTGAGCCCCGTTGAAACTGCTCCAAACGGTTAATGCAACGAATCATCGTTGACTTTCCCGAGCCGGAAGGGCCGCAGACAACTATTCGCTCGCCTTTTTTAACGGTCAGGTTGATATCTTTCAGAACATGAAAATCGCCATACCACTTGTTCATGTCTTTAATGACAATGATATCTCTGTCATCACTATTCTCAATTGTTTGGTTATCTGCACTCATGATAAACCCTTATTTTTTATGACTGGTATCTAGTTTCTTTTCAATGGATTTGGCGAGTAGCGACATGCTGAAACAACATGCCCAGAATACAAACCCGACAAATAAATAGCCTTCAATGGCATGCCCACCTAACCAGTTTGAGTTGCTCAGTGCAGACATAATGACTTGCAGCATCTCAGGCACCGCGATGACCAATAAAAACACGGTATTCTTAAATACCATGACAAAGGTCGCCAGAATATTGGGCATTGAGACCTTGATAACTTGGGGGAAGATAATTAACAGTATCTTTTGCCAATAACCTAAACCAATAGAGTCGGCTGCTTCATATTGGCCATTGGGTATCGCCTGAAAGCCACTTCTAAAAACCTCTGCCATGTACGCAGACATAAACAGGATAAGAATAATCCAGACGCGCAGCAGCTTATCAACGCTGACGTCAGCCGGGAAAAACAGCGGCAACATGACTGAGCCCATAAAGAACAGCGCCAGGATAGGTGTGCCACGGAAGAACTCGATACAGGTTACACTCACTGAGCGTGCAAAGGGCATTTCAGAGCGTCGCCCCAAGGCCCATAAAAAACCGAATGGGAACGCAATAATTATGCTGGCGGCGGCCAATAGAACATTCAACGAGAACCCACCCCACAGGTTTGTGGGCACAGGCGTCAAACCGATCATGTCGCCGTCTAATAACATAATGCAGATGAAAGGGAGTAGCAGAAATGCGGGGACAGAGACCTTATTACGCAGGCGGTCTGGCAATAGAAATGATAGTGCGATGACTCCAGCAAGCAGAAACAGGCATAGGTTGACCCGCCATATCTCTTCATCGGGGTAGCTGCCATAGAATATCTGCTGCGACCATGCGCTGATAAATACCCAGCAGGCGCCGTCTTTTACGCAGTCGTCCTGTGTGGCTCCTGTCCAGTTGGCCGAAATAAATAGCCAATCGATCATATCGGGTAGCACGGCCATTAATGAGGCGACAATAATGATGGTTGCTGCAATATTAAAGGCCGACGAAAAAAGATTATCTCTTAACCATGCAATAGGGCCTGAAGTGGTAATCGGCGCTGGCTGGTCTGGTAATGGTTTAAACTCTTTTACTGTCATACCTCCCTCCTTAGCGCGAGCTTAGTTCAGTGCGTTTATTAAAATGATTCATTATCACTGAGATAACCATATTAATGATGAAATAGATCGCTAATGTCATGAACATAATCTCTATCGCTTGCCCGACTTGGTTCAATGCAGAGCCCGCAAAAACGGTAAATAATTCGGGGTAGCCAATCGCGGTGGCAATCGTGGTATTTTTGACCAGGCTCTGATACTCGCTGTTCAGCATCGGGGTGATAACCCGCATTGACTGAGGCACGATAATCAGCGACATGATCTTGCTCTCTTTCAGGCCAATGCTTCTTGCGGCTTCTGTTTGGCCCTTGGGAACCGATTGAATACCCGCTCTGACCGCTTCTGCGATGAATGCACCGGTATAGACCGATAGAGCAATGGCGAGGGAAATTAACTCAGGAATAACAGAAACTCCGCCCCTAAAATTAAACCCTCTAAGAGCAGGGTAATCCAGGTGAAAAGGGATGCCTGTGACCAATAATACGAGCAGGGGCAAACCAAACAGTATACCTAGGCTCGTCCATAAAACGGGAAACTGCTCGCCGGTTAAGTCCTGGCGTTTCTTCGCCCAGCGTTTAATAACAAAGACGGCAATAATGGCAATAACGATGGCGCCATATACGAATTCCGAACCACTATCCCCAACCAGCATCGGGAAATAGAGCCCCGTTACATTCAAAAAAATCGCGTCGCCTAAACTGAGGCTTTCTCTGGCAATAGGTAATGCGTTGAAAACGGTATACCAAAAAATGACCTGTAAAATAACGGGAATGTTGCGGAAAATCTCAACGTAAACAATCGCGATTTGTTTGATTAGCCAATTGTGAGAGAAGTAGGCAATGCCAAAAATAAATCCTAGAATGGTTGAGAATATGATGCCAATGGCCGAGACTAAAATGGTATTCAGGATACCGATAATAAAAAGTTGAGAATAACTGTCTGTTGTCTCGTAGGGAATTAATGACATGAGTACGTCAAAACCCGCCGATGTATTCAGAAAACTAAACCCGCTTTTAATCCCCTGGGCGGACATATTGTCCAGGGTGTTAGAAATAATGCTGTAAAAAAAACCGATTAGAAATACAAATAAAGCAGTTTGATAAATCCAGCCGCGATATTTGGGGTTGTTGTAAAATGCCGTCGCGCCAGCACCGCTAGGACGTGTCTCAAGTTTTATCTGTTCAGCTGTTTTTTTTGCAAACATAAAAACGTCTTTTGAGTATCAGAAGAGAGTAAGGATGATAAAAAAGGGCGGTGTGCCGCCCTTTTTATCTTTCAGCAAAAATTAACGCATTGCCGGGGAGTACAAAATTCCACCTTTGTTCCATTGTGCGTTAAGGCCGCGAGCAATTTTCAAAGGCGAGCCTTCGCCAACATTGCGATCAAAAGACTCTGAGTAATTGCCCACCTGCTTGATCACCTGATAAGCCCAGTCAGCGGATAAGCCGAGTTTCTCGCCCAAGTCACCTTCTGTCCCCAATAAGCGTTTTTGCCCTGGGTTTCCTTTACTCTTTAAGTCATCAGCGTTTTTAGACGTAACGCCTTGGTATTCGCCTTCAATAGAGGCATTGACCACCCATTTAACGATATTGAACCACTCATCGTCATTTTGACGAACCACAGGGCCTAATGGCTCTTTGGAAATGACTTCTGGCAGTACCAAGGCACCATCAGGATTCTTTAGGCCTATACGCAGTGCATACAGCTGAGACTGATCAGAAACCAGGAAGTCGCAACGGCCTGATTCAAAGCCCGCACGAGTCTGATCTGAAGTATCAAACGTAATAGCCTTGTACTTCATGTTGTTTTCACGGAAGTAATCGGAAATAGCCAGCTCGGTCGATGTACCTGCCTGAATACAGGCATTGGCCCCATCCAGCTCTTTAGCTGACTTAACGCCAAGTTTTTTGCTGACCATAAAGCCAGCCCCATCGTAATAGATGACACCAGCAAAGTTTAAGCCGAGTGATGTGTCTCGCGTATGGGTCCAGGTGGTGTTTCGGGAAAGAATATCAATCTCACCGGATTGCAGTGCGGTAAAGCGCTCTTTAGCGGTTAGCGGCTTGTATTGGACTTTACTGGCATCACCCAGTACTGCTGCAGCTACACCACGGCAGACGTCAACATCGAGCCCACTCCACTGACCTTTTTCATCTTTCTGAGAAAATCCCGCCAGTCCAACACTCACACCACAACTGAGTACCCCTTTCTTTTTGACCGACTCCAGTGTTGTACCGGCTACACTCGCCTGCGCAGAAAAAATCAGCCCGGTAGCGGCCAATGTTATTGCTATATTTTTTATTTTCATTTCCATAACCCTATTTTTTGTATTATTGATCCCGAAAGTTAACACGGTGATATCCGAGGTTGGCACATCACTAAACTACACAACTAAGTGATGATGGAGCCCGTTTTACCCCATTAAGTAACACTTCACCGTATAGACTGTGAACATAGTTAACATTAGCATTTAATATGCCATTTGCATTTTTTTGCGACACACCATCCCAATCGTTAAGTGGGCTGCCTGCAAAGTGAATGGGGACGAGATGTGTTTGGTCATCTTATTGATTTACGGCAGGACTTAAGTCCGATATTCTGGGTGTGTGCTATACAGGAACCTGATTGGGCACGTTATCAAGGAAAACCCAGGGGCGCTGAAAAGGCCCCACGGCAGCGCTATTGTGAAAACCGGTCTATGTTAAAAACCACTTATGAGCAACTGGCTCCCGTCGCCTATCCGCTAGTCAATCGATTCTATAAGCAGGCGCGTGAGAAAGGAAAAACTCAGGGTTCAGATGAAGTCTATGTTGCCAGAGTTGAGTCTGAAATTATTGCTGCAGTGAGGATATGTCCTGTTCACGAAGGTGGTCAAAGTACGGGAACAACCCCAAAAAAATTGTTGCTAAGAAGCTTGGCTGTGTTACCTGACTATCGCCGCACTGGAGTCGGTAGCCAATTTATGGATTATGTGGTTACGCAACTTGGGGCACGTGAGTGCTGGTGTTATCCCTTTTCTTGGCTGCAAGGGTTTTATGAGCAGTCCGGCTTTGAGTTCGTTGCGCCTGAATATGCACCCGAATCTATTCGGGGGCCGTTCGAGAACTATCGTCGTCAGGGGCGGGATATCCTGATTATGGTTAGAAGGGCCGTGGTTGCTGATGACTGAGCCAAATACTCATGGCTGTCAGAATTGCAGACTTCCTGACATAGCCTGTATCTGTCAATATACGCCCAAGATAACAGCGGGGGTTGAGTTTTGCCTGTTAACCCATGAAACTGAGTACCGAAAGCCAACCAACACTGGCAGGCTCATTGCCGACTGCCTTGAATCAACCAAATTGTATACGTGGTCTCGTACTGAAATAGCGGCAGGCCTGAAGCAGGAGCTGGCAAACCCAGATGTTCAGCATTGGTTGGTGTTTCCCGCAGGGGATGCCGGGCAACAACACAGAGTGAAGCCCTTCGAAATTCCTTCAAGCGGCTTTGGGCATGGAAAAGAAAAGCGGCCTGTTTTTATTCTGCTGGACGCAACCTGGCAGCAAGCCGCAAAAATGTTTCGTAAAAGCCCCTATTTGAATGCGTTGCCTATACTGTCATTGAACCCCAAGCGCATATCGCACTATCATCTTAGACGGGCCTCTGACCCACATCATCTATGCACTGTAGAGGTTGCCGTTGAGTTACTGAATTTGGTTGGAGATAAGCGCAGTGCACAACAACTGGATGACTATTTTCATGTGTTTAGCCAACACTATCTGGCAGCAAGAAGTGGGCACGGCGTGAAGACTGAGAGCGAGCAAATGAGACGTTTAAAAAAGGAACATCATCATGAAGTCAATTGAATACACCCGTTTTGGTGAGCCTGAAGTATTGAGTCTGGTTGAGCGGGACACACCAGAACCGAAAGCCAATGAGGTTCGCGTTAAGGTGACTGCGGCCGGGTTAAACCCTATTGATTACAAAACCCGAAAAGGTTTGGGGTTTGTGGCGGGTCAGATTGAACCTCAATTCAATGATGGGGTTGGCTGGGTACCGGGCTATGATGTTGCCGGTCTTGTTGATGCAGTGGGCGATGACTGCAGCGAGTGGAAGGTGGGTGATCGCGTTATGGGCATGATTGGCTTCCCGTTGCAGGGAGGTGGATATGCGGAATATGCTGTCACCACAGCAGAGCTGCTGTGCAAAGCACCCGATAATATAGACCTTGCCTCTGCGGCGGGCGTACCATTAGCGGCACTGACGGCTTGGCAGGCGTTGTTCGAGGTAGGGGCTGTTAAAGAGGGTGATAAAGTGCTGATCCACGCAGCCGCTGGCGGGGTTGGGCACTTTGCGGTGCAATTTGCTAAAGCCCGTGGTGCCTATGTGATTGCCACGGCATCCAGCCGGAACCATGATTTTTTACATGAGATCGGCGTTGATGAAGCCATCGACTATACCAAAACAGACTTTGTTGACGCCTGTTACGGCCTGGATTTTGTGCTCGATACCATGGGCGGAGATGTCGGTCACTGGTCGCTGGGCGTGTTAGCCTCAGGCGGGCAGTTGGTTACGGTGCCCACGGTTACCGCCGAACAGATTATTAAAGAAGGGCGTAAACGGGGTATTAAAACCGCAGGGTTAACAGTTCACCCGGATCAGGAAGGGCTTGCAGCCATCGCAGAATTAATTGAAACTGACGACGTATCTATCCATATTGATAAAAGGTTCCCACTAGTTGATGCAAAAAAAGCACATACTGAGCTGGAAACAGGGCATGTTCGTGGTAAATTGTTGTTGACCATGTAGATAAGAGAATATCAACGTTTATAAAAATGAGGGACGCTCAAATGCAGTCACTAAAAGTCAGGGATTACATGACAAGCAATGTTTTAACGCTAAAAGCAGAAGACAGTGTTATTGATGCGTTGCGTAAGCTGATCAAGGCTGGCCGGTCAGGTGCGCCAGTGGTCGATGATAAAGGACACATTGTTGGTTTGTTGTCTGAGATAGATTGTCTTAAAGAGACGCTAATGGGCGGCTATCACCAACAAGCAGGAGATAGTGTTGCCGACCATATGACCACAGAGATCGACTCGGTTAATGCCGATGACAATATACTTGCGACCGCAGACCTGTTTATAAAAGGGCGACGAAGACTACCTGTGCTGGAAAATGGCAAGTTGACGGGCATTATTACCCGGTGTGACTTTGGCAAGGCACTGCTTGATAGCATCGATCACCCGCACCATGGGTCGTAACCCCTCTTTGTGAACCCTTGGCGGTTAATGGTTATATCAATACTCCATTAACCGGTGAGCTGATACGTTTAAACAGTCTAATGACTGAGCCTGAAAAGGAAACTTAGCTGCTAGTATAGTAGGTATAGCTGCTGAGCTTAGAGTGCTCTTATTATAAAAAAGCAGCATTGAGTTTCCTGGAGGTGTTCCATGGCCGTAGCCGCCGCTGTATTTGATTACTTACGATACAAAGACATTCATTACGATGTTGTTCCCCATCACCCTACCAGCTCAACTGCAGAAAGCGCATTGGCGGCGGTTGTTCCGCTGTTTGATGTGATTAACGCATTTATCTTAAGAGAGGGGCAAAACAGGCTGATGGCTATTATCCCCGCTAATAAAACGCTAGATATCAACCGCGTTAACCAGCTAACTAATGCCCATTACCAACTAGATAGTGAAAGCGATATTGAACGTCTGTTTGATGACTGTGTGCAAGGCGCGGTTCCAGCATTAGGGCAGGCTTATGATTTACCTGTCATCTGGGACGATGAGCTAGGGGAGAAAGACGATATCTACTTCGAGGCGGGTGATCACTGCGAACTGATACACCTGAATCAGCAGCAGTTTTTATCGATTATGAAAAACTGGCCTCACGGAGAGATTTCTAACCATAGGCAATAGCCTTTACAGCAGTGAAACGTCTTACTAAGGGGGTGCTGGGCTGTTGGGTAAATGAAAATGAATACGGAAGTGTATGCTGACTGGAAAGAATTCAGTGAACCCATGCTGGTTGGTACTTTGCGATCATCTGTCACAAAGAATAAAGAACACTTTAGTTTTAGCTACGATCAGGCGTGGCTGACATCCCCGTTTGCGCAAAAAATTGATCCTGATTTGAACCTGTTTTCGGGTGAACAGCACAGTGCAGACTCAAATAACTTTAGAGTTTTCCTGGATTCCTGTCCTGACCGATGGGGACGATTCAGATCTCGGCTACTTGGTCAGAGAACTCCTGCTACACTTCTTGCGTCAGTTCTTTCATCAGATCTTTTCCGCTGTTAGTTTATTCGATGATGGCCGCAAGTCGGGCCAATACATCGTCCACGATCTCTTGGGGGGCGACCTCAACCTTTTTTGCTTGCCGGCCTTCCAGATCCAGCATTCGTACTGCATTCACCAGCATAACGCCTTGAGTCTCTGTACCGGAGCCAATTAGCGGAACTGCAAAGCCCTTCACTCTGGCGAAATCACCGCCTTGCGTAATCGGGGCAACCAACGCCGTACCCAAGCGATTAAACGCTGCTGGAGACAACACCATACAGGGCCTGAAATTGCCTTGCATTTCACGGCCTACCACGGGGTTGAGTGAGACTTTCACGATATCGCCTCGATCAAACTGCTTACGCCTTACCAAACCTCTTTCCCCGTCGGTTGCATGTCATTCCATTCCTCCAGTTCTTTGGGTAGAGGGGCTTTTTCATCGCACTGGGCCATAAGCTCTGTCAGGCTGTATTTAGGCTTTTCATTGCGAGGCTCGATCACAATACGCTTGCCGTCTTCCGACACCTCAATTACATCGCCTTCTGACAAGTTCAATTTCTTAAGGACTGTCGCTGGCAGTATGGCACCTGCGCTATTCCCAATCTTTCGAATTGTAGTTCTCATCGTTTAATCTCGTTATAACAATGTTTTAACACAATGCAAGTATGGCATAGCCTTTATGGGGTTGCAACTATGTTATAACATTCATTTAAAATGCTTCAGCCGCAATACGCCCCATGTTGACTGGATCGCTTGTAAGCAGCTTCGTAGTCGTTTCTAGTGACTTATTGCCTGAATGTGCGCCACGTCATAGCCTTTTCGTTTAAGCTCAACAGAAGAGCTAATAACAGACCCAGGTTAAGGCTTTCACAAAACAAGGAAAAGAATACTGATAAAAGTATCAATGATTTGTGGCATTCAAGGTCAGATGACTTGCTGCCGGATGGTTAGTGGTTGGTCACTATAGTTATCACTATCTCGTAAATTGGTAAGTATAGTGACCAATACTGCGTGGGTGATCTCTTCTTGTCTCGACTACCTAGGCAATCGTATCAATAATAGACCCGGACTCTAGACCTAGACCTGTCTCAGGGTTTCGAGCGCTCTGAGTTTCGTTAGTCGTTTGCGTCGCGTCTACTTCATCATTTTCAGGTTGGTTGGTGTTTGAAGCTTGTGAACGATCTGTATTTTCTACCGGTTGGTTCTGTGTTGGTGTTGCTGCGATAGTTTGGCTATCTAACGCATCAGGCGTTTCGGTAATCCCTGCACTTGCTTCTTGCGGTTGAGCTGCCTGAGGGTTATTTGCGGTTAGCTGTTCGCTGGTCTGGTTGGAGGTTTGATTGTTGGTGCTTTCGGTTCGGCTTTGTTGAACATCAGTTGCACCCTCGTCCGCTGGACGAGCCGCGTTTGCATTTATACTGCTTTGCTGGAGCTGCTGTTCGACCGCATTAACGACTTGCTCTCGTGTTACTGTGGTATTTTCCTGAGTGTCGTTTTCATTGGCTGAGACGGATATATCAAGCCTGGCGGAAATACTCTCTTCGGGAGGGATATCAGAGGGTTGTTGATTGATCGCACGGTCTGGCTGAGGGGCTGTGGTTGCTCGCAATTGCTGGTTTGTTTCCTGACTTTCAGCTTCCCGCTGTTGGTTTACCCCATTGTTGTTCACGATGGGACGAGCAATCGATAAAGACGCACCTGATATGTCAGCCATTACAGAACTCCCAGATAATAGTCTACCCAGAGCCCACTATAACTTAGATTGTACAAAAAATGTACTTTTATGTGTGTTGTTTTGTGATGAATCCGTTATATCAAGTGACTATTTATAACGGATTAATTGGTACCTGAAGCCACGCTATGAGCAATTATTTTGCTGGTTTGTCGGCAATATGGTTCTGATCTTTTTCAGGGTCAGGTCTGATGATGCTTATGATCTCGTAACCTTCTTCAGCTTTAATTTCCCTATCGGCAACCACGGGTATTAGCTTGCCTTGAGGTGTGATCACAAACAGAATCAATAAACGGCTACCGTGCTGTGCCCGATAATCCTGCAGGGTGAACTCGGACGTGATTTGCGTGGTACGAATACTTGCCCCTTGACTAAGCTGGCTGGCGAGCATGGCATACGTGACCTTTTCACCAAATAGTGTTCGGGTCTCTTTGAATTTCTCGGATGACTGGTGGCTGGCACGTTGGTCAGCCTGACCGTCAGAGAGTCCAAAGACATGCCCCTTTGAAAACAGATCCAGATAATGGAACGTGGCCAGCGTGTTGAGCTGTCGATACGGCGAAATAGCGAGTACGTTGCTAATGCCGGTGAGGTCCATATGATTTTCGGCATGCTCAGACACCGGGTTGCCAAAATAGACGGGCAGGTTTTCCATTCTAGCGAGACGGATGTTTTCGTAGCTGGTATCGCTGAGCATCACCGGAATACCACGCTTGCGCAGTACTGAGGCAATCGCGCGCGAGACCTGATTAGCACCAATAAACAAAAAGCCACTGCTGTCAGGTTCGGAGACTTTTAACCACTTGGCGATAGGTGATGCAGTCAGGCTTTGTAAGATAACGGTGGTGATAATGACCAGAAATACAAGTGGCACCAGAATGGCTGCATCGGTGTAGCCCTGGTTTTCGAGCTGAAAGGCGAACAGCGCAGAGACGGCAGCAGCTACGATACCCCGAGGTGAAATCCAACTGAGGAAGGCTTTTTCCTGCCAGCTAAGTGTCGTGCCTTTCGCTGATAGCCAAACCCCCAGCGGACGAGCAACAAAAATAAGCGCCAGAATGACCCAGGCAGGCCCCCAGCCCAACTGAACAATCGCGCTGAATTCAATACGCGCTGCGAGAATAATAAACAGGCCTGAAATTAACAGAACACTGAGCGACTCTTTAAACTCCAGAATGTCATCGACCGGTACGCCTCGCATATTGGCCATCCAAATCCCCATAACGGTGACGGTCAATAGCCCGGATTCATGCTGTAACGTGTTTGATAGGGCATATACCCCCAGCATAAAGGTTAGAGAGCCTGCATTTTGCAGAAATTGAGGAAGCCAGTGCTGGCGCAATGCCAGCCCCAGCAGCCAGCCTGCAACCCCGCCAAGAGAGATGCCGAGAATCAGTGTTGAGCTGAATGTCCAGAGTGTGTGCCCCAAGGCACCTGACTTGCCCGATACGATAAACTCGAACACCAGTACGGCTAACAGCGCCCCGATCGGGTCGATGACGATGCCTTCCCATTTTAATATATTCGCGATATTTGCATTGGGGCGAACCACCCGCAGTAGCGGCATAATAACCGTTGGGCCGCTGACAACCACGATGGCTCCAAACAGTGTTGCAACTTCCCACGAGAGCCCAAGTGCCAAGCGGCTGACAAGGGTTGCAATAAGCCAGGTGACCAGCATGCCGATACTGAGCAGCCCTCTGACCATACGGCCATGTTCTTTAAGCTCTTTGAACTTAAGCGTCAGACTGCCTTCGAACAGAATAACGGCTACCGAGAGCGATATAATGGGGAATAGCAGTTCGTTAAATAGTGCATCAGGGTCAAGCCAGTCAAATACTGGCCCCATCAGTATTCCCCCTAATAACAACAAAAGAATGGCTGGGAGTTTCATCCTCCAGGCCATCCATTGGCAGAAAAGTGAGATGACGCCGATGCTTGCGAGTAGTAAAAGAGTATTTTCAGTCATGAAAGAGGGGGGCTTCGCTTATATTTAGTGAATGTAGCTATTCTGAATGCGCTAACTAACATTAATCGGTGAGTGCCAGCTTGTCCAGGTATCGGGCGGCTTAAGTTAGTATTAGCTTTTCGCCAGCTTATTCAGCACTCTGGAAGCCGCAAATAAACCAAAGGTTGCAGTTACACAAGTTGATGCACCAAATCCCGTGGCGCAGTCGAGTTTTACCGGCCCGTCGCTTGACGGTTTTTGATGGCAGACTTGTCCTTCATCACCGGGGTAGACTAACTGCTCCGTTGAGTAAACGCACTCAACACCAAATTTACGTTTTGCGTTGCGAGAGAAGTTGTAGTTCCTGCGTAGCAGGTTGCGCACCTTGGCAAGCAAGGGGTCTTGGATGGTGCGGCTGAGGTCGGCGATTTGAATCTGCGAGGGGTCAATTTGCCCTCCCGCGCCCCCTGAGCTGACAATGCGGATTTTGTTGCGCTTGCAGTAGGCGATAATCGCCGCTTTTGCCTTTACGCTGTCTGTTGCTTCAATGATGTAGTCAAACTGGTTGTCGAGAAGCGTGTGGAGGTTTTTCTCGGTAACAAAGCTCATAACCGCTTGGCACTCTACAGTGGGGTTAATCGCTCTAATGCGGTCTGCCATGGCATCAACCTTCAAACGGCCAATCTCACCGTCTAATGCATGGATTTGCCGGTTGACGTTGGAGACACAGATATCATCCATATCAAACAGAGTGATCTTGCCAATGGCGGAACGAGCAAGCGCCTCCGCAGCCCAGGAACCCACACCGCCTATACCGATGACTCCAACATGCGCTTGTCTCAGTTTCTCTACGGCATCAAGACCATATAGGCGCTGTGTTCCACCAAAACGGTGGGAAAAATCATCGGACATCGGTAAGTCTTCTCTGGAAGTGTCTGCTGCTCTATGTTGTTTGAGGCTCCATGTCTATTCTGAATCCACGGTTACGCGGAGGCGGGAATCCGATTCCCTGAACCATATGAAACAAGTGAATCCACGCCCTTGCGAGGATGACAGCAAATAGTTAAATAGAAACGCTATTATACCTGTGTTTGTGCCGATACCAACCACTGTGTTTCGTGTGGCTAAATATGCTAACGTTAATATATGAAAAGCTTAAACGAACTAGAACAAACCCTGCGGCAACGAAGAGCCAGAACACGCATGTTAAGGCGTTTTATGACCCGTTCGTCTGTTGCAACGGTATTGCGTGACCATGCCGGGGAGCTTCAGGTATTACTGATCAAAAGAGCCCATCGGGAAGGGGATCGTTGGTCGGGGCATATTGCGTTCCCCGGGGGTAGAGAGCAGCAGGAAGACAAAAATATTCGCGAGACCGCTATTCGAGAGACCTCAGAAGAGATAGGCCTGGGGTTATCGGTTGATAGCTACATTGGCAGAATGTCTGATGTGATGACATTTGCTCATGGTACTCGAAGGCCTATGGTGGTATCGCCTTATGCCTTTAAGCTGGAGGGTGACCCTTCGTTCACCATCAACCATGAAGTGGATCAGGTCATTTGGCTACCGGTTTCATTTTTGGCTGACAAGCGCAATCGAGAATCCATGGTGTGGGAAAAGAAAGGAATGTCGGTTCAGCTCCCATGCTATTATTACGGCGAGCATCGAATTTGGGGGCTGACCCTGAAAATGCTTGATGAGTTAGTCTTTGACCTGCTGCTATAACGTGAGGCTGCTAGTAGAGCAGGTTTTTGCGTCTATCTATTATTGGTGGTCTGCCATAATTTACTCTCATCGCTCAGTCTGGCGTTTTTTGGCAGGTCTACCCCCTACCACCATTTTGGGTGATAGGGAGGTAAGGCGTTGGGCCTTGACTATGGCATGTATTAAGGCCCGGGCTTGAACTCAGGCAAATGCAAAATGCTCATCTTCTATCTGCATCAGATTCTTTGAGCCAGACATCATGGCGGCATAGTGTGTTTTTGTCCTCGGCAATATCCGCGCAAAATAGAATTCAGCGGTTTGAATTTTTGCGCGGTAAAAGTCCTTGTCGTCCTCTGCTCCGTTGGCCAGCTGTTCATAGGCTTTTTCTGCCATCATTGCCCAGAAGTAACCCATCACGATGTAGCCTGAGTACATCAGAAAGTCGACCGAGGCAGAACCGACTTCATCCTTGTTTCTCATGGCATTAAAAACAAGCCGTAACGCGACATAGTTCCATTGGCGGTTCAACCAGGTCAGTTCGCTGATCATGTCTTTCATCTTTCCGCGTTTCTTGCCGCTGACAAACGATGATTTTCCTTTACAGTATTGGCTCAGCTCTTTACTGAAGCGGCGGAATGCGGCCCCTTTGTCCAGCAGTATCTTTCTCCCCAACAGGTCAAGCGCCTGAATGCCAGTAGTGCCTTCATAGAGCATAGATATTCGTGTATCACGGACAATCTGCTCCATACCCCACTCTTTAATGTATCCATGGCCACCAAATACCTGCATGCCGAGGTTTGCTGCTTCATAACCGGTCTCAGTTAAAAAGGCTTTGATAATGGGGGTCAAAAAGCCCAAGTCGTCATCGGCCCGGTCATGGGCCTTTTCGTCACTGCTGTCGATCAAGAAGTCTGCTTTATGGGCTGCGTAATAGATCATGGCGCGGCCGCCTTCTGCAAACGCTTTCTGAGTGAGCAACATGCGACGCACGTCAGGGTGCACAATAATTGGGTCGGCAATTTTGTCGGGGGCTTTTTTGCCGCTTAGCGAACGCATCGAGAGACGGTCTTTGGCATAAGCCAGTGCGCCCTGAAATGAGAGTTCTGCCGCTGCACAGCCTTGCAACCCGGTGCCAATACGGGCGGTATTCATAAAGGTGAACATACACTCCAGGCCCTTATTGGGTGGCCCAATCAAAAAACCTTTGGCGCCATCAAAATTCATGACGCAGGTCGAAGAGCCCTTGATGCCCATTTTATCTTCCAATGAACCGACGTTCACATTGTTAAACTCCCCGGTATTACCCTGAGCATCAGGGAGGAACTTGGGAACGATAAAGAGCGATATTCCTCTGGTTCCCTTTGGTGCATCGGGCAAGCGTGCAAGTACGATGTGCACAATATTGTCGGTTAAATCATGGTCACCGGCAGAGATAAATATTTTGGTTCCAGTAATGGTGTAAGAGCCATCTTCATTGGCGTCAGCTTTGGTTTTAACTTGCCCTAAATCTGTACCACACTGGGGCTCAGTCAAGCACATGCTGCCAGTCCAGGCACCTTCCGTTAACTTGGTCAGGTAAATTTGTTTCTGCTCTTCGCTGCCGTGCAGGTAGACTGTGTTCATTGCGCCCATGCTCAAGCCTGGGTACATTCCCCACGACCAGTTGGCGGTACTGATCATCTCTGATTTAAGCACCCCTAAAGAAAGAGGTAACCCTTGCCCGCCATACTCGACAGGGTGAGACATTCCCTGCCATCCTCCGGCCACAAACTGGTCGTATGCAGCCTTGAACCCGGTAGGTGTGATGACTTGCCCATCCACCAGTTTACAGCCTTCTTTATCCCCCACCTGATTTAATGGAGATAGTACTTCCTCACTGAACTTGGCACTCTCTTCCAGAATGGCGTCAACCATATCAGGAGTCGCTTCCTCACCCGCTGGAATATTTTTGTAGTGTTCTTGTGTTTGCAGTAATTCGTTAAATACGAATTTCATATCACGTAAAGGGGTTTTGTATTCTGGCATTGTTTGCTCTCCTACTGCCTTTGAGCGAGCAACCCGCTCATGCTACCTGGTTTACTCACTGCGCTACGCCTTTGGCGGCTTTGGATAAGCCTGTGTCACTGGCGACAAGTGTAGAAAGGTGGTGATTAGACGTGACTCAACCGGTTTCCACAGTGCCGATTGTCCTTGATTCAATCATAGAGTAATTGGCAGAGGGGTCTTAAATCATTGCGAATTGGGTCAATTTGGAGACTGTAGGGTCAAAAACAGCTAGCCGTGGGGACTTTTGAGGGAGGCGGGTGGTATTGGGAGGGCGCAACATTAAATTTCAGGCATAAAAAAAGGCTGCCAATGGCAGCCTTAAAGCAAGGTAAGTATTTACCCTCTTGCGAGAGTAAAAACGGACTAGTTCAGAGACACTAATCAACGAGGACTATTGTGCCTATTTGCCAATGGTTACTGAAGGTCAATTTATGACAATAAATCGGTCATAAAGGGACATTGTCAAACGATCAATAATAGAATGGTGGATTTCAGCGAGAAATATGAGAGTGGTAATATTATGATATATAAGGGAAACAAGGGGGAATCCCCCCCTTAATGCTTAGATTTGAATCTATCAGTATAGGTCTGACCGGTGAGTCTACTTGGCCAGAATTTGGTCGAGTGCGCGACTGAGGTGCTCCACAGTGCGGTCGATATTATGCAGTTTGTCGAGACCAAATAGGCCTAATCTAAAGGTTTTAAAATCTTCGGGCTCATCACACTGTAGCGGCACACCGGCTGCGATCTGCAAGCCGAGTTCGAGAAACTTCTTGCCATTTTGCATTGCGGCATCTTGGGTATAACTGACGACAACGCCCGGAGCCTGAAACCCTTCAGCGGCAACGCTTTTGATGCCCTTTTCTGCTAACAACGCTCTAACCCGGTCACCCAGCTCTTGTTGTTCAGCTCGTACTTTTTCGAAGCCGTATGCCTGGGTCTCTTTCATGGTGTCACGAAAGGTGGTTAATGCATCGGTTGGCATCGTTGCGTGATAAGCATGGCCACCATTTTCGTAGGCTTCCATAATCTGTAACCATTTCTTCAAGTCACAGGCAAAACTGCTGCTGGTGGTGTTTTCTATCTCTTGTCTTGCGTTGGCGCTTAGCATCACCAGTGCGCTACAGGGGGATGAACTCCAGCCTTTTTGTGGCGCGCTGATCAGAATATCGACGCCCGTTTTCTCCATATCGACCCATAGCGTACCTGAGGCAACGCAGTCCAGCACAAATAGCCCTCCGACCGAATGGACGGCTTCTGCGATAGCGGTGATATAGTCTTCAGGGAGGATAATTCCTGACGCTGTTTCGACATGAGGGGCGAACACAATCTCAGGCTTTTCAGATTTAATGGTTGCCACCACCTCCTCGACAGGGGCTGGAGCGAAAGGGGCGTCACTGGTATCAGACGTTTTGCGCGCCTTAAGTACCACTGACTCTTTGGCGATATTGCCCATTTCCAGAATTTGTGTCCAACGATAGCTAAACCAGCCATTGCGAATAATCAGGCACTTTTTATTATTGGCAAACTGCCGGGCTACCGACTCCATACCATAAGTGCCACCACCCGGAACGACCACCACTGCTTCTGCTTTATAGACACTTTTAAGGGTGCTTGATATGTCGTTCATCACTCCTTGAAAGGCTTTCGACATATGGTTCAATGAGCGGTCGGTAAATACAACTGAATACTCTAGAAGTCCGTCAGGGTCGACATTGGGTAATAACGCAGGCATTTTTTGTCCTTATTCAATACTGATAATAATTATCAAACGTCTCTATCAAGATGCAGCTTGTTGCCCAAAAGCATATCCCCATTAAATAATCAAAACAATCTCCCGGCTGTGTTTTTATCTCTAATAATGGTCATTCATATATTGTGGCACTTTTTAAGTTTAATGGGAGTGCTATTCGGGTTCGGAAGCGAGTGCAAAAACTGCTACTATCCCGTGCAGATTTATGTGCTAACGTTTGGGTATTTAGCTGCTGCAGGTTGACCCTTTGAAGGCGTTATGGCCTTAAGTTTTGCCATGGTTAGTTTAAACTGGAGATAAGATGAAAGAGTTAATTCTGGGAGGCGCGCGCTCAGGCAAAAGCCGCCTGGCTGAACAGCGAGCGAAAGCAACCCGGCAAGATGTTCTCTATATCGCGACCGCCCAGGCGTTTGATCGTGAAATGGATGAGCGAATTGCTCGGCACCAGGGTGACCGCCCCGCTCACTGGGGGACTGTCGAAGAGCCTGTTTATCTTGCGCGGGCGCTACAGAGTCATGCTGCTGAGAATCGCACTATTCTGGTTGACTGCCTGACCCTTTGGTTAAGTAATCTGTTGTGCATGGATGACTCAGTACTGTTTGGTAAAGAGAAACAAAGTTTATTAGACTGCGTTTTTTCGCTACCGGGCCATGTAATATTGGTGAGTAACGAAGTGGGCCAGGGGGTTATTCCTGATAATGCACTCGCCCGCCGTTTTGTTGATGAGGCAGGGTGGTTACATCAGGCGTTAGCGGCCCAATGTGATCAGGTTACGTTTGTGACTGCGGGTATTGCCCAGCAACTTAAACCTTAACTCACTTCGCGCCTTGTTGGCCGCGAGATATATGACGTCAAATCTAAATAAAACATAATGAGAATTAACTATGCCACATTGGTTTGAAGCGCCACTGGTTGAAATTGATTTATTTTCAAGAGAGAAAGCAGAACTCAGGCAGAGTACGCTGACCAAACCTCCGGGTTCGTTAGGGCGTCTTGAGCAACTGGCAGTGTTGTTTGCCGGCTGGCAGGGTAAGGTAATACCGGAGCTCGTCGCAAAGAAAACATCAATCGCTATATTTGCGGCGGATCATGGTGTGGCAGAAGAGGGGGTATCTGCTTTTCCTCAGGCAGTCACCGTTGAAATGGTGAAAAATTTTGCCCGTGGAGGGGCTGCGATTAGCGTGCTGGCGGCTCAACTGGGCGCTGACCTGCATATTGTTAATGCGGGTACGGCCAACTCAGTAGCGGGAGTTGGTGGCGTTGTTAATAATCCTGTCGCGTGTGGCACTGCTAACTTCGCTAAACAACCGGCGATGACGAAGCAGCAGTGCCTGGATGCGCTAGCTATTGGCCAGCAGGTTATCAATGAGGTGATTGCTCAAGATACCCGGTTATTTATCGGGGGAGAGATGGGGATTGCCAATACAACGTCGGCAACCGCTGTTTGTTGTGCTTTACTCAATAGACCGGTAGATGATTTAGTGGGCGCAGGTACCGGGTTGGGTAACCAGGCAATTAAACACAAGGCAGACGTGATTAGTGCGGCGTTAAAAAAACATGCTCCCTCTCCGCAGCCGCTTGATGTTTTATGTGCGGTAGGCGGATTTGAGATTGCAGCACTGGCCGGGGCTTATATTGCGGCAGCACAGCAAGGTATTCCTTCGCTGGTTGATGGCTTTATCGCGACAGCCGCTGCATTGGTTGCTTGCAGGTTAAGGCCAGAATTAAAAGGTTGGTTACTGTTCTCGCATCAGTCGGCTGAAAAGGGCCACCGGCTGGTTTTAGAGCAATTAGAGGTTAGCCCGTTACTGTCTTTGGGTATGAGGCTTGGGGAAGGGAGTGGCGCTGCGGTCTGTCTGCCGATTATAGATTCGGCACTGGCCCTGCATGCCAGCATGGCCACATTTGAAGAAGCAGAGGTGCAGGCAGGCTAAAGATGCTGACAGGTTAAAGGTGCAGGCAGGTTAAACATGCTAGTGCTTGGCTTTTTCAGTGAAGCCGTTGAATGTGAGTAGGATTATTGACCGAACCGGGCAAACATAGGTGTGAGCCCTGGAGTTATTAACATAAGTTGAGCAGTAAATGAGCAGTTATAAAGAAACCATTATTGATTTGTTACGTCATGGTGAACCGGTTGGCGGTCGATTGCTGAGAGGCAGCCAGGACGACCCACTGACAGAAGAAGGCTGGAACCAGATGCGTGCCTCTGTTGGAGACCACCGGCCATGGCAACAAATAATAAGCTCGCCTCTCAGGCGTTGTTCGGAGTTTGCCAGGCAGTTGGCAGATAATCGAAATACGCCCTACAAGGAGGTCGCAGGGTTTCAGGAGATTGGGTTTGGCTGCTGGGAAGGGATGAGTCCAGAGCAGATTATGGCGGCATACCCTGGTGAGCTTGAAGCCTACTGGCGAGACCCTACTCAGTTCTCGCCTCCTGAAGGTGAAACATTAGACGCGTTTATGCAGCGTATTGCGGATCATTGGCGTGGCATGCTGACTGATCATCAAGGGCAGCATGTGTTACTGGTGTGTCATGGTGGGGTTATCAGAGCCATCATTAACCAGATTCTTGAAATGCCCCTGAATGCCTTATGGCGGGTGGAAGTGCCATACGCCAACATTAGCAGAATACGCATCACGCATTTTGATGATTTCCCCGCAACATCTAATTTGGTCTTCCATCAGCCTCGCCTGTAAGCGAGGCATTTCTTCTTAAGACCCCTATTGCTGTATGTTTCAGCTACTCCCTATTTTAATTGCGGCAGCTATGTTTTGCGTAAATGATAAATAGAACTAAATTTTATTAGATCTATTATTGAAATTAGGTGGCTTATTCTAGAATAATTATCTTAAATTAGAGTAATTACTTTATTAATTTGTATAATTTGACTGTTATTCGGCCAAATATGTACTTGAGTTCAATAAATTGAGGTTGTAATCTGCTCTTGTCGGTCATCTTAGGATAAGGCGATTATGATTTTTATGACGGTTAAGGTTGTTGTTGATGAAGTCAGTGTATCACGCTGCGGACGCTATACTACTCGCCCATTATGGCGAGATCTTGTATGAGTTAGCGATTGAGCAAGGGGCTGACCCTGAGTTGCTATTGGAAAATACAGGAATAAGGGAAAGTGTTTTACGCAACCCGGAAGCGACCTTGAATTATGAACAGTTTACTGAGCTGGCAAACAATGCTTTGCGCCTCACAAACAACCCTGCTTTGGGTCTCTATTATGGCACCCGCTTAAAATTCACAACCCATGGTGCGATGGGGCAGGCATCTATTAGTAGTGATAACCTGAGTGAAGCAATATCTTCAATTATTAAGTATTACCGAACCCGCTTTGCCTTTATTGAGATGTCATTTTTCATTGATGGAAACGACGCGGTTATTCAATTGGATGAAAATCTGGGCTTGGGAGTGCTGAAATCATTCTTGATAGAAGCCTTGTTCGTCTCAATTCTCGATGTCAGCAAGTTCCTGTTTGGCCCCACACTGGTTAGAACAGGAAGCTGTCGGGTCAGCTATTCGCCTCCAAGCTATATTGACCAGTATTTCAACTTTTTCGTTGGCAGTGAAAAGTCAGATGCAGAGTTTGCCGAGCAGAAGTTAAAAGAGATGATTACCTTTAACTCCCCCTCCAATCAGCTTCGTTTTGACAAACAGTATTTAACGTTGCCTATGGTCTTGGCTAACTCGGTGGCAAGGCGGTTGGCTGAGCAGAAGTGTGAAGAGCAACTGAAGGCTGTTGATGATATTGACTCCATTGTCGCCAAGGTTAGGCGGTGCCTGCAGTCTGACCCTGACAGCATTCCCACCATGGATGAGGTCTCTGAACGACTTCATATGACATCACGAACCCTTCGTCGGCAGTTGCAGTCGTTTGGCACCAGCTTTCAGGATTTATTGTCGGATATCAGGAAAAGCAGGGCTGTTCAGTTATTACAAAACACCGATAAATCAGTTGATGATATCGCTTTTGAGCTTGGCTATAGCGACCCATCTAATTTCGGCCGGGCATTTAAAAAATGGACGGGCAAGTCACCGAGCTGCATTAGAAAAGAGACGAGTTAGTCGCTTTCCTCCCCCTAGAAAAGAAAACTAACCCGAAAAAGTCAAATTATTTGCTTTTTCTGGGAACGACCCTCGAATTTGTAGGTCTACTGCATTGAATTGTGGCAAGTGTGAGCGACAATATTATTAACCTGTGCCAGTAATATAGCCATGCACAGTAAAGGTTCTCTCTATACTTGCAGTGATGGGCGTCGCTTATTGATGAAGTCTGTGTATCTGGTTTTGGGGTGTTAATAGTCTGTTGAAACAGAGGGTGACTAATGATTGGAGGTTTTAATATAGATACAGCGCACTCATGTAGCATTAGAAAAACGACTAAAGGCCTAAATCCAATAATAACGTATTGGGAAACCACGACTTGAAATTATTACTTTTACTGTCGCTATCACTCTGTCTATATTCAGGCAGTAGCCGGGCGCTCTCGTTAGATGAGCCCGCCCCAGAATTTAACTTGCCTGACATTTACTCAGGCGAGAGCAAAACATTAAAAGAGTATCGAGGGAAAGTGGTTTACCTCGATTTTTGGGCGTCATGGTGTGGGCCTTGCCGTCAGTCATTGCCTCTGCTTAATAAATTGAGGAACAAGTTGGGGACTGACCGTTTTGAAGTCATTGCGATCAACCTGGATAGTAACCCTGAAGACGGAAAGCACTTTTTGGAAAAATATCCAGTTGAATACCCCGTGTTAACAGACACTACGGGGGAAACTCCGCAAAAATACCAGTTAACTGGCATGCCAACCTCCTACCTGATTGACCAGAAAGGAAACCTCAAAGGAAGTCATCAAGGGTTTCGTAGCAGTGATATCGCCAAAATATATGAGGTTGTGATGACGCTCATAAAAGATGAGCAAAGTAGTGATTAGAAGGCTGCCTGTGCTCTGGTTTAGTGTTGCCAATGCTGTAGGGGGTAAGTGGGCCGCTTTGGTTAAAGTGTGATGACAGAGTAGTGCCTTATTGCCGCCTTGGAGATATTAAGGTGAGTAATACAGGCATTTCTGAGTCGATACATACGGGGTGACTCGCCATGTTCAGGCTGGGGTCATATTTCAAATTAGCGAAAGCATGCTATGTTTAATAGGCCTTCTAACAATATGAGACCTTTGCACGACTACTGCGCTTACAAATTCATCGTTAAAAAATGGCTCAAAATGCTCATTTATTACACATAAACTGCGCTTTTTCGTCATTTTTTGCCTTGTCTTTGCTTCGCTCATAACATCGTGCAAAGCTCTCAATATAAACATAATGGATGCTAAGCTAGATGATTACGGTTTATCAATTTCCCAGACTCCTGGGTATTCCCAATATGAGCCCGTTTTGTCTGAAGCTGGAAACATGGCTCAGAATGGTCGAAATAAAATACGATATTCGAGAAGTCACTGACCCCCGTAAAGGGCCAAAAGGGAAACTGCCGTTTATTCGCGATGACGAAGTTGAGGTGGCCGATACCTCACTGATTATCGACTATTTGAAGAAGCAAAATAGCATCCAGATTGATGACCACCTGTCTCCAGCAGACCGGGCTGTTGCGTTGGCATTTGAACGAATGATGGATGAGCACCTCTATTGGGCGATACTGTACAATCGCTGGGTCGATGATAACTGGGTCAAAACAAAAGACGCTTTTTTTTCAACGTTGCCGACATTGGTGCGCGGGATTGTACCGGTAGTTGCGCAGAAAAATATCAAAAATGAGTTGGATGGCCATGGCATGGGACGCCATAGTCGTGATGAAATTTATGAATTTGCCAATCGTGACTTAAAAGCCATTTCTGACTTTCTGGGGGATAAACCTTACTTGATGGGCGATAAGCCTTCTACGGTGGATGCCACGCTGTATGCGTTTGTATGCAATATCATAGATGTGCCGTTGCGCAGCCCAATGAAAGACTATCTGCACAAGTGCCATAACCTTGTTAAGTACAACCAGAGAATGGGCGGGCAGCTGTTCCCTGAATTTTTCAAGCGGGATGAAAATGAAGAGGCATGGCTAACTGATCGCTAGTTGGCACTGTTAGCTAACCTTACAAACCGCCCCTTATATGGCTGTATGAGAGTGTGGCTGTATAGCGGCATTGGGCCTAGGTCTGAGGTTAGAGCATCATGGCTAGTTCCCGGAATAGGTATAGCCGCTTAACCCATGTTCCAACTCTTGCAGTAGTGTTGCTTTTTCTACCACCGGCAGGTCGCTATCTGTTAGTTGCTGCTGATAGGCATGCAGTAATGTGGTCGGGTCGAAGTTCACATAGCGCAGTACTTTATCGACGGTGTCGCCTTTTATCGGGTGTTGGATAATAACTTCGTCGTTTTGCCCGATAGCGATATCAACAGAGTCGGTATCACCAAACAGGTTGTGCATATCCCCGAGAACGTCCTGATAGGCACCGGCCAAAAAGAACCCCAACATGAACGGTGTATTTTTAGGGTAAGGTGGCAGTGGTAGTGTTGTTTCAATGCCGTTATCGTCCACGTATTGATCGACCCTGCCATCAGAATCGCAGGTGATATCCTGCAGTACCACACGGGTTGTGTCTGCCTGGTTAAGCCCTTCCAGTGGCAGAATTGGAAATATCTGTTTACTTCCCCGGATATCAGGTAGTGATTTGGACAGAGAGAGATTCACAAATAACTTATCGGCCAGTTTTTCGTTGAGTTCATCCAGTACTTCCTGGCGAGCCCTATTTTCTTGCCGGAGAAACTGACGGACGAGAGAGCAGGTTGCAAGGTAAATCTGCTCTGCATCAGCCCGGTGTTGCAAGGTTAAAATACCATGGGCAAACATGCTGTGAATCTCGGATATCGCATGGCAGGCATCATGATAAATTTCCAGGATAGAGCGCTTACTGTGAGATAACGCCAGCGCTTGGTAATCACTCCAGAGATCTTTCAGGGGAGAAGGTGCACTCTTTTCGGGTTCTGTCAGGTCGGTATACTCCGGTGATTCAACATCGATAACATCTGCCACCAAGATCGCATGGTGTGCTGTCAGCGCTCTGCCTGACTGGCTGATGATGTTGGGTTGCGGAAACCCAGTTCGCTCGCACGCTTCTTTGAACGTGTGAATCACGTTATAGGCGTACTCTGCGATGCTGTAGTTAACGGAGCAGCGACTGCGTGAGCGGGTTCCTTCATAGTCGATACCAAGTCCACCGCCTACGTCGACGGTATTGATTGGTGCGCCAAGCTCTCTGAGCTGGCTATAAAAACGGGCACACTCACCAAGTCCTGCCTGTATATCACGAATATTGGTTATCTGAGAACCGAGGTCAAAGTAAAGCAGTTTAAGGGCGTCGAGTGCATTGTGTTCTTTCAAAACATTGACGGCATCAAGTATCTGGTAAGCAGAAAGGCCAAACTTTGATTTTGCGCTGCCGGTTCTTTGCCCGTTATCTTTGCCGGTAGTCGATAGTCTGGCTCGTAAACCTATCAACGGGGTGACGTTAAGTTTTTTGCTTTCTTCAAGAATCAGCGCAAGCTCGGCGCTTTTTTCAATCACAATAAATACATTGCGCCCTAGCTTTTGGCCAATCAGTGCCAGGCGAATATATTCCCGATCCTTGTAACCATTGCAGATGATTGTTGATCCGGCCCCTTGAGACAGCGCAAGGACTGCCATCAATTCAGGTTTGCTACCGGCTTCAAGGCCGATTTGATTTCTGCTGGCTGCGGGCTCAGAGCGGATAATTTCTTCTGCCACACGTCGTTGCTGATTAACTTTGACAGGGTAAACGATGGTGTAAGTGCCGCCATAGTTGTGCTGTTCAGCAACAAGATTGAATGCATCGCAGAGGCTGTTGACCCGGTCATGCAAAACTTCATTGAAGCGTATGAGTAAAGGGGGCTGAAGCTGGTTTTGTTTTAGGCGCTCAACCAGCTTTTTGAGATTAATTTGCAGGTTGTCATTGTGGCGATGGGGTTTAATGACGACATCGCCCTCTTGATCCACATCGACATAACCCTCACTCCAATAGGGAAGGCTATACTTGCCGTTGATGCTATCTTTCATTGGTGACCCTGGTAGAAGATTTTGACCTTTTCAATGATTATAGCTGGCGAATGATAGATGGAAATAAAAATGTCATGATCGATGAGCCCTGTTTTGGGGCGCAAGCTAACACCTAGTTTGGGTGTTGTAAGAAAACTCCAAAATGCCTTGCAAGATGCTAAGGTATAGAGACAAGTTAGCGATTTTGAAAAGTGAATATTGGGCGCCTGGCAAGCCACCCAGTTGACCAACTTTCGAACGTCAGGAGAGCCAAATGATGAACAATTTACCATCAGAGTGGTTTACAGAAACGCTTCTGAATGAAGGGGTGGCTTTCTCATTAAAGGTGAAAGAAAAGCTTCATGATGAGAAAAGCGAATACCAGCATATCGAAATATTCTTGACCGAGAGCTTTGGTCATCTCATGGTGATCGATGGCCGTGTCATGCTCACCGAACGAGACCATTTTCTATACCATGAGATGATGACTCACCCGGCACTGTTTACTCATGCGAACCCTGAAAAGGTCGTGGTGATCGGTGGTGGAGATTGCGGTACGCTAAAAGAAGTTCTCAAGCACCCCTGTGTAGACGAAGCCTGGCAGGTTGAAATAGATGAACGGGTGACGCGTTCGGCCGAGCGCTACTTCCCTGACCTTTGCTCTTCTAACCAGGATCCCAGAGCCAATTTCTTTTTTGGTGATGGCACGCAATGGATGTCTGACGCCGTGCCAGACTCCGTTGACGTTATTATTGTGGATTCAGCAGATCCGGCAGGGCAAGCAGAAGGTTTGTTCTCTGTAGACTTTTATCGTAACTGTATGCTCGCACTGAAAGCGGGTGGGATACTGGTTCAGCAGAGCGAGTCACCGCTACTACATGGCAAATCCATCATCAAATCAGTGCACAAAAATATGTGGGACTCCGGTTTTGGCCACACCCATACACTGTCTTTTCCTCAACCGGTTTATCCTACCGGTTGGTGGAGTGCGACCATGGCCAGCAAGCAAAAACCCTTGAACTGCTTCAGGGAAGAGGACGCCGAGCAACGACCATTTGTTACTCGCTATTATAATCAGGATATTCACCGAGGGGCGTTAGCGGTTCCCGAGTTTATGAAGGTTGACCTCGGCCTTGAATAACTTATCAAGTTTGAATGTGCGAGCATAAAACAGCCGGACCAAAAGGAACGGCTGTCTTTGTTGAGAAAAACATCCCATTGATTTTACACAATTTTACTAATCCTGATTGGCTATAAAGTGAACTGTCTTTATTGTCTAACAATCTAACTCTACTCTCGAATGCACTCTATACTGAGCCTATAACGTCTAATGAATTGCTAGGTTGTCGAGTGGAGTGGCGTTGTTCAGAGAGGTGCGGTATGGCTGTTAGATCTGGTGAGAAAATAAAAACATGGTTTCGTAGTGATCGTTTCTTATGCGTCAATGAAAAATGGTTCTTTATTACCCGGGAATTAACTCAGGAAGGGCCGTTTGATAGTCGTGGCGAAGCAGAACTTGAACTAAACTTATACATACGACATGTAAATGATGGCTGGTATATGCAAGCACAGCCGGGCTGATTCTTATTAGTAAAGGGGGAGTGTGTTGCGCAGCAAACTGTTTATACCCATAGTGGTGTGGTGGTTGTCTTCGTCCGCTTTAGCAGCAGATACGGTTGGCTATTTTCAAACAGATTTGCGTTATGCGTATCGTATAGAGCTTTTGCAATTAGCGTTGGAGAACACTAAACAGCGTTTTGGGGCATACACACTTAAGCCTATTAGCGATGCCGTTACTCAAGGGCGCGGCATTTCGCTTCTTAAGCAGAACAGGTTCGTTAATGTGGCCTTCCTGTCGATGACCAGGGAGCGAGAGAAATCCCTCTTGCCCGTTAAGATTCCTATGTTACGAGGAATACTTGGGTACCGCGTTCTGTTGGTGCATCGTAATTCTGTTGAGCAATTTCAGAATATTGATTCGGTTGATCGGCTGTCATCACAGTTCATGGCAGGCTTTGGTGCTCATTGGGCTGACATAGAGATTTTAAGAGACAATGGTCTGCGAGTTGAAGGCATTAGCAGTTACCAGTCGATCTTTGCCATGCTTAACTCAAATCGCTTTAATTACTTTCCCCGCGGCATTAATGAAGCTTGGGCTGAAGTCGATAAATTTCAGCCTGAGTTTCCAAATATTGTGATAGAACCAAAAATAGCGCTTTATTATCCTTACCCGGTTTACTTTTTTGTTCACAAAAATAACATCCGCCTTAAAAATCGTATAGAAGAAGGGCTTAAAGTGGCGCTTGAAGATGGCACGTTCAAGGCATTGTTTGTGAAACACCATCAGCACCTTTTCAAACAGGCAAACCTGAAACACAGGCGAGTGCTTTTCCTTCGCAATTCGACGCTGCCAGAATCGACTGAACTACCCGATACCTCTTGGTGGTTGCCGGAGGGTGCGATTGATATACCGAATCGGTAACTGAGTGTGGCTAGATTTTCCTCGATGCATACTGACCGAGAAAACGGGCGGTGATTTCGGTGGCCGTTTTAAAATGAAAGCCGATATTAAACTCGCTGCCACTAACGCTACTATGCTTGACCGTCGTGACTGCCTGAAGCTTGAACTGTGTGCCTCTGTATAAAACGGTGGATTCAATAAATGCCTTACTGCCCAATGCAAGGTTGCAGGGGAGCGATATCATCATACCTTCTTTAGATACATTGACGGTTAGCCCCTCTAAATGCAGCCCTTGGGTGGTTTTTATGCCAACCCTCCACTTTGCTGACCGCCTTGGATGCTGACGCTTTGTCGGCACGGAGGGAGCAGCAGGTGTCTCCTCTGGTTTGGTCGATGAGTCGAGAAAGTCAGCATCGGTCAATTCCTGCGTGTTTTTCCTGCATACACTTTGAGCTTCCATAAGGCACCGCAAAACGTGAGTCATTGTTATGTTTTAGAATAGACAATAATAGCGAGGCCACGACGTAAGTTCTGAAAACAATTGTGTTAAAACTATGTCTGAATTTAACAATGTGAACGACAGGTAATTGATTGTTATGAAGTGTGACAGAGTTATCACTAGAGACTTTTTCACGACTACTGCGCTTACAAATGCAGCGTTAAAAAATGGCTCAAAATGCTCACTTATAGACTATAAACTGCGCTTTTTCGTCATGTTTTGCCTTGTCTTTGATTCGCTCATAACGTCGTGCAAAGGTCTCCATTATTTTTTGTGAATAAAAAAGGCACCCCGAGAGGTGCCTTAGTCATCGATCAACAGGTTATTGCCATTGATCTACTTGTTGTTACTAAACTACTTGTTGCTAAATTCGGGGTAAGCTTCCATTCCACATTCAGCAAGATCAACACCTTCGTACTCTTCTTCTTCGCTGACACGGATACCCATGACTGCTTTAAGAATGCTCCAAACAACCAGTGAAGCAACAAACACCCATACAAAGATGGTTGCAGCACCAATCAACTGGCCAGAGAACGTTACATCGCTGTTCGTGACGGGTACTAATAGCAGACCTAGCAGACCGACAACACCGTGAACAGAGATGGCACCCACTGGATCATCAATTTTCAGCTTATCAAGCGTGATGATACTGAATACTACTAATACACCACCGATTGCGCCAAACAGTGTAGCCTGAAGTGCGCTAGGCGTAGAAGGCTCAGCAGTGATGGCAACCAGACCCGCCAACGCACCGTTAAGTAGCATGGTCAAATCCGCTTTACCAAACAGTAGGCGAGCTGTGATAAGTGCAGCAACCGCACCACCTGCAGCAGCAGCGTTAGTGTTAAGGAAAACCATCGCTACCGAGTTTGCACTGTTTATGTCGCCAAGTTTCAGTACAGAACCACCGTTGAAACCGAACCAACCCATCCACAGGATGAATGTACCTAAGGTTGCAAGTGGAAGGTTCGCACCTGGGATTGCATTAACCTGGCCGTTAGGACCGTATTTACCTTTACGGGCACCTAGTAGTAAAACACCGGCTAAAGCCGCTGATGCACCTGCCATGTGAACGATACCTGAACCTGCGAAGTCAGAGAAACCAAGGTCGCTAAGAGAATAGAGGCCAAATACAGAGTTTCCGCCCCAAGTCCAAGAACCTTCAAGTGGGTAGATAACCGCTGTCATTGCGACGGCAAAAGCCAGGAAGGCCCAAAGCTTCATACGCTCAGCAACCGCACCTGATACGATAGACATGGCTGTTGCAACGAATACTACCTGGAAGAAAAAGTCAGACGCACCAGAGTAGATAGAGCCGCCTTCAAAACCGTCTTCACGGCCAGCAAATTCGCCTAATGTGGCTGCAACATCAACATTCTGAATGCCCGAAAGGAAGATATCACCGCCGTACATGATCGAGTAGCCACACACTAGGTACATGATGCAAGAGATCGCAAACAGCGCGACGTTTTTAGTCAGAATTTCTGTGGTGTTTTTTGATCGTACAAGGCCTGCTTCAAGCATTGCAAACCCGGCGGCCATCCACATGACCAAAGCACCACAAACGAGGAAGTAGAACGTATCCATTGCATACTGCAACTGGAAGATATTGTTTTCCATAATTAAGCCCTCCGCACTAGGCTTATTTAATGATTAATCTAAGAAGAGTATTTCAGATCGCGATTAAACCGCATCAGCGCCGGTTTCACCGGTACGAATACGAATGATCTGCTCAAGCGTTGTGACAAAGATTTTGCCGTCGCCGATTTTCCCTGTATTAGCCGCTTTAGTGATGGCTTCGATAACTTGATCAAGTAGATCAACGTCAATCGCCACTTCTACTTTTACTTTAGGAAGAAAGTCCACAACATATTCCGCACCGCGGTATAGTTCTGTATGCCCTTTCTGGCGACCGAAACCTTTTACTTCTGTTACGGTGATGCCCTGTACTCCGATTTCTGACAATGCTTCACGCACGTCGTCGAGTTTGAAAGGCTTGATAATGGCAGTTACGAGTTTCATTTGGTTCTCCTTTAGAGCCGCCGAAATTTTTAGTTATTGAGTCGGTTGACCGAAACTATTACTACGCACACTGTACTTTCTATTAAGGCTTGGATAAGCAACTTATAGTGAGTAGCCGTGCGGATTGTACGTAGTATTAGCATTCGCTGTGCCAATGGCTAAAATAACATAAAAAACAGTTAGATAACGGTCTGTTTTTTGGTTTTGTTAATTTGCTAGGCCCAATTATAGCGCATTGTTCATGAATGCGAACTGATCTGGTGCGGTTATGATGCTTAATAAATGTTGGTGCACATTATTGGTGCATTGATCTATCTTTTGGGATTTCCAGCACTTAATATCGTGGCAGATCCACTGCTGTGTCAGAATCGGTGCCGATAGAAACATTTAGAGGATTATATTAAGCGTGATAGAATGGCTCACAGTATGCTGTATCCGGTTGCTACCTCAATGTATAAAGCCCGTAGCAATGCATAGCAGATGACTTTACGCAACTGAATTACAAGGAATCACAGTCCATGTTAACGCCTCAACAACTTTTGAATTCTATTCATGAGCAGGTCGGCCAGTTTATCCCTGATGTGGCTAAGTCAGCTCAGGATGACCTGCACAACCATGTCAAGATGGTGGTGAGCAGTGTATTGAGCAAGCTCGACCTGGTAACCCGTGAAGAGTTTGAAACTCAAGAAGCGGTGCTGTTAAGAACGCGCGCCATGTTAGAGCAGTTAGAGAAGCAGGTAACTGAGCTGGAAAAAAAGCTAGCCGATAAATAACCGCGTCACCCTGCACGGCACTGTTTAAACGCTGCATAACCTGGAATCTGTTTAGTTTATGCCGTGTGTTGGTAAACGCACTAATTTGGAACTCCCCTTTTTTTATACTCACCCATCTGTGAGCAGAGGAAAAAAGAGGGGACAATAGCAAGGAATGCTATGTCACTTTCGATTATCTATAGTCGCGCCCGAGTCGGCGTGAGTTCTCCGTTGGTTACAGTGGAGACACATATCTCAAATGGTCTGCCCAGCCTTTCAATTGTCGGGCTTCCGGAAACTGCGGTCAAAGAGAGTAAAGACCGTGTAAGAAGCGCCCTTATTAATTCTGGCTTCGAGTTTCCCAATCGTCGAATCACTATCAACTTAGCCCCAGCTGACCTGCCCAAAGAGGGAGGGCGGTATGACTTGGCGATTGCGTTAGGCATTCTCGCAGCCTCCCATCAGTTGCCGGCTGAACAGTTAAAAGACAGAGAGTTTATAGGTGAGCTTGCATTAACCGGGGAGGTTCGTTCAGTAAAAGGCAGTTTGCCAGCGGCGATGGCTTGCGGCAAAGCACAGCGAACGCTTTATGTTCCGCAGGCGAATAGTGATGAGGCTGCTCTGTGTCGCTCAACCCGGGTATTAGCGGCCAAGCACCTGCTTGATGTCTGTGCTGATATCAAAGGTGATAGTCATTTATCTGAGTTAATTTTTGGTGAATCTGCCCAGAGTGGTCAAGCTGTGCCTGATTTGATCGAAGTGAAAGGGCAATTTCTGGCCCGGCGAGCGCTAGAGATAGCTGCGGCTGCCAGTCTCAACCTGCTGTTTTACGGCCCGCCGGGTACCGGTAAAAGCATGTTGGCCTCTCGGTTGCCGGGTATTCTGCCTGGACTAAGTGAACAAGAGGCGTTAGAAGTTGCTGCCATTCACTCAATCAGTGGTCAACCTGTTGATGTTACAAGTTGGGGACGTCGCCCGTTCAGAACGCCACACCATACCGCGTCTGCGGTTGCATTGGTGGGTGGCGGAAGTTCACCTAAGCCGGGTGAAATTTCACTGGCTCACAACGGCGTACTGTTTCTGGATGAGCTACCAGAGTACAGCCGGAAAGTACTGGAGGTGCTGCGAGAGCCACTGGAAAGCGGGCAAATAGCCATTTCAAGAGCGGCTTCACAGATTACCTTTCCAGCGCGATTTCAACTAGTCGCCGCTATGAACCCATGCCCCTGCGGTTACCATGGGCACCCCAGTATTGAGTGCACCGATACGCCTCAGCAGGTGGCCAAATACCGGCAAAAACTCTCAGGCCCCTTATTAGACCGTTTTGACATGCATGTCGAAGTGCCAGCGCAAGCTGCAGAGGTTTTGATCACCAAATCTATTAATACAGAAAGCAGTGAAACGGTCAGGGCGCGGGTGTTAGCCGCACGGGAAATTCAACAGCAGCGATCTGGCAAAGCAAACCGGGAGTTGTCGGGCAGTGAGCTGGAAGAGGTCTGCAAGCTAAATAATCAATCTCGCGCACTGCTTGAAAACGCAATGAATCGACTGGGGCTTTCAGCGCGAGCCTTTCACCGAGTGTTACGTGTTGCGCGAACCATCGCAGACCTTCAACAGGTTGATACGGTATCCATGCAGCATATAACAGAGGCGCTGGGGTATCGGAAGCTGGATCGCAAAGCGACTTGAATAGAGGGACTATAAGAAAAAAAGCCGCTTGATCTCTCAAACGGCTTATCAAAAGGGTCTTAAAAGGAAGACAGAATCATGAATAAGTTTCAGTGATTCTATTGGCTATTATAGTCGCTATTTAATACTGATTTGGTTAAATAGTGTGCAAATTCTGTCAAACATTGTGAAATGCGCTGATGGTGCTGTTTGTCGTCTCCATTCGTCAGGGCTACGTTTTGTGGCGCTTTTACCCTTTTCTGTCTAATGGCCTCAATGTTTTACTCTTCGTCCAATAAAAACCTTTTTTGTAGGCTTTTTGCTGACGCTTGATATTCTGACGATCCGCATCATCGGGTAGCAGTGACATGAGTTCAGCTTGGGTAATTAGTTTTGATGATGGAGCCTCTAAATTACCTGCACTCGCTGCGGATGTGAGCGAGAACAATAGAATAAGTATCGATAAACCGGTTGCCTTCATCTTGGGTGACCTCCCCTCTGCGATGACTAATGCTCAAACAAGTCGATGTTTGCTGCATGACCTTGCTAATAGCTAGTACATCGGCAGAGGTTGAGGAAACTTTAATACTGTGGCGGCGATGGTTATTAGTAGAGCGCTGGCTATTAGCAGGGCGCTGGTTATTAGCAGGGTGATAATTCAAGCTGCTTCAGGTTTGCTGTGCCGCTCGTGCAAGAATGATAGTACCTGCGCCCGATAGTGGTTATAGGTAACATTGTCTGCCAGCTCGAGTCGGTTTCTTGGTCTCGGTAGTTCAATATCCAGAATTTCCCCCACTGTGGCGGCTGGCCCATTAGTCATCATTACGATTCGGTCAGAAAGCAGGACGGCTTCATCAACATCGTGAGTAATCATAATGACCGTGTTATTCTGCTCCGCCTGAATCTCCATCAGTGAGTCTTGCAGGTGGGAGCGGGTCAGCGCATCCAATGCCCCAAACGGCTCGTCCATCAGCAGTACTTTAGGCTTCATTGCCAAGGCTCGGGCGATGCCGATTCGTTGTTTCATCCCCCCTGATATTTCGCCGGGCCGTTTGCGCGCTGCATGGGTCATGTGCACTAACTCCAGGTTATGCATGATCCAGTCGTGTCGCTCCCGCTTGTTCATGGTGCGCGAGAATACGGTATCAACGGCGAGTTTGACGTTTTCGTAACAGCTCAGCCAGGGTAGAAGAGAGTGGTTTTGAAAGACCACAGAGCGCTCTGGCCCCGGCTCGGAAACTTCTTTGCCATCTAAAATGACTCCGCCGCAGGTTGCCTGGTATAACCCCGCGACAATGTTTAGTACGGTTGATTTACCGCAGCCGGAGTGCCCGATAAGAGAGATAAACTCGCCTTTGTCGATCTTTAAATCAACGCCATCCAGCGCTTTGAATGGCCCTGTGGGGGTAGGAAACTCAATCGATACTTGTTCAATACTTAAATATGATGCGCTCATGTGATTACTCCGTTATCAAATTTTTATATACCGTATGAGTCATCCCCGCCTACGCGAGGATGGCTGTCTTCGAATTAAGGTTGTTTTGTCTTTGATTCGCTCATAACGTCGTGCAAAGCTCTCTTTACGTATTATTTAAGGATGGCGTTTTTATCCCATGAAACCCGTTTTTGCAGTGTGAGCATCAACCGGTCTAGCACAAACCCGATAAAACCGATGGTAAGTACGGCGACCATTATTCTGCCAAGGGAGTTCGAGCTACCATTTTGGAACTCGTCCCATACAAATTTACCGAGTCCGGGGTTTTGGGCCAGCATCTCTGCGGCAATGAGTACCATCCAGCCAACGCCTAGCGAAAGTCTTAGGCCGGTAAATATCATCGGAATAGAAGAGGGCAAAACGACTTTGCTCAGCTTTTGAAACCAGTTCAACCTCAGTACCCGGCTCACATTGATCAAGTCTTTATCGATTGAACTGACACCCACAGCTGTATTGATGAGTGTTGGCCATAGGCAGCAAAGCGTGACGGTGATGGCTGATGTAACAAACGATTTTGCAAATAGCGGGTCGTCACTGACGTACACGGCGCTTACCACCATGGTGACGATAGGCAGCCAGGCAAGCGGAGAAACCGGCTTAAAAATCTGAATAAGCGGATCCAGAGCAGAATAGACGGTTCGGTTCAGGCCGCAAACTATGCCGATCGGAATGGCAATAAAGCTCGCCAGCAGAAAGCCGGTAAAGACGGTGTAGAGACTGGTCCATATCTGGTCAAGGTAAGTCGGGCGGCCGTTGTAGTCACGCCATTTAACGGTTGCTTCCGGGTTCTTTTCCAGCTTTGCTGCATTTCGCTTCTCCTGTCGTTGATAGAAGGCAGCCTCTTTTTCGCGTTCAGCCTGATGTTCAGCAATGAGCCCTTTAGCCTGCTCTATTACCTGACTTGGCCCCGGCACCTGCCCAAGGCTTGTATTGACCCTCGATGCCGAAACGTCCCAAAGAAACAGAAATAGTGCAAATGCCAGTAGCGGAATACCAAGCGACTTAAAGATAATATTCAGTTGCTCGCCGGGCTTCTCTCCCTGGGCAAGTTTTAGTACAGGAGTCAGCCAGCCAAGCCCGGTAGACTCAAAGAAATGGGTAATTCGTGTGGACATAGGCTGTCACCTTTTTAGTCATTTGTGGTGGCAATTATTAACAGCAGCGCATTTATCAATGCTGCAGTGGTATGAGGTGCGTTTGACACCTCATATTTGACGCCTCATAGATGAGCGGATTAAATCTTCTCGCTGCCTTTCAGGCCAATTGAAAACTTTTCCAGGTACGCATTGGGTTGTTTGCCGTCGTAGGTAACCCCGTCAACAAACTCTGACTGCGGTGCTTTAAAGCCGTCCTCAGTGGCAAAGTCCGGAAAGTCGCTGGCTTGTAGCTTGCCTTCTGCGATTAGCTCTTTGGCTGCCTGGGCATAAATATCAGGGCGGTAGACGCTTTTTGCGATATCCATATACCAGCTGTCGGGCTTATGCTCGGCAATCTGTCCCCAGCGGCGCATTTGGGTTAAATACCAGATGGCATCGCTGTAGTAGGGATAGGTTGCGTTGTACCGGAAGAATACGTTGAAATCGGGAACAGCGCGTTTGTCTCCTTTCTCATACTCAAATGTACCGGTCATGCTGTTAGCAATGACGTCGTAGTCTGCTCCTACATAGTTTGGTTGCGAGAGAATCTTAACGGCCTCAGGACGGTTGCCGTTGTCGTTAGCATCCAGCCACTGCGCTGCTCTGATTAGAGACTTAACAACGGCAATATGGGTATTTGGGTACTTGTCTGCCCACCCTTTGCTTACGCCAAATACTTTTTCCGGGTTGTTTTTCCAGATCTCATAGTCGGTAATAACGGGCACGCCAATGCCTTTAAATACTGCCTGCTGGTTCCATGGTTCGCCCACACAGTAACCTTCGATAGTGCCTGCCTCCATGGTTGAGGGCATTTGAGGTGGCGGTGTGACAGAGAGCAGTGCGTCTGCGTCAATTTTCCCTGATGTATCACCTTTGTGTGGTGCGTATAAGCCCGGGTTGATACCACCTGCCGCGAGCCAGTAGCGAAGCTCATAGTTGTGTGTGGATACCGGAAACACCATACCCATGTTGAATGGTTTGCCTTCATCTTTGTATTTTTCGATAACGGGCTTTAAATAGTCGGCTTTGATCGGGTGAACAGGCTTACCGTCGGCGTCTTTTGGTATGTGGGGCTTCATCTCTTCCCATACCTTATTGGATACGGTGATGCCATTGCCGTTTAGATCCATGCTAAATGCGGTGATGATGTGCGATTGCGTGCCAAATCCAATGGTTGCGCCAAGGGGTTGCCCGGCCAGCATGTGAGCACCATCAAGCTCTCCTGTAATAACCCGGTCTAGAAGCACCTTCCAGTTGGCCTGTGCTTCAAGTTGAACAAACAGCCCTTCGTCTTCAAAGAAGCCTTTTTCATAAGCAATGGCCAGTGGTGCCATATCGGTTAATTTTATAAAACCGAACTTAAGGTCTTCTTTTTCTGGCTCTGCAGCCTGCGTTATTGCGGGTAAACTCAGTGTGGCAGAGATGGATACTGACAAGATGAGTTTCTGTAACTTGCTTTTGGTCGCGGTAGAAATGCCCATGGGGACTCCTTTATTAGGCTATTTAAATTACTTATTTATGGGTATTTCAATGTATGTGCCATAATTTATATATTGTTATATGTAACAATAAGTTGGTGTGTTTTTGGTGTGTTTTTGCGAATCTTTTCAGGCAATAAGTTAATAATGTTGCACTCCTAATGGAGTATTTGGTTCAGGTTTGGTGCGCTTATCTGTTTTTTAGGTGCCTGATTATGGTGGGGATGGGCACCGAGATGGTGCAGAAAACGGTTTAAGCGGGTGTGGCCGAATAGAGACAACTGAATTTGCAGGGGCAATCAGCTGACTGAGTAAGCCTGGTGGAGAGGTTTTAAAGTATTGTCAGAGGTTCCCTACCATGAGGGTGCGTGTTAAATCAGCGCCCAATACCTATGAGTAGTGGCTGGGGCGAAATATCCACTCATACAGTTCACTGTCCATGTTTTTACCCATCAGGTTATAGGTTTTTAGCAGCAGGTCATGAGTTGCCATAATGAACTGGCTTCCAACGGTATATATTTCGTCCGACAGGAGTTGTGGATCATTCATATGGGTGAAGTGCGTTTTCAGCAGGCCCAAAAAAATGTTCATGCTTTGTTGGTTGTTATTTGAAGCCCTGGCTTGTTGAGTTATTCGATAGTTTTCGGCACTGCTATGAACGATTTTCGCTTGGGACTTGGCTTCTAGCTGGCGTATCTCATCTGCCAGGTACTTTATTTTTGAAACGGTTCTTTCTGTGTTGGATTTCTGTGCCGCGCAGTGAGTCGCTAGCCCTCTCGCTTGCGCCGCCGCTTCAATCAGGCGGGGTAGGTCGCATAAACAGTAGCTGGCAAGTGCACGGTGGTGTTCATCAAGTTTAGAGTGCCCCGCACGCTCAAAGAGTTCCGCATTAATTTTCAGGATTAAATTAATTAGGTGGCTGTGAAGCAGAAAGTTCTGCATTACACTGTCTTTTTGCCACTGCCTTCGAATGGTTACCCATTCTCCGTTCAGTTGCTGTAACTCAGGCTCTGTGAGCAGGCTCTCCTTGTTCTGACTGAGGTCTGTCAGATGCTGGGTGGTTGCTTTCTGGATGTTATACAGTCTGTTCTCAAAAAACAGGTCGCCGCCTAGGGATGCCAGGCTTGCCGCCCGATGGCGCTGTATTTCAAGCATTAAATCCAATAACTTTTTGCTGGTGGCAATCCCTTCAAGGCGCAGCTTGTGTTGCAGGTAGAGCATGTTGGCGTCTGTCGTGCTGTTATTGTTCGTGTTGAGCATATTTGGAATCCATTAAAAAATTTCTATTATTTTATGCATTGAGTATGCCAAAAGGGGTAGTTGTTTGGTTGCTTGATAGTTACTTTGAAATATCCTCTTGTCAGGGGGGCGTTCAGCTAATTATTTTTCTGCTAAGCTAATGATTTTGTAGTGGTTGAACTAAATCTATAAGGACGAGTCGAAAAAAGAGATTTAAAGCAGTTGCCAGTGGTTGGATTGATTGAATGAATACAGGGGTAATGTAGGTGCAGACACAAGGAAAGAAAAAAGTTCTATTTTTGTGCACAGGAAACTCGTGCCGAAGCCAAATGGCCGAAGGGTGGTCTAAAGCGCTGTTAAGTGATCAGGTTGAGGCTTACTCGGCCGGTGTCGAGACCCACGGGCTTAATCAGCATGCGGTTGCAGTGATGGCTGAGTCGGGCGTTGATATTTCAGGGCATTACTCAAAGCATATTGAAGACTTGAATGATATTGTTTTTGATCTGGTTTTTACGGTCTGTGACCATGCAAACCAGGTCTGTCCTTCGTTTACCAGTGCAACAAAGGTGGTTCACACCCCTTTTGATGATCCGCCAAAGCTAGCTGAAAAGGTGGCGGAGAACGGTGATAAATTGCAGTGTTATCGACATGTCAGAGACGAGATAAAACGCTTTGTTGAGTCAATGGGCGGGTTGTTGACTGCGTAGACTATCGCACTTTATTTTTGTGGGGGTTGCGAGTGTTGGCGCTTGGCTTATGTTAACTATTGATTTTGATTGGCGAAGCCGAAGAGACTGTAATTTATTTTGTACTTCCGCCTAGTATTCAACCCGGTTTGGGATGCTCAGCCACTCTTGCAGAAGGGCCTGACCTTCAGCGGGAATCAGTACAGACATGGCCATACTTCGTTGCCCAACCGGTTTTGCTATTTCCTGATACAGATAGTCGTCATCAAATCCAACCAGAGCCGCGTCTTCCCGGTTTGCAGAAAACCAGATCTTACTGACGCCAGCCCAGTATGCCGCGCCCAGACACATCGGGCATGGCTCGCAACTGGAATATAGCTCATACCCTTTTAGATCCCAGCTTTTGAGTTTGTTGCAGGCGTTGCGAATCGCGACAATTTCTGCATGTGCGGTGGGGTCGTTTCCGGTTGTCACGTTGTTGCAGCCAGATGATATTGCAACCCCATCTTTGGCAATGATGGCTCCAAAAGGCCCGCCTTGGCCTTGCCTAATGTTTTGTTGTGCCAGCGCGATGGTCTGCCTGATTAGTTCAATATGGTGCTGTTCCATAAATACACCTGCTTGTCTTTAGTCGTTTTACTGATTTAAACACGAAGTATTCGTAAAGTCGAAAGTCGAAAGTCGGGTGTTCCTTGATTCTACTTGCTGCATCACGGCTACGTTGTGTGAGCCATATCGCCTTGAAGCAAGGAAGCACGGTTGAAATCGGGCTTGGGTTGCAGGGGTGTGGGCATTTATACCCTTTCAACTTGATTATTACTTGGCTCACTTTTATCATGCGCTGGCATTAATTTTCACATATGTAGCGTAATTGAACGCCAGACAAGACGCCAAAGAGAGAGCTATGACTGATTCAGAAACAAAGCGCCATCACCGCCCAATACGAAGCTTTGTTATTCGTGGTGCCAGAATGACCTTAAGGCAGCAGAAAGGGTGGGATCAGTTATGGCCAGAGAAAGGCTGCTCACTCGATGATGGTATGCTTGACTACTCTGAGCTTTTCGGTGATCACTCTCAAGTGGTGCTGGAGATCGGTTTTGGCATGGGTGGGTCACTGGCAGAGATGGCTGGCAATAGCCCAGATACAGGGTATATCGGGGTAGAGGTTCATCGTCCGGGTGTCGGTGCAATTTTATGCACGATGAAAGAGAATTCGCTCGATAATATTCGTCTTTTCTGTGACGATGCCAATGAAGTCTTGGCGTGTTGTATTCCCGATGGTTCGCTTGACCGTGTTCAGCTCTACTTTCCTGACCCTTGGCATAAAGCACGGCATCATAAACGCCGGTTGGTACAACCGGACTTCGCACAAAAGATTCGCCAAAAGTTAAAAGTAGGTGGAATATTCCACATGGCCACTGACTGGGAGAACTATGCGGAGCATATGATGGAGGTTATGTCAGCCGCCGAAGGGTATGAAAACATATCCGGCGAAGGTCAATATACGCCACGGCCAGACTATCGCCCCACCACCAAATTTGAAAAACGGGGAGAGCGATTAGGTCACGGTGTCTGGGATCTTATTTTTAAGCGAATCGGTTAGTATCGACTTAGCCTTGCGTTTGGCAAGGCTGCTTTACACTTAGTGTCTTACCGCCGTTAGCTGTTCTAATTTGCCTTTTAAAAACTGGTAACGCTTAAACTGTTTGTGATCTTCTTTGATGTGACTGACTCTGTCCAGGCATTGCTGGCAGAGTTTGATGCTTTCGCTGCTGTCTTGCTCAGACGGAATAAGCTTCATCAACACCTGTGTCATGTTTAAATTGAGTGCCGGGTGTTTCGGGGAATAGGTCAGCGCATCTTGAAAGACTTCAATTGCTTCGCGATGATTGCCTGAGTCAACATGGTGAATGCCAACTTTATTCAGCTCCGCCGCCTTAGCGCGGTTTTGCCACGATACCGGCTCATCCCTTAATGCCTCAATTTTCTTCAGTACGTCTGGGTTATTGCCATGGATGGCGGAAATTTGCGCTAACACCAACTCTGCATCGTCTTCTTTATTCATTGTAAAAAGGGTTTGGGCATACTCCATGGCCACTTCAGGAGGTAGTTCTGCCGCTATCATTACATAAAAATTTTGGGCTTCGTTTAGTGCCTGTTCTGCCTGATCTTCCTGGTCACAGGTTTGATGGACACGTGCTTTGATCATGTTTGATTGGAAACCGACGCTTTCTTCTTCGCCAAAACGGTTTTGAGCTTTGTTAATTGCCGCCAAAGCTTCTTCGGATCGACTGAGCTTTAGTGAATGTTCTAATGCTGTAGAGGTTTCGTGCAGGCAGCGGGCAAAGTTAAGATAGTTATTGGCATTTTGGTGAACCGATTGTTCGCCGTGCTCAGTCGCATTTCTGAATGCTTCAGTGGCGATTTCGTAGTCTTGATTTTCCAGGCAAAGTTCACCCAATCGAACATGACGCTGAATGGCTCTCGGTGAATGGGATACAGCTTCAAAAAGTGTGTCTTGTGCGGCTTTTTTTCGTTTGGTTGCAACGAATATGTCTGCAAGCAAATCATAGGCGATCAAACAAAGCGGGTTGTGCTCAAGAATTTCTTGCAGAATGGGTTCTGCGATGGAGTATTGTTCTTCTAAAATGGCGACTTTTGCCAAGCCAATTTTTGCCCATAACAGAGGACGTGTTTTGAGCACTTCATTATAAACAGCCTTGGCTTCTTCATAGCGTTGGGTTTGCAGCAGCAGCGTGGCCTTGGTTTTATGGCACCAGCTGGAGTACTTGCTTCGTTTGCGTATTTTCTGTTCGCAGAGGTAAATAGCCTCATCAATATCATCGCAATCCATGGCGTATTTGATGTCGTAAAGCGCTTCCGAGTCTATCAACAGATTGTCGAGCCGCTGCTTTAACGAGTCACGGGTAATTGGTTTGCTAATGTAGGCGTCGGGTTGATACTCGATGGCGCCTAGTACCATGTCTTTGGTGGTGTCAGCAGACATCATGATAAAAAGCGACGCGTGTTTGAGGAACTTCCGATGCCTTAGTTCTTCCAGTACCTGCTGGCCATTTTTTGCACCGAGATTGTAGTCACATAACAGCACATCAAACATGCCGTTCTGGCATTTTTCGACCGCCTCGACGCCGTCAGATGCAAAATCAATAAACCAGGCACCATAAGACTTCAGGTACTCCTCCATAATCATCCGTAGCTTGATATTGCTATCGACAATTAGAAACCGGGTTTGGTTGTATTCCCTAAAATACATCGAGAGGTTATTCCTGTTACGCGCGCGGCACATAAATGATGAAGACAGCTTTCACTATAGCTTGTTTTTTTTAGAACGAAAATAGTTGGGGCCGTATCGTGCGAATCGATAACCTGATTACAAAAACCGGTCTAATAGCTGATTGAGAAAAAGGTGGCCTTTTGGGGTTGCTTGCAACAGTCCCGGTTCGATCAGTCCGTCTTTTCTTGCCTGGGACAGGGCTGGTTCAAGCGTCTCGACAGGAAGGCCGGTATGACTTGAATATAGCGCTTCTGATACACCCTCGTTCAAGCGCATGGCGTTCATCAGGAACTCAAGGGGCAGGTCTTCGGCGGCCAGTTGCTGGCTTGAGGCCCGGTAGCTGTCAATCCGTTTTAGGTAGGCATCGGGCTGCCGGGTTTTCTGGTAGCGCAAAATGGTGGGCTCAGAAGACTCAATAACCGAAACTTTGCCATGAGCGCCGGCGCCGATCCCCAAATAGTCACCAAACTGCCAATAGTTTAGGTTGTGTTTGGCCCGGTGCCCTGCTGTGGCGTATGCAGACACTTCGTACTGGTTTAGGTTATGACGCTTGAGAAGTGCTTGTCCGGCTTCTTGTATCTGCCACAATTCATCGTCTTCTGGCAGGGTGGGAGGCCGGCTGTAAAACGCGGTATTGGGTTCAATGGTAAGCTGGTACCAAGACAGGTGAGGGGGGGCAAAAGATAAGGCTATCTCCAGATCAAGCAGTGCTTGTTCTTCGGTTTGACCCGGTAGGCCGTGCATCAGATCGAGATTAAAATTATCGAAACCACTTTGTTGGGCGATGGTGATCGCCTGCTGTGCCTCATTGCCGCCATGTATTCTGCCCAGCGCTTGCAGTTTTTGTTCATCAAAGCTCTGAATACCTAACGAAAGCCTGTTGATGCCTGCTTCTCTGTATCCTGCGAAGCTCTTTTGCTCGACGGTTCCGGGGTTGGCCTCCATGGTGATCTCGATATCATCTGCCCAGTCTATTTGGCCTTTGATTCGACTAAGAAGTTCACGATAAAAGTCAGGAGAGAGAAGGCTGGGCGTCCCACCACCGATAAATATCGAACCCAGCGGTCTTCCTTGAACAAAACGCAGGTCGTGCTCCAGGTCACAGCTGAGTGCGGCCAAATAGGCGTTTTCCGGAATCTGTTGGCTGGTGTGAGAGTTAAAATCGCAGTACGGGCATTTTCGAATGCACCAAGGGGTGTGAATGTAGAGACTGAGTGGCGGCAATTCGGTAAGTTGAATCATGTTTTACATCTTGTACCTGGGGGCCGATTCTGAGAATCTCGATCTGCAATGCATCGACGCAGACAATCAACTGTTCTTGAACGACCGTGTTTAACCCGTTTTTAACCTTGAGACATCAGCTTGATAAGCTTTCGCAGCGCTTGACCTCGATGGCTCAGGCTGTTTTTCTCGTCGCGACTAAGCTCTGCTGATGAACACTGCTTTGAGGGAACCCAAAACAATGGATCGTAACCAAAGCCCTGTTCACCCGCCGGAGCTTCAAGAATGGTGCCTTCCCAGCTCCCCTGACAAACGATAGGGGTGGGGTCTGCCGGATGTTTAAGGTAGACCAGTACGCATTGAAAGCGGGCCGTTCGGTTTTCAGGTGTCACGCCACTGAGTTCTTGCAGAAGTTTTTGATTATTGGCCGCATCATTGGCCTCGTCTCCTGCGTAGCGGGCAGAGTAGATACCGGGCGCACCATTTAAGGCATCAACTTCCAGCCCTGAATCATCTGCAATGGCGGGAAGCCCGGATATTTCACTGGCATGACGCGCTTTGAGGATGGCGTTTTCGATAAACGTGAGCCCGGTCTCTTCAACCGAAGTGACGTTAAACTCGGACTGTGGCAACACCTCGATATCTAGCGGGTTTAACAGTTGGTTGAATTCGTTAAGTTTACCCTTGTTGCCACTTGCCAAAACCACTTTCATATCTGCTATTTCTCTCAGGGTGTCGATTGACTCTCAATTAATTTGCCGCTGTCGTTGGTGACGACTAGTCGTTATAAAACGTTTGACTAAAACGCAGCTTTAATGGCTTCTTCTGCCCTTCGGGTATTGCTGAAACATTAAATGTCAGCACTTCTCCCTGCAAATACTGAATTTCAGCAATGTAGTAGATTGCCTTGCCTTCCTTAATTCGTCGAAAACCCAGATGTTGTTGCTGTTGAATGTCGTTGATCATCATACCTTCAACTTGAGCGGCTGTAGGCTCAAACACTCCAGACTTTGCCTTTTTCAACACACTGATATTGACGACGCCGACTGCCCGGCTGCGAACGATGTCATATTGCTTTGCTACGTCGGGCGTTAAAAATGTGCTGGCAAACGCGCTGTAGTGAACTTCGTAGTCACCAAAGCTCTCTTTTTGCTCGGCAAAGGCATTCTGGTTTGCCAAAAATAACAGTGAGCTGACAGCGATCATTAGTTTTAAGTAGCGCGGCAGCGTGGAGAGCATCATTGTCAGGGTGGTTAGCATAGATGCCACGTATGAAGACTGTCCTGGCTGCGAAGATAAACGAGCTTGAGCTGAAATAAACATAACGCCTCCTGTCCGTTAGCGGGTAATTCTGTATATTGCGATCTCGCCAAGCATATTTGGCCACATATGAATGAACCAGCGATCCTGATGCTCTCTATCCACAACGGTGCGGTCGAGGATATGAATGTTTTTCTGTACGCATAGCGCCTCAAAATCCTTGAACGTGCACAAATGGATATTTGGCGTGTTATACCAAGTATAGGGCAATGCTTCGGATATTGGCATTCGGCCTTTACGCATTAAGTAAAACCGCGTTCGCCAGTAGGCGAAGTTTGGAAACGTCACAATGCACTCTTTGCCTAATCGCAACATCTCATCAAGCATGACGTCTGGCTGCCTTAGGGCTTGCAGTGCCTGCGTCATTATCACGGTATCAAAGCGGTTGCTCTGGAAATTAGACAAGCCTTTGGCGTCAAGGTTCTGCTCCAGTACATTAACACCCTTATTGATGCAGCTTGTGATGTTTGATGCACTGATTTCAAGCCCATAACCCTTGACTTGTTTATTATTCTGCAAGTGCTCTAGCAGTGTGCCATCGCCGCAGCCAACATCAAGGACATTTGATTTGGGTTGAACCCACTGTTCGATGATTTTTAGATCGGCACGCATCAGCAACACTCCTTGGCAACACGGTTCATGAAAGCGGAAAACACATCCATATAACGAGGTGTCGGGATTAGAAATGCATCGTGCCCATGAGGTGCATCGATTTCGGTGTAACTCACATGTTTGTCTGCCTTGATTAGCTCATCCACCAGTATTTCCGAGCGCTCGGGTGAAAAACGCCAGTCAGTACTAAAGGAGATAACCATGAATTTACACAGGGCTTTTGTTAATGCGTTTTTAAGCTCGCCGTCGTAGTCTTTTGCCGGGTCAAAATAATCGAGTGCTCGCGTCATCAGTAGATAAGTGTTGGCATCAAAGTTTTCGGAGAACCGTTCACCTTGGTAGTTAAGGTAACTCTCGACTTCAAACTCAACATCGTATCCAAACTTGAAGGCTTTGTTGCGCATATCCCTGCCAAACTTCTCGCCCATGGCGGCGTCTGATAAGTAGGTGATATGCCCGACCATTCTAGCCAGCATCAACCCTTTCTTTGGGATTGTATCGTGCTCGAAATAGCGGCCGTCATGGAATGATGGGTCTGAAGTGATCGCTTTTCGGGCCACTTCATTAAATGCGATATTCTGAGCGGTCAGTTTAGGGGTCGAGGCTATAATAACTGCATTATTGATACGCTCAGGGTAGTCAATCGACCATTGCAGTGCCTGCATACCGCCCAAGCTACCTCCAATGACAGCGGCCCACTGCTGAATGCCCAGTTTATCTGCCAGTCGGGCCTGGCTAACCACCCAGTCTTTAACGGTAACGACCGGAAACTCAGGGCCGTAGGGTGCATTCGTGTCGGGGTTAATGCTGGTGGGGCCGGTACTGCCATGGCAGCCGCCCAGATTATTGAGACTAACGACAAAAAAACGAGAGGTATCAATGGGTTTTCCGGGGCCGATACAGCTATCCCACCAGCCTGGCTTTTTTTCGTCCATTGAGTGGAAGCCTGCCGCATGGTGGTGTCCGCTTAATGCGTGGCAGATCAAAACGGCATTGCTGGCATCGCTATTCAGCTGGCCGTATGTCTCGTATATCAGATCATATTCTGGCAGCACCTTACCACATTGAAGTGTTAACGGTTGGTCAAAATGTATTGTCTGGGGCGTCACCAGACCGACTGAATCTATCGGTAGTGTTTCGGGCATTGGCTCTTTCTGGGTGCGTTAATATCTGAGTGCGTTAATAACCGTGGAAAGGCAGTGTAAAGGTAAGCCGTTATGGGTGGCAAGGGGAAAGTGGTCAGTCACGGTTATTAACTGAAGAAATGGCAGGATTTGGAAGCCAAACCCTGCTTCTGCCGTACCTTCTTTCAGGGCAATTATTGGTTGCAATGGTACCCCGTGCTATTTACGTCCTAGCCTGCTAGCCCTGCAATATTGACTACCTTCTGCTGTAGCTGAACCGGGGCAGGCTTACGGAAATGGCGCTGAATACTTTCTGCAATCATCAGCTGTTTCTGGTTGTCGTTGATCATCGCTTTCAGCTGCTCGCGTTGAGCCTTGGCATCTTTATTACTGCGAGAGAGAGCCTTGATGCGCCTGATTTGGTGCTCAAGCAATTGTTTCTGTTCCAGTGTGTATTGCATGATCGGTAGCAGTGCTTCATCAGGCCAGGTGGTGGACTCATGCAAAATCCGGTTATGAATAAGTCTCGCTTCGCCCACTAGCGTGTCGAAGAAGCGTTTAATCAATAACGTTTGCTCTGTCATGATATTGCGCGGGTCGCGGCGGAAACTGTCGGCTTTACTCTTAAGCTCTCGCAATGCGCGTACGTGTTTTGCGGTAGAAAACGGCTTGGGGTGCAGGTGCTGCGCTCGGGTGTCTTCGGTATACCGTTTGTAAATCGACAACACCATTTTTTCCGCAAGTCGTGCTTCGCTGGCCAGATTGTTGAGGTCATGGTCTATAAAGTCGAATAGCTTACCCATTTCCCGGTTCATACCAATGGTGGTCCAGCTATCTTTCATCCGTTCACGGGTGTTGCGAATCTGCTCTTCAAGCCGCTCTTCCGATATCAGGCTCTGCAGTATCTCACCTTGCGACTTCATTAGACGCCGACTGGAGCGAAGTGTGATGAGCTTTTTGTAGTAGAAGTCGTAATCTTTCTGGGTTTTTTCGGTCAGGTCTTTCATCAGCTCTTTGCTGACACCTTTATCCTGGTACTCTTCCAGTTGCTCTGACAGTGACTGCATACGGGCAGAGAGTATGGCCTGGCTATTCTGTAGCATACCCAGAATGTCATTGAGCAACGTTTTGGTAATCAGTCGCTCTTTTTCCGCCAGGATGCGTTCGCTGATTAAGGTTTCGAGTTGTGGCAGTGCACTTTTCTCGTAGAGGGCTTGATCTCCTTTCACCTTGCCAATCAACGCCTGCTTTGCAGAAAGGGGAAGAACATCCTCAACGGCCATGCTGAGGTGGTCTGCGGTGTATTCTTGAACCTTCTTAATTGACTGCTGAACGTACTCTTCGCCTTGAAGGTCATCCCACAATACATCGATTTTGTTAAGAACGGCGAACCGCCCGGCACTGTGGTCTGCGTTATCAGTGGTTATGTAATCTTGCCAGATGGTCAGGTCACTGGCGGTGACACCGGTATCAGCGCTGAGTAGGAAAATCACCGCATGGGCGCTGGGGATCATGCTGATTGTTAGTTCAGGCTCTGACCCGAGTGCGTTGAGACCTGGGGTGTCCAGTATTCTCAAGCCGCGCTCCAACAATGGGTTTTGCATGCTGATTTTGGCGTGTCGCCAAGCCGGGATGATTACCATATTCCTGTTGTTGGGGTCATGATCAAGCATGTCTTCATGAAATCCGAGGCTTTTGGCTTCTTCAATACTGACGCTATGGGTTTTAGCGACTTCATCAAGGCTGCTTTTCATGGTCTCAGGTGAAGAGATATCCAGCTCAATGGTGGTCCACCGCTCTGGCTGTTTGTCTAGTTGAGCGAGTGTTGACTCTTCCTTTCGGGTTTCGATTGGCAGTAAAGTAAGATAATTCTTTCCGCTGGCTCGGTCGTAAAAAATTTCAGTTGGGCACATGGTTGTGCGTCCAGCCTGGGAGGGCAGCATTCTTTGACCAAATTCAGAGAAAAAGAGTGCATTGATCAGCTCCGTCTTTCCTCGGGAGTACTCACCTACAAAGGCAAGCGTCAGCTCATCTTCCTTAAGGAGTTTAATGCCTCGCTGCAGACGACTGGCGATGTCATCTGAATAGAGTTCATTGCTCTGTAGCCAGTCTTGATATCTGGCTAGCTCGCGGATTAAGTTTTTCTTCCAACCATAATAGGCTTCTACCTGATGTGAAAGGCTGCCTGTACTCATGCTTGAATCCCCGAAAAATAGATTAGTCTGATCATAAATTGAGCTGAATTTGGCTATCTTTCGATTATAGAAAGAGTTTTTGAATTAGTCTTTAGGCTGACCCGCTCTTTGGCAGGTCGAAATCTGCTCATGGTCATAGAAGTGCGAGGTTTTTTGAATAAAATTCAATTAAATCAGCGGTATAGTGACCTTCTGCTGTGAAGGGGGAGAGATGTTGTTTTATGTAAAAACTTGTTATTAAAGGTGTTTTTGTCTGTGAGAGGGGGGGGTAACCAGAGTCGCGGTTATTTTCGCAACTCCGGTAGTTGATATCGCTGCTTTTGCCCGCACCTCTTACTGCCTTGTCGCTATCGTGGCATAGAGTCAGTGGTGCTAATCGATTAGATAAACATCGCCAATGCCAGAGGCAGGTATGTCGCCTGCATAAATGAGAGCAGAACTTTTTTCAGTATCATGATGATAAAAAATACAAATATTGGAGAGATATCAATCCCGCCCATATCTGGCAACATTTTCCGGATAGGGTTGGTGACAGGGGCCAGTAGCTGATGAATCAGAATAATAGCCGGGTTGTGACTTTGTGGTGCTATCCAGCTAACGATGACCATGATAATGAGGCTGAAAAAGTAAATCTGAAGGAAAAGGTTAAGAATCAGAAGCACAGACCATATCACCAGTTTGATTGGGTCAATGGCTCCGCCACTGATCAGTATTGCCAGCAACGCACCAAGCATCTGAACAGCGAGTGCCAATAGAAGGCTTGAGGTATCGACGCCCCCGATACCGGGAACAACCCGCCTGATAGGCATAAGCAAAGGGTTGGTTGCCTTCAGGATGAATTGAGAAATGGGGTTATAAAAGTCTGCACGAACCAGTTGAAAGAGGAAGCGCAACAGAATGACTAATAGATAGAGGCCAAAAAACAGGTTAATGAACATCAGGCCAATCTCAGACAAAAGAGAATCCATTTTTAACTCCGGGTTAGGCTGTGTTATCAGCGAAGTGAATCATGTTGAGACCTTTGCACGACTACTGCGCTTACAAATACAGCGTTAAAAAATGACTCAAAATGCTCATTTATTACTCATAAACTGCGCTTTTTCTTCATTTTTTGCCTTGTCTTTGCTTCGCTCGTAACGCCGTGCAAAAGGTCTCATGTTAAGTTATTATCATTACGATGTTAATTCAGTCTATAGCTGCGCCGCTATTAATTTTTGCCCAATAGCTCGGCCAGTTCTTTTGAACGGTGAGCCGCTGCACCGACTGCATCATCGAAAAGTGTTCGAATACCGCCTTTCTCGAAGCTTTCAATAGCCCGCTCTGTGGTGCCGCCGGGGGACATTACATTACGTTTCAGCTGGGCTGGCTCGAGGTCGCTCTGTTTCGCCATTTCTGCCGCGCCTAAAACTGTTTGAATGCCGAGCTTGCGGGCGTTTTCTCGTGGTATACCTGCTTTAACGGCGGCATCTTCAAGCGCTTCCATCATCAGAAAGAAATAGGCTGGGCCACTGCCAGAAAGTGCGGTAATCCCGTGCATCTGATCTTCATCCTGAACCCATTCAACGATGCCGATTGCGAGAAATATTTCATCCGCCAGCGCGCGCTGCTCAATACTGACCTGTTCGTTTGCATATAGCCCGGATGCCCCTTGCGAGACCAGTGCCGGAGTGTTTGGCATACAGCGAACAATAGGCAGAGGTTTGCCTAGCCACTGCTCAATATGAGCGGTTTCAACACCCGCTGCAATTGAAATAATGAGCGGCGCTTTGTCTTTTAATGAGGCTTGAAGATCTGAGCAAACAGCCTCCAGTATTTGTGGTTTAACAGCGAGAACCACCACATCGGCACGCTCTACCGCCTGATGATTATCTTTCGTCGTTGCCACATTGTATTGTGACGACAGGGCATCCAAGTGTTCCTGGCTCGGAGCGCTGGCTGTAATCTGCGCGGCAGGGTAACCATTCGCAACCAGGCCGCCAATGATGCTGCCAGCCATATTTCCAGCGCCGATAAAGACGATATGCGGTTTTGTGTTCACTTGAATCTCCAATTTATTCTATTTCTCTCTAGATAGGTCTTGCTGAGGCGAATACAAGGCTACCTTATTGTTTTGTCGGTTTTTTCTCGCGACCCAAATAGCGCGGTACCTACTCTCACCATGGTTGACCCTTCCGCAATGGCTGCCTCAATATCGCCAGACATGCCCATTGAAAGCGTGTCGATGTCAGCGTGCTGTTGTTTTAGCGTCTCAAAGGCATGAGCCATCGCTTTAAAGCTGTCTCTTAGTGCAGGTTCGTCTTGGGAAGACGCTGGGATAGTCATTAGACCTCTCAGCTTTATATTAGGCAAATCTGAAATGGCTTTGCTGAGCGACGCAAGCTCGCTCAAGTGAATGCCTGATTTGGAATGTTCGTCGTTTATATTGACTTGAATACAAATATTGAGAGGCGCTTTGTCGTTTGGTCGCTGAGCACTTAACCGCTGGGCGATTTTTAAACGGTCAACACTGTGTATCCAGTCAAAATTTTCAGCAATTGCGCGGGTTTTATTTGATTGAATCGGCCCGATGAAATGCCAGGTCAGCGGGTAGTCAGCTAACGCACTTATTTTGGTCAGGGCCTCTTGCAGATAATTTTCACCAAACTGTGTCAGGCCTGCTTCGATAGCCGTTTTCAGCGCCTCTGCACTGCGGGTTTTGCTGACGGCTAATAATTGAACGCTGTTTTCGCTTCGGGCAGCTTCTTTTGTTGCTTTTTGTATGCGCTGGCTTACGTTTTTTACGTTGTCTGCTATGCTGATCATTACGTTATTCAATGAGATAGAGTGAGAATCTTGCAGTTGATTGCTGGCTGGATTGCGTTCCAAGCCAATTAACGTTCTAAAATAGCGTCACTTAATAGAATCGTAAGCGGCATTTGAGCAAATAACTCCTCTATACTCAACACAATACTATCGATTCAGACCTTCAAATTTGTAAAGACAATTATAAATCCATCGGGGATATTCATGGATATTACGGAACTATTAGCGTTTTCTGCCAAGCAAGGGGCTTCTGATTTACACCTGTCATCAGGCTTGCCTCCAATGATTCGTGTTGATGGCGATGTTCGGCGCATCAACTTACCGCCCATGGAACATAAAGAAGTGCACGCACTGATTTATGACATCATGAACGATAAGCAACGAAAAGATTTTGAAGAGTTTTTAGAAACCGATTTCTCGTTCGAAGTGCCCGGGGTTGCCCGATTCCGTGTTAACGCGTTTAACCAGAACCGAGGTGCAGGCGCTGTATTTCGTACCATCCCGTCCAAGGTGTTGACGATGGAAGACCTGGGCATGGGGCAGGTGTTTAAAGATGTGGCTGCTGTACCACGAGGGTTGGTGCTGGTGACGGGGCCGACAGGGTCAGGTAAATCAACAACTCTGGCGGCAATGATCGACTTTATCAACGACAACCGCTACGACCACATCCTGACAATTGAAGATCCGATAGAATTTGTGCACGAAAGTAAAAAGTGTCTCGTTAACCAACGGGAAGTGCACCGGGATACTCTCGGGTTTAACGAAGCGTTACGATCGGCACTGCGTGAAGATCCAGATATTATTCTGGTTGGTGAGCTTCGAGACCTTGAGACTATCCGGCTGGCGCTTACTGCCGCAGAAACCGGTCACTTGGTTTTTGGCACCTTGCACACCACATCTGCTGCCAAGACCATAGACCGGGTTGTGGATGTATTCCCCGCCAACGAGAAGGCGATGGTTCGATCAATGCTCTCCGAGTCGCTACAAGCGGTTATCTCGCAGACGTTGATGAAGAAAGTAGGCGGTGGCCGAGTTGCTGCTCATGAGATTATGATCGGTACGCCCGCCATCAGAAACCTGATTCGTGAAGATAAAGTGGCGCAGATGTACTCCGCGATTCAAACTGGCGCTCAGCTCGGTATGCAGACGTTGGATCAGTGCCTGACTAATCTGTTGCAGAAGGGCCTTATTACCCGTGAGGCCGCTCGTGAAAAAGCTAAAATGCCAGAGAATTTCTAAGGTGATGAAAATACTGAATACTAAGTTGATGGCTCGATCAATCATAAAGAGTGGAGTGTGAGATGGACTTCGATAAACTGTTAAAAGTGATGGTTGAGAAAGGTGGATCGGATCTTTTTATTACCGCTGGGGTTCCGCCAAGTATCAAGATTCACGGCAAGATCGTACCGGTGACTAAATCCTCCTTAACGCCTGAGCAAACTCGCGAAATCGTGTTGAACACGATGAGTGAGAAGCAGCAGACTGAGTTTATGGATAACCATGAGTGCAATTTTGCGATCAGTGCGCGTGGTATCGGACGATTTCGGGTCAGCGCATTCTATCAGCGTAACCTCTGCGGCATGGTGCTGCGTCGTATTGAGACCAATATACCTAAGGTTGACGACCTGGGCTTGCCGGAAATCATTAAAACCCTGTCAATGACCAAGCGCGGGCTCATTATTTTCGTGGGGGCAACAGGTACAGGTAAGTCTACCTCTCTCGCGTCGATGATTGGTCATCGCAACCGCAATAGTCAGGGGCATATTATTTCGATTGAGGACCCGATTGAGTACATTCATCAGCATCAGGGGTGTATTGTAACTCAGCGCGAAGTGGGGATTGATACCGAAAGCTTTGATGTTGCCCTGAAAAATACGCTACGTCAGGCGCCCGACGTCATTATGATTGGTGAGATCCGCTCGAAGGAGACCATGGATTATGCTGTGACGTTCGCAGAAACGGGCCACCTCTGCTTAGCAACCTTGCACGCAAACAACGCGAACCAGGCGCTTGATAGAATTATCAACTTCTTCCCGCCGGAGCACCACAACCAGATATGGATGGATCTCTCGCTGAACCTTAAAGCGATTGTTGCTCAACAGTTGATCCCAACCCCTGATGGTAAGGGCAGAAGGGCGGTCATCGAGGTGCTGATTAACTCGCCGCTCTGCGCTGATATGATTCGCAAGTCAGAAGTGCATAAACTCAAGGAGTTGATGACGAAGTCGCGGGATATTGGTATGCAAACCTTTGATCAGGCATTGTATGACCTCTACTCAGCGGGTGAAATCACCTACGAGGATGCATTGGCCTATGCGGATTCGGCTAACGACTTGAGACTGATGATCAAGCTTGGTGCAGATTCTGGAGGGGACAAGCTCTCATCTTCGCTTGATGGCCTCTCGATCAGCGATGATATTTAGGATGTAAGGGAGCCTCTGGCTCCCTTGTAGTGTTGATGCAGCGAAGCGTAATCAGGGATTGTGGCAGTTTGGCGCTGATGATTCCTTGATTCCGTTGCACTCCATCACGGCTACTGTGTTTGTGAGTGGTTAATGGGCTTCGTCCCAGTTATCGCCGACACCGGTTTCTACCAGCAGAGGAACATCCAGGTTTGCGGCAGACTCCATTTTCTCTTTTAGTCCTGCGGTGACTTCGTTAACCAGATCTTCCCGCACTTCCAGTACCAATTCATCATGAACTTGCATAATCATGCGGGCATCCAGACTGCTTTCTGCCAGCCATTGCGAGACGCTAATCATCGCCTTTTTGATGATGTCTGCGGCAGTACCCTGCATGGGGGCGTTTATGGCGGTGCGCTCTGCGGCTTGCTGGCGCATTTTGTTATTGGCGTTGATCTCTGGCAAATAGAGGCGGCGGCCAAAAATAGTTTCAACATATTCGTCATCATGAGCCTGTTTGCGTACTCGATCCATATAATCAAGCACACCCGGGTAGCGTTCAAAATAACGATCAATGTAGCCCTGCGCTGTTTTGCGGTCAACTTTGATTTGACGCGCCAGACCAAAAGCTGACATGCCGTAGATAAGCCCGAAGTTAATGGCTTTGGCGCTTCGTCGCTGATCTGTAGTGACGGCTTCGGTAGTGACGCCAAAGACTTCTGCTGCGGTTGCCTTATGCACGTCAAGGCCGTTCGAAAAGGCGCTCAATAAACCGTCATCCTGTGACAGGTGAGCCATGATTCTCAGTTCTATTTGAGAGTAATCTGCAGCGACCAGCTTATAGCCTTCCGGAGCAACAAAGGCTTGTCTTACCCTGCGGCCTTCTTCCGTTCGAATAGGAATATTCTGCAAATTCGGGTCTGATGATGAGAGCCTACCCGTTGCCGTGACGGCCTGATGATATGAGGTGTGAATTCGGCCCGTTGACGGGTTGATCTGTAGTGGCAATTTATCCGTATAAGTCGATTTCAATTTGCTTAGGCCACGATACTCCAGAATAACCTTTGGCAAAGGGTAGTCTAGAGCTAACTCCTGTAGCACCGGCTCTGCTGTTGATGGCTGCCCTTTGGGGGTTTTTTTAATGACAGGTAACTCAAGCTTCTCAAAAAAGATGGTTTGCAGTTGCTTGGGTGAGCTTAAATTAAACTCTTCACCTGCGAGGTCGAATGCCTCCCGCTCTAGCTGGAGTAGCCGCTCCTCGAGCTCTTTGCTCTGGCAGCCGAGCAGATGAGCATCAACCCGTGCGCCATCGCGCTCGATATCAGACAGGATAGAAACCAAAGGCAGCTCGATATCTCGGTAGACGGGTTGCAGTGAGGGCGTTTCGTTCAGTTCCTTGGCCAGTTTGTGATGCAGGCGTAAGGTAATATCGGCATCTTCTGCGGCATAAGGCGCGGCCTTTTCGATCTCAATCGCATTGAATGTTAGCTGCTTGGCGCCTTTTCCTGCAATATCTTCAAAATGAATGGTGTTGTGGTCGAGATACTTTTTCGCCAGGCTGTCCATGTCGTGGCGGGTTGAAACAGAATTAACCACATAAGATTCCAGCATGGTATCTTCTGCGATTCCTTGTAGCCTTATGCCGTGATTTGCCAGCACATTCATATCGTACTTTAGGTTTTGGCCTACTTTGGCTTTGTTGCTGTCTTCAAGTATCGGCTTCAGGGCTTCCAGCACGCTGTCACGATTCAGTTGCTCGGGGGCACCCATATAGTCGTGAGCGAGCGGAACGTAGGCTGCCTCGCCCGGCACCACCGAGAATGATACGCCCACGACCTGCGCTTTCATGTAGTTTAAGCTGGTGGTTTCGGTATCAAAGGCAAACAGTTCGGCCTCAGACAACTTCTTGAGCCAGCTATCCAGTGCGGACTGCGTGAGGACAGTTTCATAATCTGTCGCAACCGCAGGTTCGCTCTCTGATGGCTGTTCACCGGAGGCTGATTGTGCGGAGGTTGATTGTGCTGAGTCGACGCCGTTCTCCAACTGGCTGACCCATCCTTTAAACTCGTACTCTTTAAATAGTGATAACAGCTTTTCGTTATCGACACTGTTGTGCTCTATCTCTTCAAGGCCTTGTTCCAGCTCAACGTCGGTATGAATAGTCGCAAGTTTGTATGACAGTGGCAGAAGTTCGAGGCTGTTTCTAAGATTTTCGCCGATTTTCCCTTTAACGGTGTCAGCATTATTCATTACACCTTCAAGTGTGCCATGCTCTGTAAGCCACTTAACTGCGGTTTTGGGGCCGCATTTTGGCACTCCCGGAATGTTGTCAACGGAGTCCCCAACCAGCGCCAGGTAGTCGATAATCTGCTCTGGCGAGACGCCAAACTTCTCTTTAACGCCCTGCTGATCCATATAGGTGTTTGTCATCGTGTTCATCAGCGTGACGTGCTGACTCACGAGTTGGGCCATATCTTTATCGCCGGTTGAGATAATGGTGTCTATGCCCTTATTCGTCGCTTGGGTCGCTAAAGTGCCGATGACATCGTCAGCTTCAACATCGGGAATTATGACCAGCGGTAGACCCATGGCTTTGATGATCTCGTGAATAGGCTCAATTTGGCCTCTTAAGTCTTCAGGCATGGGGGGCCTGTTTGCTTTGTATTGGTCATAGAGCTCATGCCGGAAATTTTTCCCCTTGGCGTCAAAGATGATAATAATCTTTGATTCCGGGTAGTCCGACTGGAGCCGCCGGATCATATTAATAACACCTTTGATTGCGCCGGTTGGCTGCCCTTTTGAGGTAATCAGAGGAGGAAGCGCGTGAAATGCGCGAAACAGATAGGAAGAGCCATCGACCAATAGAACCGGTTTGTTGATTTGCGCTTTACTCATGAGTGTAATCAGGTGTTTAATAATGAATGAAGGAATTTTCCGCTGAAGCGTAGGTTACCAATGAAGAAAGTGATATTCACCCTGTTTTTTGTTTTTCAATTATTGTTTGGCACAATGTTCTCTGTTGGCGCGTTCGCTGAGCAGCCTGAGGCCTCAGATCCGAATGAGCCAAAAATCACCATTCGAAGCGGTGAAGATAAAACATTCTATGAGTACCGAGTGAACGGCATTCTGAAAGAGATCAAAGTAGTGCCTAAAGTCGGGCCAACCTATTACCTGGTTGCTGATGATGGCGGCGGCTGGATTCGCGAAGAGAAGTCTCAGTTATTGGTTCCGAGCTGGGTTATCTTTCGCTGGTAGTTCGTTATCAGCAACAACCCGCGGGCGATGTTTAGCCACCTAACTTCCACGATATGAGATCTTGGCGAACACAGTCACTGTGCAAGGCCTCGATGTAAACTTTAGCAGGTGCTGTTATGGCCGTTTATACCTCCGTAAACAGGAGTGAGTTAAGCGACTTTCTACTTCAATATTCATTAGGGGAGCTGGTTGAGTTCTCTGAAATTGGAGACGGCATCGAAAACAGCAACTACTTTGTTACGCTCGCTCCCCAGAATGAAGAGCGTGTTGGGCGAGATGCGGGCAACGGGCAGCACCAGAAATGGGTGTTAACGCTATTTGAAAACCTTAAAGCGCAAGAACTCCCTTTCTTCTTGCAGCTGATGACTTGGTTGGCGGAGAAAGGTTTTCCGGTTCCGGCACCTTGCGTTAGAAAAGACGGCACCCTTAATGGAACGCTAAGAGGTAAACCTTCTATATTAGTGCCATGTTTTAATGGCCGTTCTCTCGATAACCCTGCGCCTGCTCACTGTGAGCGAGTCGGGAAACTGATAGCTGAAATGCATCAGGCACTTATTCACTGCCCTCAGCAGCGCAGCGCCCCAAGAAATATCGACTGGATGAGATCACAAGCTTCGCGTTTGTCCGGCCTTATACCGCAGTCAGACATGAAGCTGTTACGGTCAGCTATTGACCATTATGGGACAATGAAGCCGGAGATGGAGCAGTGTCCTTCCGGTGTCATTCATGCCGACTTATTTAAAGATAACGTGCTGTTTGACGGTGATGAAATTAGTGGTGTTATCGACTTTTTCCATGCCTGTAATGATTCTTTGTTGTTTGATTTGGCGGTGGCAGCCAATGACTGGGCCGTTGATGGCAAGCAGCAATATGATAAGTTGAGATTGAATGCGCTAGTGACTGGCTATCAGTCAGTAAGGCCGTGGAGTGATAGTGAGTGCTCACTATGGCCTAGCTTCCTGCACCTTGCCGCATTGCGGTTTTGGCTTTCAAGGCTGGAAAGCCGATACATGCCCGGTTATCAGAAAGTATCGACTCAGGGTGATAAAACTAAAGAGCCTGATGAGCTGAAACGTATTATTCTGAATTTAGGGCTTGTGGCTACCAAATGACGGCCGGTTGTTTATGAGTCACAGGTAGCCCCAATGTTGCAAAGCGGAATCAGGGTTAATCGCTATTGGCGAGCTTTCTTCCATTAATTCCGCTGTTCTTTATTACGGTTATAAATTTCTCATTAACAGTGCGTAGGTCAGGTCTTCAGGGGCTCCCTCTGGAAGCGGGATCTTCATCTGGTGGCCTGAACCTGGCGCGACGTCTACTGGCTGATTTTTGCGGTTGATTATCGACTCAAGAGTGAATGTCGTGTTGCCTGTGGGGGTCATCAGCTCAATTGAATCTCCGACTGAAAACCGGTTCTTAACTTCAACGGTCATCAGTTTATTGCCGAGATCGACATCAATAATTTCACCGGCAAACAACTGTTTGCTTGATACCGAGTTGCCCTGTTCATAGTTCTGATACTCATCATGAACGTGACGGCGATAAAAACCTTCGGTATAGCCTCGTTGAGCCAGTTTTTCGAGGTCATCCATCAGCTCCATATTGAACGCTTTGCCTGCTGCTGCGTCGTCAATCGCTTGCCGGTAAACCTGGGTGGTACGAGCAACATAATAATAGGACTTGGTGCGGCCTTCTATTTTCAGTGAGTGGATGCCCATTTCGGTAAACCGCTGCACATGCTGCACGGCTCTGAGGTCTTTGGAGTTCATGATATAGGTGCCATGCTCATCTTCATAAGCGGGCATCAACTGGTCTGGACGGCCAGGCTCTTGCAGCAGGAAGACCTGATCGGTGGTTTCTCCTTCACCCAGGGTTGGCGCGTTTTGTTCAGGCGTCCACTGCTCGGTGCCACCTGTTTGCGCGTTTGCTGATTCAAGCTCCGCTACCGGTATAACGTTGCCAGCCTCATCTTCTGTCGCTTCGTGGGCTTGATACTTCCAGCGGCAGGCATTTGTGCAGGTGCCTTGGTTTGGATCACGTTTGTTGATGTAGCCTGATAGAAGGCAGCGACCTGAGTAGGCCATGCATAACGCACCATGAACAAACACCTCCAGCTCCATGTCGGGGCACTTCTCACGGATTTCGGCAATTTCATCCAGTGAAAGCTCGCGCGACAGGATAACCCGCTCGATGCCTTGGCGCTGCCAGAAGTTAACTGATGCATAGTTGACCGCATTTGCTTGTACCGACAGATGAATGGTTTGTTCTGGCCATTTGTCTCTAACCATCATAATGAGGCCCGGGTCAGACATAATAATAGCGTCTGGCTTCATTGCGATAACCGGTTCAATATCTTTTATGTAGGTATCGATCTTGCTGTTGTGTGGCGCGATATTACTGACCACATAGAACTTTTTGCCAAGTTCATGTGCCAGGTTGATGCCTTGTTCCAGCTTCTCCAGATTAAAATCGTTTTCCCTCACTCGTAGGCTGTATCGCGGCTGACCGGCATAAACCGCATCGGCTCCATAAGCGAAGGCGTACTTCATGTTTTTCAGGGTGCCTGCGGGAGCTAATAATTCGGGTTTGGGTGTCGAGGGCATGAGAGGTGTACCTGTATGATAAAGCCTTAAAACGCGGATCATACCATATTTCAAATAATGGAAGTAAATACAGCGATTGGTCGTGTCTTAGCCCTCTAAAAAATATGCTTATTTTTTCTCTAACGGCGGCGCTTTAGTATGAATATTCTAATTTTTAGCGTTAGTGTAGATGCTGAATTGGAGAAGAGGGACTTTGCCCCCTTAAATAGTGCTTTATATATTGGAGAGTTATCATGGGTAAACTAAAATCGTTTCAAGAGCAAATTCAAGAGTCTGTAGAAAAAGGAATCGCTGCAGTTGAAGAGCAACATAAAGCATTAGCTGAGAAGTCTTTTGGCTACGTAGAGAAAGTCGAAAAAGAAGCTAAGAGCTACAGCATCAAGACTGTTCATGACATGCACAATGAAGCAGTTGCCAACATGTACGAGTCTATCCGTACTTTCAACAAGCGTTTGAACGAATACGCAACTGAGCTTTTGGGTAAAGTTGAAAAAGTAGAAGATGCAGTTGAAGAAACTGTAGAAGCGGTTGTAGAGAAAGCGCCTGCGAAAAAGCCTGCGGCTAAAAAAGCACCAGCAAAGAAAGCACCTGCGAAAAAAGCAGAAGCAGCGACTGCGTAATTGATGCAGATTGATTAAAAAAAGAGAGGCTACGGCTTCTCTTTTTTTGTGTCCTTAATTGATATTTTCGGTCGTTTTCCCTTCATCACTTTTAAGTGACGGGCTTTCAAGCGGATAGTTCGCTGCCTTCTTGTTGGTTATCAGTTCCAGACGCCTGATTATTTGATCAAACTCTTTTTCCAATGCTGGAACTTCATTTCGCTTCGCTTCTATTTCGCCCTTTATCTCTTTAATTTTTTCTTTTTGCTGGCTAATTTTATTTAGCACGTTCTCGGGAATTGCCCTCCCTGTTCGCTCCATGTTTGCGGCTCTCGTTTCTTCTTGCTCTAACTGGCCTTCAACAACCGTGATGTTGCCCTTTTTAAGTGCAATAAAACCTTCAATATCTTGTAGTTTTCGCTTAAGCACTCTTACTGCGTCGTCAGGGTGGCTGTATAGCTTTAATAAAGCCTGGTCTTTTTCTTTTTGCTTTTCAGCTTCTTGTGCAAGGCGTATTCTTTCGGCTTCTTTGGCATCTCGCGTGGCTATTTCTTCTGCTGTTAACGCGGGAGGTACAACTTGAATGACTCTGCCATTGTTACCTAAAACTTCGTATCCGTTTCGAACAAGGTGAGGTGGGACGCTGAGACCAAGTGCGGTTACGCCATTTTCATCTTTGTAACGATAGAGGTTCCCAGCGTGAGTGCTGATCGAGTGAGAGAGCCCTATGATCAAAATAAGAAGTGAAACTGACTGTTTAAATATGCTCATTACAGAAAATGATCTCGAATCCAAAAAATTTCGATTTAACACAGCTTTTTTGTTATTAAACGACGCCCAACTTATTCATAGTTTACTCGGCGTACTTAATGAAGTATAGCCGTTAACCCTTGGCTGAGAGCCTATGCCAAAGGTTAGAATAACAGAATGTCGCCGAATCAATATGACATAGACAGCATAATACGTAAAAGAGCCCTTTAAGTCAGGCATGTTTGCGCTCTATTGATAACAACTTAACGAAGAAGCTATATGGAAATTATCTTAGAGCAGTGCATGCTGTTCCTGATCTCACTGTTGGCAAATGGGCTAAGTGCGCTTGCAGGTGGCGGCGCGGGTCTATTGCAGTTACCCGCCTTGCTATTTTTAGGGTTGGCTTTTGGCACGGCCTTGGCCACGCATAAAATTGCCAGTGTGGCTTTGGGGGTGGGGGCGACTTTCAGGCACTTGAAAGAAAAAGGAATTGATCCGCGATTTGCTGGTTTTATATTACTGACAGGTCTACCTGGCGTTGTACTTGGGGCGTTGATTATTTTGGCTGTGCCAGACGCTGTTGCGAGACTGATTTTAGGTATTTTTACGGCAGGATTGGGAATCTATTCATGGCGCTCACCAAAACTTGGTCTAAACGCAGATGTTAAGCATCGAGATCTCACTGGTTGGATTATTGGTGGCGCAGGGCTTTTCTTTATTGGTTTTTTAAATGGTTCTATTACATCGGGAACCGGGTTATTTGTGACTATCTGGTTGGTTGTCTGGTTCGGTTTTGACTATCAGCGGGCGGTCACCTATACGCTCATTTTGGTGGGGCTATTTTGGAATGGCTTTGGTGCAATAACGCTGGCGATGCAGACCGATGTAAAGTGGGAGTGGATTCCTGCCTTAATAGCCGGGGCTTTGCTCGGGGGCTATTTCGGGGCTCACTTATCGATAGCAAAAGGGAGTCGACTGGTTAAACGGTGCTTTGAAAGCGTCACCGTTGCGGTAGGTATCTCGTTAATTGTGGATGGGCTTCTCTAAGATGCTGTTGCTTTAAGGGGCTATTGTTTTAAGAGGCTAGGGTGATGGCGGGTAAGCTGCAAGTTTTTCACTGCTTACCCGCTTTATGACTACTTTGTCGCTAGGTCAGGTTGCGCACTTTATGCTACACCATACTCTTTACGGTAGGCGGCAACACTTTCCGCATATTGGGCCATCGCCGGGTCTTGTTTGAGATATTCCAATACCTGATTGAGGTCGACGATACTGGCGACTGGAATGCCGTAGTCTCTTTCTACTTCCTGGATGGCTGATAGCTCGCCATTTCCTTTTTCCTGACGGTTAAGAGCAATCAGAACGCCCGCTGGCTCAGCGCCTGCCTGGCGTATGATGTCAATAACTTCTCTAATTGCCGTGCCGGCAGTAATCACGTCATCAATGATCATTATTTTGCCTTTAAGCTCTGCCCCTACAATGGTGCCGCCTTCTCCGTGTGCTTTTGCTTCTTTTCGGTTAAAAGCATAAGGCGTGTCGATATTATGCTGATCTGCCAGGGCTATTGCCGTTGCCGATGCCAAGGGAATGCCTTTGTAAGCAGGGCCGAAGAGCACATCGTAATTAATGCCGCTGTCTTTGAGTGCGGATGCGTAAAATTTACCTAACTGGGCCAACGCCTGCCCGGAGTTGAACAGACCTGCATTAAAAAAATAGGGGCTGGTACGGCCAGATTTAAGGGTGAACTCCCCGAATTTCAAAACGTTCTGTTTGATGGCAAATTCGATAAACTCGCGTTGATACTCTTGCATAGTAATTCTCTTAGGCTTTCTGAGACATCTGTATGTTAAATTTTGTAGTAATGAGGGCGATAACGACCCAAATTTCTCAATCAGTTCTTTTTCCGAAAATGTGAATTAGGTATCATACACCCAAACGGATTAAGGGGCATCTATGCGTGTAGTATCGATTAGTGTTAACGGTCTTAAACAGGCCGCTGAAAATGGCTTTTTCGAATGGATGAAAGAGTTGGATGCTGATGTTGTGTGTGTTCAAGACCTCTTGGCGAAAGCCTATGAGTTTGATGATGAAATCTTCCACCCTGAGGGTTACGAGGCCTATTTCATTGATGGCGAAAACCCGGAAGATGGTGGCGTAGGCATCTACTCCAGGCATTTCCCGAAGGCCATTATGTATGGTTTTGCGTATGAACCCGCAGACCGCCAAGGACGTTTTATTCAAGCAGATTTTGACAATGTCAGTGTTGCTGCAATGTTGGCGCCTTGCGCACTGGGAGATGATGATAAGCAGGCTGAAAAAGATGGTTTCATGAATGCATTCATGGAGCATTTGCAGAAAACACTTCGTAAGCGCAGACAGTTTATCTTCTGTGCCAATATGCAGACAGCTCACCTGGTAACTGATGCAAGTAGCAAATACCACAAGATGGAAGTGTCCGGCTTTTTGCCCCATGAAAGAGCGTGGTTTGATGAAGTTTTTGACTCGCTGGATTATATCGACGCATTTCGTGAAGTGAACAAAGGGAAAAAGCAGTATACCTGGTGGCCGGAATGGGCCAAAGGCTGGAGAAAGCAGGCTGGCTGGCGAACAGATTATCAGATCGTCACCCCTGGGCTACGCAACGCGATTCTCGATGGCTATATTGATTCAGCAACCCGTTTTTCTGATCATGCGCCAGTCATTATGGATTATGATATCGAAATGTAGTTGACCATAATGGTCGACTCTTACCTTATCTCTTATCCTTCTTATTGAATAGCTGTCACTATTGACAGTTATTCGTCCTCATATTTTTTAGTACTCTGATGTTTTAACTGCGTTTCATCGGAGAAATAATGAGTACCCAAAATAAAAGGACTTTGGCCCGCTACGCATTAACTAGAGGTTGTCTTTTTCTCTCGTTATTATTGAGCACTGCTTTATTAAGTGCTTGCAATGAAAAAACAAACCTAACGCCCCCTCCTTCAGCCACGAATGACGTTAGTAATAGTCCGGTTGACACTCCTCCCCAAGACAACCGAAGCTATGTTAGTTTTGAATTGCCAAATCGACTTAAGGTGATTCTAGTTTCCGATCCTTCTGCCGAACGTGCAGCCGCCGCATTGGCTGTTGGCGTTGGCAGCTCGAATGACCCCGGTGACTCGCCGGGTTTGGCTCATTTTGTTGAGCACATGCTGTTTTTAGGCTCGGAAAGATATCCAGAACCTCATGGCTTTCAGCAGTTCATGTCACAGTCTGGTGGCACCTTCAATGCCTTTACTTCTGCTGATCAGACCAATTTCTTTTTTGAAGTCGGGGCTGGTAATTTACCTTCTGCATTAGATCGTTTCTCACAGTTTTTCATTGCGCCAACGTTTAATGAAAAATATGTTGATAGTGAGTTAAAAGTGGTCGATGCAGAATATCAAATGCTAAAAGAAAACGAGGGTTGGGCGGGGGTGTCACTGATGAAGCGCGCGATAAACCCAGCGCATCCATTTTCGCGATTTGAGGTGGGTAACCGTGAGTCGTTGGCAGGCGATAACAGTAACTCGCTCAGGGAACGAGCGATGAACTTTTACCAGTCCAACTACAGCGCAAATAATATGACGCTGGTGGTATTAGGAAAAGAGCCTGTGTCCCAACTAAAAGTGATGGTGGAGAAAAACTTTAGTCGCATCAAGCGTGCTGATAATAAGGAACAAGACAGACCCCCTTCGTTATTTACAGCATCAAAGCATCCGCAACTGCTGGTTATGGGCCTCAAAAACCCTCTTCCACAAATGATGTTGTCATTTTCTGTGCCGCCTTTTTTTACGCATTATAAAGTAAAACCCGAAGAATTTATCGCGAATCTGCTGAACGAAAATCATGATGCTGGGCTTGGCGCGCGATTAAAGGAAAAGGGGTGGATTAATGGTGTGCTGACAGGCAGCCGTTTAAGTGCCAAGCACTATGCTACCTTTGATATTCAATTTGCGTTAACTGAAGAGGGATTGAAGCATTATAACGAAGTAATACGTGCAACCTTTGAATATTTACGCATCATAAAAAATGTGGGGATTGCTGAGCGTCGTTACCGCCATCAACAGCAGATTTCGTCGGAAAAGTTTCGTCTTCAGGAGCCGGATCCAGCTATTGTGTATGTGGCTGAGCTGGCCAGTAACCTACAAACTTACCCTGTAAAAGACGTTTATACCGGGCCGAGACTGATGGAGAAGTATGATGCATCTATAATCAGCGAATACCTGGATTATATAACGCCTGAAAACGCGATTGTTTCGTTAAGTGGTACGGGGCAGACTTTAAGTAGAACAGATGAATGGTCAGGGCTACAATACAGCCTTTCCCCTATAAGTGTTGCAATGGTCGATAGGTGGAAAGAGCCAGGCGCGGTTACTGGCTTATCTTTGCCAGAAGTACAGGCAGAATCACGCGTTGTCAGCATAGAAATCCCGTTAGTTGAAGGCAGTAGTGAGTCTCAGATACAAGCATCTGGGCCTGAGGTTATTGAACAGTCGAAAGGGTTTACCTGGTGGCATCGAGTAGATGACAAATTCTTAGTGCCTAAAACAGATACATTTCTAAAGCTTGAGTCGCCAGCGATAGAGGCTAGCCCTAAAACGACTGCCACGAAAGGGGTATATGCGATGATGATTACCGAAGCGCTTTTGCCCTTATCTAGCCAATTTCGTGAGGCGGGCGTTTTGTATGATATTCGCCCGACAACACAGGGAATTTCCCTTTCTCTTTCCGGTAAAACGCAACCCCAATCAGTGCTATTGGATCAAGTTTTGAAGGTCATTATTGATGCTCAGCTTACCGAGCAAAACTTCTCTATTGCTAAACAAAACCTGACATCCATGTACCAACGGTACTATCAAAGCCAACCCATTGATAAGGTGATGAATGCGATTACTACGACATTAGACCCCCTGACCTGGGAGCTTGACTCTCTAGCGTCTGAATTGGAACTGATTACGCTTGATGATGTTCGTACGTTCCAAGCGGGTTTTCTATCCCAGCTAAATGTAACCGGGTTAACTCATGGAAACTTAAATAAAAATCAGGCGCTGCAGTTATCTCGACAGGTGAAAAGTGCACTGGATACGGCTAAAACCGGAGCCGCTATGCCGTCTTATAGAGTGGTAAATCTTTCACCGGGTGAGGGTTGGTTAAGAACGCTTAATGGAGATAGCACTAATACTGCCGTTGTACTTTACAATCAGCTGTCAGATAACACGCCGAGCAATTCGGCGTCTATGCGTTTATTGGGGTATTTGTTGCAGTCTGAGCTATTCAATACGCTACGTACTGAACACTCAATGGGGTATATTGTAGGGGCTGCTCCCATGCCTGTTTTTAATGTGGATGGTTTGGCTATTTTTGCTCAGTCACCAAACCAGTCTGCGGAAGAGATTCAAATGGAGTTAGCAGCCGAACTAAAAGGGATGGAAGCGCGAGTTTCAGCCATGAGTGATCGCGACTTTAAGCAAGCTAAAGTTGCCCTGCTTTCATTCTTAATGCAAGAGCCGAATATGAAGGCTCGTTCCGACGCTTATTGGGCTGGGATAATGCTAAAACAGCCTGCTTTTTTACAGAAAGATCAATTAGTTGAAGCGTTAGAGCATTTAAACAAAGACGAGTTCCTGGCATTCTGTAACAGGTTCTTGCCGGAAGACACGAGAAGCGAGTTGGTCATATATTCCCAACCCCACACAAAAAGTATGAGCACACTGAATAAATTTAAAATAATCAGTGAGTTATCCTCTTTTAGAAGAAGTGCCAACTATGTCACTAAGTAGGGGGTAGATTACGACTTTAGTCTAATCTGTCCTTGTTCGTCGGAACGTTATAATTTAGCCTGATAGCGGTACTTTTGTACGTTAACGGGCTGGTGTTGTTGGTGTGCGAATAACGGACTTACTCAGGGGAATAGAGTGTTTGGTGACAAGGATGCGGAGTTCATCTCAAAATTTATTGCGAATAACGTTGAGGGTAAAGAGAAACGTAGTGTCGTCAGTTTACTTAATTCGCTTAACCAGCGAATTTTAATAAACAAGGTCAATTATCAGATATTTCAAAAAGATACTGTAACAGGGGAGTATTCTTGCCTTGAGTATATTTATCAGAAATCGTCGGGTCTTTTTGCTTTTGCTCAGTTCAAAGAACAAGATTGGAATACCGAGCAAACAAATACTCACTGTTTGAGCTGTCAAAAAATAACTCAGAGCCTGATGCACGCCAATGTGTCACGTTATGTAATACATGAGCACCCTGATGGCTTACAGGCTATTAAGGTTGATTTACCTGACCAGCTTACAGGTTTAAGAGCGGTCTATTCCTTACAGTTTTCAATGTCGGGGCATAAAGTAGAATCTTCTGACAAGTTGATTCTACGGTGTCTACTACCTGTGCTGTTTTATGCCGCAAGGCAGGTTCGGGCTGATATGAACGGTGAAGACATTCTGACTAATCGAGAAATTGCCGTCTTAGAGTGGGTTAAGCAAGGTAAAAGTACCTGGGATATTAGTCAGGTATTAAGCATTACAGAGCGAACCGTTAACTTTCATGTGAAGAATATTTATAGGAAGCTAGGGGTGGTTAGTAGAGCCCAGGCAGTGGCAGTGGCGATTGATCTTGGCTTGATCGAGTCATTTGTAGTGAGGGGGGATTCAGTGAGTATAGAGTAGTGTGGATGCTTTTTATTGAGGGTCTTAATTGTAGTAGTCTTAATGTTGCGGCAGCGATAGCTGCCGCAATCTACTCTACCATCTGCTAAACATAAAAAATGGCACTTGAGGCTGATAAGAAATCCAGTAATTGCTCATCTGCTGATTTGTCATTGGAACAAGTGCGCCGCCAGATACTTGTTGAACGTCTTTAGAATTTAGTACTTTCATTTATTTCATCCCTAAATAAGATTATTAGTTTGTGTGGATAGCTGCAATAAAGCCGCCCACAAGTTTTATTATCCATAACAGCTAATAATTGGTAACTGTCAAAAGTGACAGTTACCAGCCTCAAAGTAAAAATATAGAGTGGCGGAATTTTAAGTGATTACTAACTTGGAATCAGATTACCATGCCTAACATTAGGGACGTGTATATGAAAAATGGAGTCATTCTTGCCACTTACTGGTTATTGCTTGCGTATTCGCTTGTGAGTTTCGCACAGGAAAGTCTGGGGTCTTTAGATGCAGGTATTACAAAAAGCCCTTTTGATACACGTGCATATGAATTCATGGTGCTACCTAATAAACTTGAGGTGTTGATAATATCAGACCAGCAAGTTGAAAAGTCAGCAGTATCATTGATAGTCGACTCAGGAAATTCCAGCGACCCCGTTAAATTCCCTGGCATTGCTCACCTGTTAGAGCATATAGTGTCACTTGGCTCAAACAGGGCCCCCCCGCCTGAGGGTTTTATACCTTTTGTCATGTCACATGGAGGTAACTATAACGCGCATACTGCACTAGACTACACGCTTTTTTCTTTTGATGTATCATCCAGTCACTTACAGCCTACACTTCAACGCTTTGGTGAAAATATCACAGAGCCTTTGCTGCAGCCTTACTACATAAATAGTGAAATAGATGCTATTAATGCAGAATTTGAACTCCTGAGACATAACGAGGGCTGGATAGACTTGGCTTTTCTGAGGAGGGTTATGACCCCCTTGCATGATTATAGTAAGTTTGATGTTGGGAACTCGAAAACTTTGAAGCAGGCAGGAGTCGGAGAGGCGTTAGCTGAATTTTATCAAACGAATTATTCGGCAGACCGGATGAAAATGGTCGTTGTAAGTAACCTTTCTGTGGAGGATATAAAAAGTGCAGTGACATCTGCATTATCAATATTACCTGTCAGAAACTCTAATTATGATAAAAAAATGGGAGAGGTGCTTTTTGCTCCAGAAAATTTACCGATGCGAATGGATATTGAGACGCCTAATGAGCACCCGGTAATGATGCTTACATTTTCAGTACCTCCTCATCATGCTGAATACAAAACGAAAGCCGGTGAGTACATTGCCAACTTGCTTATGAGGCGTGGGAAAGGAAGTCTTATCGGGTTGCTAAAGGGGAAAAGCTGGGCTTCTGATATATTGGTTGGTACAAGGGTAGACGGCAACAAAAATGCGACATTTGATATTCGGATTGACCTAACGAATGAAGGTGCGTTTCAGTTTGATGCCGTGGCGCAGTCTGTATTTCAGTATCTAAACCTTATTCGATCAAAGGGAGTAGACGAAAGTTTTTATCTGGAAATGAGCAAATTAGTACATAGTCAATTCATCTATCAAGAGCGCTTGCCTGCACGAAAATACGTTAATACCCTTGCTCAAAATATGCTTCGTTATCCTGTTAGTGATTTGTTATCAGGCCCCATTTTATTTGAAGACTTTAATGCACCTGCAATTTACCGGTACTTGTCATACCTTGCACCAGAAAAAGTGCTTTTGACAATGAGTGGGGTCAGCAACCCACTAACCAAGACTGAAGGGTGGTCAGGAAGAAAATACAGCGTTAATAAGCTAGACAGGAAGCTTCTGGAAAAATGGCAGTCCCCCGGTCAAAATGACGGTTTAGTTATTCATTTGGATAAAAACAAATTTGTACCAGGAGAAAAAAATCTTAAGCCAATAGCTTTTAAAATGAAGAAGCCTGTGTTGATTGATCAGTCTGCTAATTACAGTCTCTGGTATAAGCAGGATATTGAATACAGTACCCCGAAATCAGATTTGTACTTTTTGCTACAGTGGCGTGGCGCGGGTATGTCTATTAAAGAAAGAGTGCTTGCAGAGTTATTTTCATTGCTGGTCAAAGAAAAGCTTTACTCAGAATCGGTCAAAATTGCTGAAGCGGGATTGACTTATGATATTTATACTAATGCATATGGAATCACCATTAATATTGGTGGATTCACTGACAAACAGTCACTGCTGTTAGCTGAGATAATGAAGTCATTCAATATTAGTTCAGCTATAAGCAAAGAGGCGTTTTTGAGCGCTAAAAAATCTCTCCAAAAGAAGTATCAAGAGTATTTGTCTTTACAACCCTACGAGCGATTGCTTAATGAAATATATGTAGAACTTCAAGATAGGAGCTGGCCTGTCAGTCAATGTAATGAGTATCTGGGGAGGCTTACGATGGAGGAACTATCGCAGTTTGGGGTAAAGCTTCAGCGGTCATTACAGGTAAGGGGATTGATTCATGGTAATTTACAAAAAACTGATGCACTAGCACTTGGTGATATTGTTAAGGAACATTTCGCCGTTTCTGCTAGAGAACCGGTTTCTATTGTGGAGTTAAAGACCAAAAGCCTAAAAGAGAAAGCTACCAAATTACGGTTAGTCAGTATGGATCGACCTGACTCTGCAATAGTTAACTATTTTCAGGCTCGAGGGCTTGCGGCTGAGGCTAGAGCTAAGGTTTTATTGCTACTGCAAAAAATAAACCCTTTCTTGTTACAAGAACTGAGAGTTAAACGAAAGCTAGGGTATGTCGTACAGGCTATGATGGTACCGTTATATGGTGTGGAGGGAATAGCTATAGTTCTTCAGTCACCAATGGAAAATGAAGCTGTACTGCAAGAGGCGCTTGATGAGGTGTTAATTGATTTTATCAAGAGCTTGGAAAATATTAGCGAGCAGGACTTTGAAAAAAGTAAAAACACCCTGATTGAGCAGGTATCTTCAAGACCTCCAAGCTTGAACATAAAATCGTACTACTACTGGGTACAACTTAGCCAGGGAAGGCTTGACTTTGATGAGGCGGAGCGGGTGGAAAGTGCTCTAAGAAGGGTGGATAAATCTGCTTTCTTGAAGTTTAGCCAAGACTTCTTGTCACCTAAAATAAATGGACGCCTAATTTTACAAACCGCTACAAATTAAGTTGCTAGACTGGATTGGATGCCCCTGCTTTAAGTCTAAATTGTTGGAAGTGCGCCACCAAACACAATTATAGAGCCTCCAACCAATGCGGCACCATCAACATATTCACCGTGATTAATGTCAATTAGCCCCATGACGGAGAGTAAAGAAGAAAATGGAATTAGAAAAATAGCCATAAGTTAGGTGAAAAATTAGAGGGCTCCTGTTTTAAAATACCCGAGTAGTGAAATGGCTCCCGGTACTATCATTAGTGCTAAGCCTAGGTAGAAATTTGGGTCTTTTTGCAGCTCAGGAATAAACTGATCTATTTCATCTGCACTTTTTATTAGTAATAATTTAGGTGTTTTGAATAGCACATATGACATGAGCGCACCTCCCAATAGCAAAGCCGCGAACATAGGCTTGTTTTCGTAAAAAAAATAGATAGACAAGATGAATGAAATAATACCGCCACCGGCAACTAATTTTGATGCTGTCAAAGCTGTCATTGATATACCTTGAATGAAGTGACTAATCGTGAGCTTCAGTTCTTTTCTTGTTCAATTAGTTTGCTTTCAATTCTAGCTAAGGCTTGTACACAAAACATATTTATAGATCCTGAAAACACCACAATCAAAAAGACAATGAAAATAAGTTTCTGGTTATCCTGCAGCTGAGGGGTATCAAATAGTGTTACGGATAACAGTGTAGCGACAAAAGCGAAGTACGCGACAGGAATCCATCTATAAGTTTTGGTTAGAGACTTATCTACATTGGTTGTGAAGAAATTATTCATGTGATTAGGTCCTTACTAAAATAAAGGTATGTATCAAGGTAGCTAATTAGCAGCCCTTTACCTGCTACTCTTTGGCGTACAGATAAAGGGCCTTTTGACCTTACCAATAACTATAGAAACTGCCTAGCGCAAACATTGCTCCGCCAATAGGAAGGCCAAAGGCTGCTGTGACAGGGCTGTAAAGTGATAAGCCCATTACAGCTAAGCCACCGTTTTGCCAGTCATTAAAGTCTCCACCACTTACATTTTCAACTTCTTGCATAGATAATTCTTTCATTTTTATCATCCTTAATTGATTTATGTACCTAACAAACGCCATCTTTGAGGCTTCCTCAGATGGCCAAAATATCCTACAAGAAAGTTTCAAGTCTAATAACTGTCACTTCTGACAGTTACCTTCCCCTTTTCTCTCAATCATAATTGCTCCCAAAGAATGTTGTTCATAGATTTAATAGGGAAGTTATGTCTGATTCGTTGTTCAGGAAAGAAGTGATTGAAAATCAGCGAGAGCGCTTATGGGGTGACTTAGTTATTTCCCAGCCGCTTTCTTATTATGTGCTGAGTGCCGTTGCGATTTTGTTTGCTATTTTATTGATAACCCTCCTATTTATGGGGAGTTATGCTCGTAAAGAGTCGGTAAAAGGATATTTAGCTCCCGATCTTGGCTTGGTCAAACTCTACGCACCGAGAGAGGGTGTTTATGCTCAGGTTCATATTAAACAGGGACAGAAGGTAGAGGAAGGACAAATACTGTTTACGGTGGTTGATGAAACTGTATTAAGCAGTGGTGATGATATTGACTCTGTTATTCTGCAACAATTGAACAAGGAGGAGGCGGTAATTGATGCACGTATTGAGCGGGAAACGCTACGGGTAAGCTCTGAAGAAAAGCGTCTAAAAGCCCTTATTCAAGGCGCGCATGGAGAAATTAAACAGCTTATTGAGCAACAACGTATTCAAAAAGAGCGGCTGCTGCTATCAGAAAAGCAGTATAAAGCGATGAAGTTATTGGCCGATGATGCGCTTGTTTCTGAAACCCGTTATCAGGAACAATATGAACGGCATTTAACAGATCGCCAGCAAGCGGCAGATATTTCTCGTCAGCTACTCAGTCGACAGAATGATTTGAGGGTAACTGAGTTTGAGCTGGAGCAGCTGCCCGAAAATAGTGCAGAGCGTGTTGCTGAGCTAGAAACCAGAAAGATTGACTTGGTTAAACGACGGACTGAAATTGATGGGCGGCGCAGTTTTACTGTTCGAGCGCCCGTTAATGGACGGATTTCCAGCCTGCAAATATCAGCTGGTCAAGCTGTTGTGCCTAATAAACCGATATTGGATATTTTACCTGAAGGGGCACAGTTACAGGCTGAGTTGTTTGTACCGAGCCGTGCGATTGGTTTTATATCTACACAGCAATCAGTGAAGTTGCAGTATCAGGCCTTTCCTTATCAGCGCTTTGGGATTTACGATGGTACTGTGATGAAAGTCACCGAATCCATTCTCTCGCCTTCTGATATTCCCTCGCTTTTAAGGTTGCAAGAGCCGGTTTACAGAATCTCTGTAGAGCTGGACGAGCAGACGGTCTCTGCTTACGGCAAGGCATTACCATTACAGGCCGGCATGCTACTTGATGCTGATATTATTGTTGATAGCCGAACGCTGGTTGAATGGATTCTTGACCCGCTGTACAGCCTGCAAGGAGTGTTGTAATGAGCGCTTCTTTGAGTTTATTGAATTTTACCGGCCGAAAAACGCTACCGGTAACCTTGCAAACAGAGATGGCTGAGTGTGGGCTGGCATGTTTGTCTATGGTGGCAGCTTACCATGGGTACGAGGCTGATTTAACGAGTTTACGGCACAAATACCCGGTCTCGCTAAAAGGCGTTACGCTCAAAAGTTTGATGGATATTTCTGACAAAATGGGCATGGCATCTCGAGCGCTGCGCCTGGAAATTGGGGATATGCATAAACTGCAACGCCCCGCAGTGTTGCACTGGGATATGAATCACTTTGTGGTATTAAAGTCTGTAGGCAACCAAAAAATTACCATTCACGACCCCGCTCAGGGTGAAAGGGTTTTGAACTTTGAAGAGGTATCAAAACACTTTACGGGTGTAGCATTGGAACTAACACCCACGCGTTCTTTTGAGCCTAAAGTAGAGCAGCAACGCCTGCACTTGAGTGACTTCTGGCGAAATGCTTCTGGCCTCAAACGTGGTTTAATTCAGCTTTTGTTGCTATCCGTTGTTTTACAGATTTTTGCACTTATTTCCCCGTTTTATATGCAGCTAGTGGTTGATGAGGTGATTGTTAGCTATGACGCCGACTTGCTCAAGGTACTTGCATGGGGCTTTTTACTGCTGGCGTTGATTAAATTGAGCACTGATGCGCTTCGCTCTTATGTTATTTTGCATATCAGTAACATGCTGAGTTTTCAAATGGGCGTTAACCTGTTTCGGCACCTTGTTCGATTGCCGATGGATTTTTTTGAAAAGCGCCACATTGGTGACGTGATGTCTAGATTCGGCTCGCTTAACCAGGTGCAAGAACTGTTAACTACGGGGGTGGTTACAGCGATTGTGGATGGAGTAATGGCGATTACCACCCTGGTGATGATGGTTATCTATGCGCCAATATTGGCTGTAGTTGTAACAGTGGTTGTGTTGATCTATGGAATTATTCGTTACGCGTTATATCGACCTTTACGTCAGCTAACAGAAGAAGAAATTGTTGCCAAGGCAAAAGAAGATTCAAACTTTATGGAGAGCGTCAGAGGTATACAGAGTATCAAGATTTTCGGACGAGAGGCTGATCGTCAAACACTTTGGCAAAACCGCTATGCGGAGGTGATTAACACCGGAATTCGTCTGGGTAAAGTAAATATTGCTTATAGCACCATCAACAACCTGTTGTTTGGGCTTGAGAACGTATTGGTAATTTATCTAGGCGCTCAGTTGGTATTGGATAATGCATTCTCTGTGGGCATGTTATATGCGTTCATTTCTTATAAAGGCCAGTTCACCGACAAAACGGTTGCGCTGATTGAAAAGTTAATTGAATTCAAAATGTTGGGGTTGCATCTTAATCGTATTGCAGATATTGCACTAACCAAAAAAGAAAAAGCCCTGGAAGTTGAGAGTGTTCAGAGTGAGTTAATCGAAGGTAACTTAGAGCTTAAGAATATCAGTTACCGTTACTCTGATTCTGAGCCTTGTATTTTTGAAAATGTCAGCATGAGTGTGGCACAGGGCGAGTCCGTGGCGATTATCGGGCCCTCTGGTTGCGGTAAAACAACACTGATTAAAGTCATGATGGGCTTATTTGAAGCATCTTCAGGTGCCCTTCTGGTTGACGGGAAAGTGCTTGATAGCGCTAGTGTTCGAGGCTTTCGGTCTCAGGTGGCGGCTGTGATGCAGGATGACCAACTTCTATCAGGGACAGTGGCAGACAATATCTGCTTTTTTGACTCCTCGCCAGATCATGAAAGAATTGAATATTGTGGCCAGTTAGCTGCTATCCATCATGATATAGAAGCGATGCCCATGCGGTATAACAGTTTAGTGGGGGATATGGGGACAACCTTATCTGGAGGACAAAAACAACGCTTGCTATTGGCTCGAGCGCTTTATCGCAAGCCTAAAATTCTGTTTCTGGATGAGGCGACCAGCCACCTGGACACTCAATTAGAGTACTTTGTCAATGAGGCTGTTAAAAAGCTGGACGTTACGCGTATTATCATTGCTCATCGACCAGAAACCATCCAGTCAGCAGATAGAGTGTTAGTTTTTGAACAAGGACGGCTGATCGATGTAACCGAACAGGTTGCTTCAGCTAATCACCAAGATGGAATGCCTGCGCGGCAAGGGCAAAAACCCAGGGAAGAGTAGCTGTAAATGAAAAGGACTTTATTAAAGGCTGAACTTTTAAAAGCAACGATCTTAAATGTGGTGGCATTAACGCCTCTAACGTTCGTTTTTGGTGTTGTTTTGTGGTTGTTAGCACCGCATGCTAGTGCACATACGTTACTTGAAATTTATGACATGGCTCGTAGCCATGACCCTGCTTTTAAGACGCAGGAACTGTCTATTATGGCGGCGAAAGAGGTGTTACCGCAGTCGAGGGCTGCATTACTGCCAACATTATCTGTTAGTGGGAATACCCGTAAAGTTCACACTTCAAATGAAGATGCCTTTATAGGCAACACACTTGGCCCAGCAGGTGTGTTGGCGCCTGTTACAGGGCAAGTATCTAACGATTATAATGCTATTGGTTACTCTGCGGAACTCAATCAACCGTTGTTTGATCCTCAAAAATGGTATCGCTATAAGCAAGGACAGGCACTTTTTAATCAGCAGGAGTGGGAGCAGGTTAAAGCAGAGCAAGACCTGATTACTCGTGTGACTACAAGTTATTTTAATGTTTTGCGTGAAATGAATGAGCTAACAAGTTTGCAAGCAGAAAAACGTGCAGTAAAAAAACAGTCTGAGCAGTTGCAACGTCATTTTGAAGCAGGTTTGGTTGATATGACTGACGTTTATGAAGTCAAAGCGGCACTGGATCGCATTCGGGTGAGAATTATTCAGGCCAATAACCGCTTGCAAGCAAGGCGTGAAGAGTTGATTGGCTTGACAGGGAGAGGGGATATTGAGGTTCAGCCCGTATTTGACTCGCTAATCGTTGAAGAAATTAAGCCTGGAAATGAAAAGTTTTGGAAAGACTTAGCGATGCAAAACAATGCAGAAATAAAAGTGGCCAACATAGAGATTGCAGCAGCAAAAGAAAATAAAAATGCCGCGAGGTCTGAACACATGCCAACAATCAGTATTTCTGCGTCTTACTTTGCTGATGATAGCGGTGTAGGTGGGTATGGGAAGGCAATGTCAGATACATCAACACTTTCTTTGAATCTTAATATGAAACTGTTTCAGGGGGGCGCTGCTAGCTCTAGAAGCAGAGAAGCAGCGCTACGTTTAGACGAGTCAAAGCTAAGGTATCTGGATAAGATTCGAGAGATTGAGCAAAATACTGCCACACTATTCAGAACAATTCATGCAGATGTGGCGTCGGTGAATATGCTTAAGCTGACGGTTAACTCTCATGAAGAAGCGCTAAAGGCTGTAAAAGCTGGGTATCGAATGGGCATCAGAAACGCCGTGGATGTATTGCAGGCCCAAAAAGCCATGTTTCTGGCAAAAAGGACGCTTATAGATGCTACTTATGATTATGTTAGTAATATCATTGAGTTAAAGCGCCTGGTAGGGGTTGTGGACAGGGATAGCTTGGTGTTTAGTGATGGATAATAATATCTAGTAGCTAAAACTTGACCTGACCATTACTCCGCTAGTTTCCCTCGCCAATATGGTGATGACGGGCCTGCCTTTTATTGTGTATCATTACCTCCGTAAGCGTTTAGCAGCAAATGGAGGTGCATATGAAACGTCTTGTCATGCTGAGCCAGCTATTCTTGCTGAGTTCATGCTCTCTTGTAGAGCAAGCCCACTTAGATATCCCTGCCGTCACTGGGCAGTATGAACTCCCTCTAAAAGTTACCGAGCAAGATAAATTGCTGATAGGCGACTTTATGTTGGTCCGAAATACCGAAGGCTATACAAGCTTGGTGGTTGCCTCAAGTCTTGAGGAAGCCAAGTTATACGGCTTAGATGCTGTCAGCTTGGTCAAGCAACTTTATGGTTTTGATACCCCTAAAAATGAGGAGATTGCACGTGCCAGAAAAGCAGTGCTTGCAGGTGTATCTGAGCATAGGGCTATTGCACACGAGGAGCTTATTGCATTTTATCTTAAGGATAACTCAGGGGTTGAACGGATATACTATGCTGAGCCAGAGTCGGCAACCACGTATTACCTAATTGAATCTGAGGGTGGTGATGCAGAGAGTATCTTTAAAGGAATAAGGAGAAGGTAATGTCAGATTATCCAGAGATTACGCTTCATAAATAAAAAAGAGGCGAGTCAGCCTCTTTTTTATTTGCATCTCTGGTAGTCGGAGATTATTACTCCGCCAGCGCTGCCTGCTGAAGCTCAAATAACTCTTCAATGCCTTTTTTGGCCAGCGTCAGCATGGCATCAAACTCTTCCTGATTGAATGACTCGCCTTCTGCGGTGCCTTGTACTTCAATAAATCCACCTTTATCGGTCATCACAACGTTCATGTCTGTTTCTGCCGCAGAATCTTCCGGGTAATCAAGGTCTAACACCGGGTGGCCTTCATAGATGCCGACAGATACTGCGCCTATCATCTGCTTGAGTGGAGACTTATCCAGCTTCCCTTTTTCAACCAACCCTTGAAGAGCATCTGCAAGTGCAACGCAGCCACCGGTAATCGAGGCTGTTCGAGTGCCGCCGTCTGCCTGAATAACATCACAATCGATAGAGATTTGTCGTTCGCCAAGGGCTTCCAGATCTACCGCGGCTCTAAGTGAGCGGCCAATGAGTCGCTGGATTTCAACGGTTCGTCCGGTTTGCTTTCCACGTGCAGCCTCACGAGACATGCGCGAACCGGTTGAGCGAGGAAGCATGCCATATTCAGCCGTTACCCAGCCTTTGCCTTGCCCTCTCAGAAAACGAGGAACAGACTCGTCAACACTGGCGGTACAAATGACCTTGGTGTCACCAAACTCGATAAGCACTGAACCTTCAGCGTGCTTGGTGTAATTGCGGGTGATTTTGATGTCTCTGGCTTGTTCTGGCGCGCGTCCGCTCGGTCTCATTCGTTGTATCCTAATACAAAAGGTTGATATCACACCTATAATTCATAGGTGTGATAGGGAAGGGTTTGACGTTGATGAGCATTTTAGCATTTAACGTTGCAAAGTAATGAAAAAAATAACCGCGTTGCCGGGTCAACGGATGCTATCGAGTGATAGAGGTGGGTTTCTGGTGATTAACTGGGTAAAATAAATTCAGAATTACCGGTCGAGGCCGGATAACCCATGCAGCAGTTTGAGGAAAAGTGAATGATTCAGAGTATGACAGCCTTTGCCCGCGAGACATCACAGGGTGACTGGGGGACGTTGACGTGGGAAATAAGATCAGTCAACCATCGTTATCTCGAACCGCACTTCAAGCTGCCTGAAAATTTACGTGAGATTGAGCCGGGTTTGCGTGAAGGCTTGCGCAAGCATCTTAATCGCGGAAAGGTCGAGTGTGCTTTGCGGTGGCAGCCAGCAGAGCAGAGCGGCGAAGGCTTTGATCTCAATATAGAGCTGGTTAAAGATATCAACCAAGCGGCTAATCAGGTAAATCGCATTCTCGATAACCCCGCTCACCTCAATGCCTTAGAACTGCTCCAGTGGCCGGGCGTGATGAAAACGGCACAGGTTGATGCCGCGCCGATAAAAACGTCAGCGTTGGCGTTATTTGATCAGGCACTAAAAACCTTGGTTGCGACTCGCAAACGTGAAGGAGAGCAGTTGAAACCTTTGTTTGATCAGCGACTTGATGCGACCAGTGCGATTGTGGCAGAAGTGAGAGGAAAACTTCCTGAAATACTGGCGGCGCAGCGAGAGAATATTTTGGCCCGTTTTGAAGACGCCAAGCTAGAGCTTGATGCCGCGAGAGTCGAGCAAGAGATGGTGCTGTTGGCGCAAAAAACAGATGTCGCTGAAGAGTTGGATCGACTCGATGCACATGTAAAGGAAGTTCGCTCAGTGCTTGGCAAAAAGGGAGCAATTGGACGTCGTCTAGACTTCTTGATGCAAGAGCTTAACCGGGAAGCAAATACCCTTTCGTCAAAGTCTATTGTGACCGATACCACGAATGCCGCGGTAGAGCTCAAAGTGCTGATCGAGCAGATGCGAGAGCAAGTGCAAAACGTTGAGTGAGACTTTATGAACTTTATAAAAAAATTAATGATATAAGTCAGTTGTAAGTTTCGTGGCCTTTCTTTCGGTTGCTTAGGATTGCATTTTTATGGTGACAGAATTGGTGGCAAATAAAATGGCTATATCCATATTTTCATCATCTGTCACCATATGGGCACTTAGGGGTGAATGATGAACAAATCAAAGCCAAGCTAAAAGCGGGCGTTACATCTAAAGTCAGAATAATCTCAATGACAAAAGTAAAGTCATTTGTTAAAATAATTAACCTGATGGGTTAATAAAAAATATATGGATATTGCGTTTTCCAGCAAGAAGCTAAAAAAGCAGCTCAGTGAAGCGAAGGTAATGGCTAAAACCCATGGCCCCAGACGCACTGCACTCTTAAAAGTCATTATGACCCAGTTAAGGGCTGCGCCCAATCTGGGAATTTTCGCTCCACCTTATAGTCCGCCTCGCCGCTGTCATGAACTGAAAGGTAATAAAAAGGGGCAATTATCAGTGGATTTGGATCATCCGTATAGACTTCTATTTAAACCGATAAACGACCCCGTACCAATGAGACCAGAAGGTGGTTTGGATTGGGATCAAGTTACAGCAATAGAAATTATAGGTGTGGAGGATACCCATGGTTGATATACAGAATGAGTTTCAGCCCGATTATGCGGTCTCCCCTGGTGAAGTTCTCAGTGTTGAGTTAGAGCTAAGGGGTATGACCCAGCAGGAGTTGGCTAAACGTACAGGCATTACACCAAAACACATTATCTCAATACTAAAAGCCAAGTCAGTTATCACTCCAGAAACGGCGATTAAGTTTGAACGGGCATTAGGTATGCCAGTGGATTACTGGTTGAATCTTGAAGCTCATTATCAGGAGATACTGGCACGTCAGGCTGAGGAAGAGAGGCTTGAACGAGACTTGGATTGGCTAACTCGTATTCCGGTTAATTCGATGGCCAAAATGAACTGGATTGAGAAGGTCAAAGATAAGAAGCAGCAGCTTGTAGAAGTGCTGCGTTTTTTTGGCATAGCCAATGTTGAGCAATGGGATGATATGTGGCCTAACCTCAATGTTGCTTATCGCCAAAACCAAACACACGAGGTATTTCCTGAAGCCGTGTCAGCTTGGTTAAGGCAGGGTGAATTGGAAGCCGCTGACATTAACTGTGCACCGTATAACAAAGCTAAGTTCAGAGAATCACTTGATCAAATTAGAGCTTTGACAACAGAAGACCCTGCGCACTTTGTACCAGCGATGCGAGAGCATTGTGCTATGGCTGGCGTTGCGGTTGTGTTCGTACCAGCATTACCAAAAACAGGCGTTAGTGGCGCAACACGTTGGTTAAATAAAGACAAAGCAATTATTCAGTTGAGTCTTCGTTATAAAACTGACGATCATCTTTGGTTTACATTCTTTCATGCGGCTGGGCACATACTTCTGCATGGAAAGAAAGAGTTATTCCTAGAAGGCACGAATGGCTTAGATCAAGAAAAAGAACACGAGGCGAATACTTTTGCCGAGCATGAACTTATTCCGCAAAAAGTGTTTGCCAAATTTATTTCTGACAGAGACTTTAAAAAGACTTCTATATCAGCTTTTGCCAAATCAGTTGGCATCGCTCCAGGGATTGTTGTAGGGCAGCTCCAGCACAAGGGGTTACTTAACGTAAAATTCTGCAATGACTTGAAGCAGCGTTTTAAGTGGGCGCATGAGTGAGTAAAGGAATAATATCCAGTACTTATTCTCAATACATATGGATAAACACCTAAACCGGAAGCTATTCGCAAAGAGGGATAAATGCTTAAAACATTTATCATAAGCACAGCTCTAGTAGCAGTACTATTTTTTGGCTGCTTTTGATGCGCCCCATGCTAAAGATATTGCCAATCAAGAGCTTCAAAAATTCACCTTCGAACCTCTAACATATTTACTAATATTTTGTACTGGTTCTCTGTGCTTAACGCCGGATCGCTTTAGAGGGAAAATAAGCCTTTTTTTTGAAAAACACTCCCCTAAAGTCAGAGCAACTTACGAGGGATGTGCGGGGTCTGTGCTTGGTTGGGGGATTGGTTCAGGTGCTGCGACAGTTTTGAAAAATGGAATGGCCATGCTTCCGGTAGTCGTTGTTGTCTGCTGTATATTTCTCATTCTTGCAATGGGGCCCTTATGGGCTAACGAATCGGTCGGCGGTTTAGCCACTAAGTACAAAGAGTTCATGGTTGCTGAAAGAAAAGGGAAGTTAGCTCTTCAACTTTGCGGTGTTGGTCTGATAATCATCGCTTCATGGGGCTTAGTTCAATGGTGGCATAATGGCTAGTAAGCCAGCTAGCCGTGTTATTGGTCTTTCACAACAAGTCAAAAGCAAATTAAGGCGGTCTTGGTCGATTGATTGAGTGCTGGTAAAAAATTATCCCGCGCCCATCGCTTCAACGAGCTTACTCCTCACTTTTTGCTGCCATTCTTGTACCCAAGACAAAACGTAGTTTTCAGTTCCTTCCACGCTCATCATTGGGTCAGCAAAGCCGAACCCAGAAAACATTCAGGTGATGAAGGGCTGTATTTCTGTGTGGGCAAACAAGGTTCACCTTATTGAACGATCCGCTACACAGTGACCAAAGGAAAGGTTATGGATATAGCTTGAGTGGCTAAGCGCTTGCCAATACTGATTCAAATGCCAAACACACTTTTATGCGCATATAAATGATAAAAATTACACTTTTATGCGCATAAAAATGTAATTTGGGTTATAGTATTGACCAGCTAACGATCTTACAGGCAGGACAAGATGATGCAGCGCACCTTACTCAACGCCTTGATGGCATGGAAAAACAAATCCATGCGCAAGCCCTTATTAATCGATGGCGCGAGGCAAACGGGTAAAACCTATTTACTGCAAGAGTTGTTTGGTAGCAGCTTTACCAACATCCTTCGTATCGACTTTCTGGAAAACCCGGCTTACAAAGAAGCATTCGATGGTTCACTGTCACCTGACGAACTGTTGATGAATATTGAGCTGCTGACCAATCAGGTGTTCAACCCGGAAACGGATCTGCTGATTTTGGATGAGATTGGTGAGTGTGAACGGGCGGTTACCTCGCTAAAGTATTTTGCCGAAAAAGCACCGACCTATTTTGTCGCGGCCAGTGGCTCGAACATTGGTTTGTTAAATGCTTTCCCTGTTGGCAAGGTGGAGCAATACAATTTACGGCCATTAACCTTCCAGGAATTTATTTACGCATCAAAGGAACAGGCGCTGATCAAAGCCTTTGATAGCCAAGCAAGCACACCGGCAGTACACACTAGGTTGATGGATAAACTGACGGACTACTTTTTTACCGGTGGTATGCCTGAAGCGGTTGCTGCTTGGTATCAATATAAAGAATCGAGCATTTTAGAGCGTGTTGAAAAGGTTTATAAAATTCATGCTGATTTAGTCGAAGGCTATCGCCGCGATTTTGGCAAGTATGCGGGTAAGGTCGATGCGACACTGATTGAATCGGTGTTCAATAGTATTCCGTCACAATTATCACTTGTGAGCGATGAGTCTGTTAAACGTTTTAAATTTAGACATGTACATGAGCGCAAGTCTCGCTACAGCGATTTTGAAACCGCAATCCATTGGCTTACCTGTTGCCGCCTAGCCTTGCCGAACTATCCTGTTGAAGGGTTGCCGAAGTCGCCTCTGGCGGCCTATAAAAAAGAGAATATGGTCAAGTTGTTTCTGTTTGATGTGGGCCTGCTCAATCATATGCTGGGTAGCAGTTACAAGGAGATCAAGCAGCAAAGCTACGAATACAAGGGTTACGTTGCAGAAAACTTTGTCCAACAAGAGCTTACTGCCATCGGTGTTGACCCTAGTTACTCGTGGCACGACGCACGCGCTGAAATTGAATTTATTCTGGCAACAGATAAAGGTGATATCGTTCCAGTCGAAGTAAAGAGCGGAAAACGCACGCGAGCTAAATCGCTGACCTCCTATATTGAAAAGTGCACGCCGAGCAAAACATTCAAGTTAACTGGCACACAGGGTTCTTCCGCGCTAGAGCAAACCAATATCGTCATGCCCTTGTACTTTGCTCAGTATTTGCCGTTGAAGTGGTGACCGTTTTTTTCCCATCACATTAAGGTCTGCTCACAGTTACTTTATTGGCAACAATCTGTAGATCTGTTAAGTCAGAGGAGCCGCCGCTTATTTGTCTGGTACTCGGGCTAACTAAGAACTCCATGATGTCCATTCTGAGCCTTTTTCTATAGAATGGGATACGATGATATCCATCTCAAATGAGTGTGCCTTTCCATTGGCTTTTAGCTACCTCAAAGCACATGCAAAAGAATGGCAAAACTCTGCTCGATAAAGCCTTTCAAAGCTGCTATTTTTCAACCCTAACAGCAGCGTAAAAGCGGCGCTGTTTCTCCATGCTTCATCGCTAAGAAGCACCACTACGACTCAGTAAAAGCCTAAGGCAAGTGGTGGGCCGCTTGGTGGGGGAGCAGGTATTTTTGAACGGTTTCTTTTCGATAACTCGTTGAGTTTGTTAGGTTCTAGGCCGCTACTCAATGAGCAGATCCAAAACATCGAATAGCTTCCTTGGTAGAAAGTTACCCATCCAAGAATGTCTTAGAAGCTCTGTATTACCTTGTGAAGAGTATTGAAAATACAGGGCTTTTTAATTTCCCCGTCCAAATCGGTTTACAGATGTCCGTTACCAGTTGCTGTTTAAGTGATGGGTAAAATGATGGGCAAGCCCTGTTTTTTGACTCAATAGCAAACAAAAAATACAGTGATGGTAATGACCTATATTTTTGCGTAAGAAAATCTGGTGTACCAAAGACTTAAATCGCCAATATGACCGACGCCTCTGCATTTTTGTACGCGTCGGTTCTCGTTTTAGCGTAGCGGTATATTTCGTAAGTGCGTTTCAATTGCTTTAATCATCTGTTTGGTAAGCGGTAAATGCGACTTTTCTTTCGCCCATACCTCATGAAAGCCTGCTACGGTTTGCTTGGCAGTATCTAAGACCAATTTTTCTGGCAGCATGGCTTTAGCCGCTAAGTGTGATAACTCATCCAGCGTGAAATCACTGAATTTTTTGCTACGGCTAACCTTTAACGACGTACTATCATCGGGGATATAAGGGATGGTTGAGACAAAATCATAAGCGGGCGCAATGGATGCAGTGCGCTTGTCTTTGTAGATCACAGACCAATTTTTCAAATGCATATCTGCATTGCCAATCAGGGTATTGAACACCAATCTGCGAGTAAATTCTGCGATGTCTTCTTCTTGGCCTTCGATGCCGATAACCTGAGCAATATTGCGCATACTGGCTTTTTTATACTTATCTTGAGGATAGACACCAAACACTTGCGCAAAATCTTCAATGTGTACGGCTTGATCACCTGCACGATCAAAGCGCTTGATCACAAAGGCCTGAGCATTTTTAAAAGCATCACCAAACTGTCCAACGCCTTGTGGAACATTAGCAATCTGACTAATGGGAAGTAGCTGAGTTTCCGGCACATCCATTCCCAACATTCGAGCCAGTTCCATCATCGAATATTCATTCTCTGGCACAGCGTCAAATCGAGACGATGGCAATTTCACAATCCAAGAGCCACCCTTACCTGTCGCTGGAATCGTCAAGCCACCGTTCGCCTGTTGTACGGCTGAAAACTTCAACTGTACACCCGCTAACGAAAACCGCATTGGGGCTTCAATTTTCGTTTCATCGTCAATGTCTTGATGCGCGTTAGGCGGCAGCGCTTCACCATCGGCTGGTTCAACCGTAATCGCGCCTGCTAAATCCTGCCCTAATACCCACAATAGAAAAAACTCCCGCGCAGGGTTCACACCGGCACGCTCTGCTAGGTAATGACGCATTGCTTCTTCTGGCAAAAGGTTGGAGAAAAACGGAGTTAACTTGGTCTGGATAGGTTTAAAGTTGGTCAGCAAACTACCTAACGAATCTTTAAAGCCAAGCCCTAAAACAGGTCGTGATTCATCATTAATATACGAATCCATAAAGGCAAAAAGCGTTCTGTCATTGCCCACGTTAGTGATCGTTGCGATGGGTTCGCCATAGAGCAAAACGTTGAGCGTAGAGACATGATTAGTCATCGTCGTCTGCCTCTAACTGATATGCGGGCGACATTTGCTCAGCTTCATCGTTGATGCCGTTATTGTTTGACCCATTGTGATAAGTACCTTGGCCACTTCGAATAATCGACTTGATAGCTGGCACAGACTTTTTAGGCGCAACAAATAGCTCTAGGTCGAGCACGCGGGCCAAAGCAATCAAACTGGACATTCTTAAATCAACGCCGCCAGACTCGATTTTCGAAATATGGCTTTGAGGCACACCCGAGCGAGCACTTAACTCTCTCTGGCTAAGCCCCTTTCGCCCCCGAGCGTCTCGAAGACTTTCTATTATCTGCTCTGTGACATAGCTCATTTCGATACGCCTTAATGGATTATTTAAGAATAAATATATACAAAAACATATCATCCTAATCCCAATATCACAAGACTGATTAGTTATTGCATATCGTTGAGTTTGTATTGATATATAAATATAGATATAAAATAACGCATGCGCTCATTTACTGTGGGGCAAATTGGACAATGGGGCAGTAATTAGAATAGCTCTCTTACAAAAAACCGTACCCAGTTTTAAGTTAAATCAACAGCCGCCACACACTTTTCCATACCTTTACCCCCATACGCCAAACGGATAGTGGTCCATTTACTGTTTGGCGTCTCGATTTTCTGCACGGGCTAAATCCCACAAAAAAGCCCTGTCACTTGGTTGTAAGTGCAGGGCTTTTTTGTGGGATTACTTAAAAACAGCCTAGCTAGGCTAGCCTTCACCCCACATCACCACCAATATTGACGCTTTACGAAAGGTTTGTTCGGGTCTTTGCGGTTTCGAATGTCCATGATGCGCCAGTTCTTACTGATAAGCTGAGCGATTTGATAAAGGGTTTCACGCGCTAGTAAAGCCCTTGTTGATCCGTTCCAGCTTTTTTGATTGGTAAACTTAATCGCTGCGGTTGCATCGGGTGATCGTGCTTTTAGCTTTTCAGCCATCGCCAATGCTTCGGCCATGGGGTCTTCAACTACGCGAGTCACCAAGCCATACTCAAGGGCTTTATCTGCGGTAATCGGGTCACCGGTCATGATGAGTTCGTTGGCGACATCTTGCGAGATCGTGCTTCGAATGGTTTGTAGCCCCGCCATATCGGGAACCATACCCCACTTCGCTTCCATGATGGCAAGCTCCGTGTCAGGGCGTGCATAACGCATATCGGCGCCTAGTGCTAAGGTCATCGCCATGCCGTAACTGATACCATGCATGACACAGATAACGGGTACGGGAAGGCGGTGCCAACCAATACAAAAGCGTTGCGCCATGTTGGTACCAAAAGGGTTTAACTTCCAACCAATTTTAAAAAATTGAATAGGCTGACCCATGATGCTTTTAATGTCTATACCCGAACTAAAGTGCTCACCCTTGCCTGAGATAATGACAACGCGGATATCACGGTCTTTTTTGATCACTTTTTGCACGTTGACGATGTCGCACATTAAGTCGAAATTAAACGCGTTGTACTTCTCAGGTCGGTTGAGGATAACGTGTGCGATGCCGTCTTCGACCTTGTAGATAATGTGATTAAATTTCATGACGTCCAGTTCTAGTTATTTATTGTTTTAGAGATAGTGCGTTAAGCGTGAGAGCCGAAGCCCTCACAATTTTTTAGTGCTATGCGCTAGCTAGGTACTAAAGCTCAGCAGCTAGCTCGGCACCTTGCTTAATGGCGCGTTTCGCGTCGAGTTCTCCGGCAAATTCAGCGCCACCAATCAGGTGGAAGTTCATCGTGGGTGAGTCTTCATTGTAGAGTTCTTTGCGCGACTCTTGACCCGCACAGATCACGATATTATCGACATCTAGCACACGCTGCTCGCCATCTACTGTGATGTGCAAACCTTTGTCATCGATCTTATCGTAGCTGACGCCACCGATCATCTCGACGTCTTTCATTTTCAATACAGCACGGTGCACCCACCCTGATGTTTTGTTCAAACCGGCACCTAAAGGGCTTTTCTTACGTTGAAGCAAATAAACTTCGCGCGCGGGTGCGTGTGGCTTTCTTTCCACTAGGTGGCCTGGGTTGTTACTATCAATATCCACGCCCCATTCTTCACTCCACTCTTCTACCGTTTGCGGCCGTGGCTTGCTGTCTGCTTTTGCGCCTGGATGAACAAGGAACTCTGCGACATCAAAACCAATACCGCCGGCACCGATCACCGCCACTTTTTTGCCCACTTTCGCGCCTGTTAGTACATCTAAGTACGACAGAACTTTCTTATGCTCGATGCCTTCGATGGGGGGCAGACGTGGGTTAATACCCGTCGCGACAATGACTTCGTCATAGCCTGATTGTTCAAGATGTTCAGCATCCACCTTGGTGTCGAGTTTCAAATTAACCCCCGAAACCTCTACTCGACGCGCGTAGTACTTGATCATCTCATAGAATTCTTCTTTGCCCGGAATCTGCTTAGCATAGTTAAACTGACCACCAATTTCACTGGCCATGTCATACAGCGTAACATCATGGCCACGTTCAGCCGCAACAGTAGACGCTGACAGACCCGCGGGGCCTGCACCAATCACCGCTACTTTTTTCTTGTTGGTTACAGGAATATAAACGAGTTCAGTCTCGTGACAAGCTTGAGGGTTTACCAAGCAAGATGCACGCTTCATCTGAAAGGTATGGTCGAGACAGGCTTGGTTACAGGCGATACAAATATTGATTTCGTCTGCACGGCCTTCTGCCGCTTTGTTGACGAAGTGCGGGTCGGCCAAAAACGGACGCGCCATAGATACTAAATCTGCGTCTCCCGAGGCAATAATATCTTCCGCGACATCGGGCGTGTTAATTCGGTTAGACGCACATACAGGAATAGACAGCTCTTTCTTGACACGTGCGGTTGCTTCACGGAAGGCTGCGCGTGGCACAGAGGTCACGATGGTCGGAACGCGCGCTTCATGCCAGCCGATGCCGGTGTTCATAATCGTGACACCCGCGTCTTCAAGCGCCTTGGCCGTTTGGACAATTTCTTGGGCCGTCATTCCGCCTTCTACCAGTTCCATCATGGATAAACGGAATAAGATAATAAACTCTTCGCCCACGGCTTTGCGGATGGCTTTGACGATCTCGACAGGGAAGCGCATACGGTTTTCGATGCTGCCGCCCCATTTATCTTTTCGCTGGTTAACGTGCGGCGCCATAAATTGGTTAATCAGGTAGCCTTCACTGCCCATGACCTCAACACCGTCATAGTTTGCGAGTTTTGCTAGGCGCGCTGTTTTTGCAAAGTCTTTGATGGTGGAACGAATCTGTTTATCCGACATGGCTTTTGGCTTAAATGGGTTAATCGCCGCTTTTTTAGCCGAAGCCGAATGTGAAAATGGGTGATAGCTGTATCGACCCGCATGCAAAATCTGTAAAGCAATTTTGCCGCCTTCTTTATGAACCGCGTTGGTGACTTTGCGATGGTTAGGAATGTCTAAATAGCTATTAAACAAGCCGGCACTTGGGTAGAACCAGCCACGTTTGTTTGGGTTATAGCCCCCTGTAATCACCAAAGCTGCGCCACCTTTTGCACGTTCGGCAAAGTAAGCAGCTAATTTATCCATGTGCCAAAAACGGTCTTCAAGGCCAGTGTGCATAGAGCCCATAATGACTCGATTTTTCAACGTGGTGAAACCCAAGTCTAAAGGTTCCATCATGTGGGGGTATGGTTGATTGCTCATACAGTCTGAAAATCATAAGTCGCCTCCCTCGCCGAGGCATCCAGAGGTATACTCGAGAGGGCTTACACTCAACAAAGGAGACGGCTTATGCAACTTTACTGCGGAATCGATCTTCATAGCAACAATAGCGTTGTATCGTTAATCAACGATAACGATACTATTGTTCAAGAAAAGCGTTTAGATAATGATCTCAATGATATCTCTAAACTACTAGCACCCTACCAATCAGACATTTTCGGAATAGTTGTTGAATCGACATACAATTGGTATTGGCTTGTTGATGGTCTAATGGATGAAGGCTATCCAGTTCATCTAGCTAATACGCTTGCCATTCAACAATACAGCGGATTGAAATACACGAATGATTTAACGGATGCGCGTTATTTAGCTCACCTACTAAGATTAGGCATACTTCCTACGGGATATATTTACCCTAAAGCTTTACGTGCTATTCGCGATCTACTAAGGAGAAGGCTCTTGCTGGTTAAGCAACGAACCGCTCATCACCTTAGTTTACAAAGCATGATTAACCGGCACACAGGTGAGAGGCTTAATGCGAATAAGATAAAACATCTTACAGAAGCAGAACTGAAAGCTCACTTTTCAACAAGCGCAGCGCAACTAACTGCGTTGACTGAGTGGCATATGATGAAAAAACTCTCTCAGCAAATTACTACGATAGAAAATTTTGTTCTCAGAGAATGCCAGCAAGGGGAATTGTATTCAATTCTACTTAGTATCCCTGGCGTTGGAAAAATACTGGCGATGACCATTTTGCTTGAGACTGGACCAATTGAGCGTTTTCCTCGTGTTGGAAATTATTCATCTTATGCTCGTTGTGTGCCTTCCGATAAGGTCAGCAATGGTAAATCAAAAGGGAAAGGAAATACGAAGAACGGAAATAGATATTTAGCAATGGCTTTTGTTGAAGCAGCACATTATGCATCTATCTGGAATACTGATATAAAACGAGCCTATCAACGCAGGCTGAAGAAATCACCAACAATGGTTGCCAAGAAAGCGATAGCCAATAAATTAACGAGAGCGTGTTATCACATGCTCAAGGAGAAAACGATGTTTGATATTAAACTCGCATTTGGTTAAACAGCTTTTCAGGCGATGAGATCAAAAGGGGTATGGTTAACCTAGGGCTCTGAATATCCTTCGCCTGAACCTAATTTGGTTTAATGGAGTGCCCTCTGCATAAGCTCTCCGGAGACTGACTTCGAGTCTTTAACTCTGTACCAATTAGCTATGCAGGGGTACTGATTATTTAATGGGGTATGAATATACCAGGGGTAAGCGGCTTTGCGCGTTATGGGGCTCAGCCGTTTAGCCTTGATCCTGATGGGTGACTGAAGCACTTCATTTTGAAGTAGCACAACACAACTAAAATCAGGTGTACTTCATGACAGCCAAAACAGTTTATATTTAGGCATGGGTGCCACGACGCGCTTCGTTCAAACTCGTGCTATTGACAAACTAGCGACTTATGGGTGACCTCTTATGTTTTCAAAAACGTGTATACTAACTTGACTGTGTCAAGATAGCAGTTATTTTGACAGTGTCAAGATTAGTTTGGTATGGTCAGAGCATGAGAAAGAACATAAATAAAACCTATCACCATCAGAATTTACGTCATACCTTACTAGAAAATGCTGAAAAGCTTTTGAGTGAACGCGGTATCGACGGGCTGACATTGCGCGAACTGGCTGAGCGTTCGAATGTATCTCGGCAAGCGCCTTATCATCATTTTTCATCTAAACACGCGTTGTTGTGTGCGGTTGCTGAACGTTCTTTTGATGACTTAAATGACCTGCTTGATCAAGCGGGGATCAATGACGCGACATCCATTCAAGAGCGGCTAAAGGACTATGTCATCGCTTATGTGCGCTACGCGGCAGAAAACCCCGAGAAGTATGAACTGATGTTTGGCGCGGTCACCTGGCGCAACGAACCATCGGCCGAACTGACTGAAAAAGGGCATGCGACATTTCGCCGTTATACCCACATTATACGTCAGCTCAAAGAGCACGGTGATATGCCAGACTACTTTGACGAAATCCGCATGTCACAAATCACCTGGGCAACTCTGCATGGTTTGTGTCGCTTAAAAACAGACGGTGTCTTCGTGAGCCTTGAAGCGGTAGAAGAAATGTCACTGTATGCTGCAGAGATGATTCTTTCGGTATTGAAAGGCCAGAAATAGGGTTGGTAGACGTGGTTAAAAATAAATCGTTACGACCCCTTTATCTTCCGAAAGGTTATGACCCCGAAAAATTATTAGAGTCTTGATATGTCGATTGTATCGACACAGAAAAATGTTATGTCGAAAAAATTGAAAAATATCGACATATGAAATTGATATGTCGATCCAATCGACATAAACTGAACCAATAGTTCATTTATGTCGATTTAGACTGGAAATTTAAACATGACCAGGCAAGCAGAGCAGCCTTACAACCAATTACCCACATTGCCACCAAATCTAGATTTCATAGAAACTAGATCCGTACTGAAAGCCTGTATTTCTGCACGTGCCGCTGTAGCAGAGTTAAAAAAGGCTGGGGAACTCATACCTAACCAAAGCATGCTAATTAACTTACTGCCTTTGTTAGAAGCAAAAGACAGTTCAGAAATTGAAAATATTGTTACAACTACCGATAAGCTTTTTCAGTATGCACTAGAGGATAAAGGTGCCGATCATGCAACAAAAGAAGCTTTACGCTACAGAACAGCGTTACACCAAGGCTACATTCAGCTTGAAAGAAAACCGCTTTGCACAGCGACTGCTATCGAAGTATGCAGCACGTTAAAGCACGCTGAAATGGAAATTCGTAAAGTGCCGGGGACTTTTATAGGTAATCAGAAGACTGGAGACATTATCTATACACCGCCTGCTGGAGAAAACGTTATCCGCGACTTGCTAGCTAACTGGGAGCGCTTTCTTCATGATGACGATGATATAGATCCTCTGATAAAAATGGCAGTTAGCCATTATCAATTTGAAGCCATACACCCATTTTATGACGGCAATGGCCGAACCGGTCGTATTTTAAACGTTTTGTACCTTATTGAATGTGGCCTTTTAACGCTACCTATTTTGTACTTAAGTCGTTTCATCGTTCATAACAAACAAGATTATTATCGCCTGTTGAACCAAGTAACCAACGATCAGAATTGGGAAGATTGGCTGTTATTTATGCTTAAAGGTGTTGAGCAAACGGCCATATGGACTTGCGATAAAATCACAGCGATTAGAGCTCTTATGGAAAGTACAACCGATTACATAAAAACACAGCTACCTAAAATATATAGCTACGAGCTTGTTCAGCTTATTTTTGAGCAACCCTATTGTCGTATCAGTAATCTTGTTGAACGTGATATTGCAAAACGCCAAACGGCTTCAACGTATTTAAAGCAGTTAGCGGATATTGGTGTGCTGCAAGAACTCGATTCAGGAAAGGAAAAATTATTTGTACACCCACGATTGATGACGTTAATGACAAAAGACAGTAATAGTATCAGCGCCTTCTGAACGTGAAAAATATTCCCCTAGCCCTCAGCAAAGTAGAACAGATGACGAGAGGAAAAGGTCTTAACTAAAATGAGACAGAGTTTCGCTGCCTGACTCATACCTGTTACGAAAAAATGGTCAAACTATGCTTACAAAAATCGTGCTCGATAAAGCCTTTCAAAACGTCGAATAGACGTCTGAGTATAAGAAATTTTACTCTGACCCCCATAGTTGTGGTTTGTGCCGCTTAAAAACAGACGGTGTATTCGTGAGCCTTGAAGCAGTAGAAGAAATGTCACTTTATGCTGCAGAGATGATTCTTTCGGTGTTGAAAGGTCAGAAATAGAGTGGGCAGGGTTGGTTAAAAATAAATCGTTACGACCCCTTTAACTCTTCAGAAAACAGAGTCTAGTGCTCAAGACGGATTAAAATTTTGAGCTTTATCGAGTTTTTCATGGGGCTGTTCAGTAGGTGCTGCCCTCACGATAGCAAAGAACCTACTCATCTAAGACAGCAACAAACTCACCAACTATACGCATGTTTTCACAATCATCTTCATGAAGAACTATATCTTTGAAATTGGGGTCAGTAGAGTTGGGCCTTAATAAAATAACAGAATGCTCCCACTCTCCATCTTCAGTTGCTCTTTTTTCACTCGCATATGTTTTAACTGTAAATGATGAATTATATTCCTCGTCATTCTTACCATAGTTTTCAACTAGTACTATTTTACCGTTACGTGAGCCACCTAAAGATTCTCTGAATATACAAATTGCACCATTTTTGATTCTGCGGTTCATAGACTCCCCAAGTACTCTGTAAGCGATGTTAAATCAGCACCTTTTAATCTTCCAGCGACTACTTGAAAATTTCTCCTAACCACACACGCGGGAGAAAAGACATGGAAAACAGCCAACTTGATCAATTAAACACCTACTGGATGCAGCAGGTTACCGCCTGGAAAGCATCCGGGCTGCCTCAAACCACATTTTGTAAAAAACATGACCTCATTTACCACCGCTTCATCTATTGGAAACTGAAGTTCGAAGGTACTTCTCAATCGTCACCGTCAGTCACTCAAGGTAGCGAATTTGTTAAAGTACTCCCCGGAGGCTTCGGTTTTCAGCAAGCGTCAGGTCTAACAATTAATTTCCCAAATGGGATGACTGTTGACGGCCTCTCGGACACTAACTTTGATTTGGTGTGCCAGCTCATTAAGCGTCTATCATGACGCACTACTTTCGCCCCAGTTACGAGATGCCCGCCATTTTTCTGTATCGCGATCCCGTTGATTTCCGGAAAAGCATACGAGGGCTTTCAGCACTTGTCGAACAGGAGTTGGCGCATAATCCATTTGACGGTGCGCTTTATGCGTTTACCAACCGACAGCGCAATAAAATCAAATGCCTTTTCTGGGAGAATAATGGTTTTGTGCTCTATTACAAATCCCTTGCTGAAGAAAAGTTTCGTTGGCCTCGCCATGGTGAAGACGTCATTTCTCTTTCCGGTCAACAGATTAACTGGCTGCTTGATGGTTATGACATTAGCCTGATGAAAGGGCATAAAAAACTGCATTATGAATCAGTGTTTTAGCGTCTTTTTATCGCTCGTATGCTATAATTCGCGCTATGAAAAAGGCGATAAAAACTCAGCAAAATCAACGCAATGACGCGGCTCCAACTGTTCAGGAGCTGCTTGCGTTGTTAGCCGAAAAGAATCAAAAAATTGAGGAGCAAGATCGCCAACTCGAAGAAAAAGACACCCTCCTCAACGCCCAGCAAAAACACCTGGGCGACAAAGAAAAACTCATCAACAAGCAGCAAAAGACTATCCAGCTAATGGAAGAACAATTGCGTCTGGCCACCTTGAGAAAGTTTGCTGCCAGCAGTGAAAAGATGCCCTGGCAGGGAGACTTCTTCGATGAGGTCGAACTGGAAGAAGCGCTTGTTGAGTTGGAAGATGACGTTCCCGAAGAAGATCGGGTGATTCCACGTAAGAAAAAGCGAAACCGTGGCTTTTCCGACAAACTCCCCCGTGAGCAGATCTTTCTGCGTCTGTCCGATGAAGACAAAGCGGATGCTATCAAAACCTTCTTCACTAAAGTGAAAGAAGAGCTGGAGTTTATTCCTGCTCAGTTGAAGGTCCTCGAATTTTGGCAGGAGAAGGCCGTCTTCGAGGATGATGGCGAGGAATCCATCATCGCGGCCCAACGACCAACTCACCCATTGGGAAAGTGTTTTGCTACCCCTTCTTTACTTGCTCACATTGTAACAGCCAAGTATGCCGATGGCTTACCACTGTATCGTACCGAAAACATCTTAAAACGGTATGGTGCCGATGTGAGTCGTACCAATATGGCTAACTGGGTAATCCGTCTGGAGAATGTATTCAAGCCGTTGATCAACCTGATGCGGGAAGTCCAACTTGAAAGCGATTACCTGCAAGCTGATGAAAGCCGAATACAAGTACTGAAAGAAAGCGGGAAACCCGCCACCTCTGATAAGTGGATGTGGGTGGTCAGAGGTGGGCCACCCGATACCCCGGTAGTGTTATTTGAATATGATACATCGCGTTCCGGTGACGTGCCTGTTCGACTGTTGGAAGGTTTTTGTGGTTTCCTGCAGACAGATGGTTATGCAGGCTACAACAAAGTGTGCGAAGAAAATGACATTATCCGCATTGGTTGCTGGGACCATTGCCGGAGAAAATTTGTTGAAGCTGTTCGTGCAGCGCCCACAAAAAAGAAAGGCGCCAAACGAAGTAAGGCAGAACAAGCCGTGTTGCAAATACGAAAGCTTTATGCCGTTGAGAAGTCCATAAAAGAGTTGGATGTATCAGAGAAAAATCGTATCCGGCAGGAAAAGAGTTTACCCTTGCTTGAAGAGTTCAAGCTGTGGCTGAAGCAGAACAAAGGCAAAGTGCTAAAAGACAGCCAAACATACACCGCCATCAATTACTGCTTAAATCAATGGGATTATCTAATCGCTTATTGTGAAGATGGTCGTCTTAATATCAGCAATGCATTGGCAGAAAATGCTATCAGACCTTTTGCCGTAGGAAGAAGAGCCTGGCTTTTTGCCGATACGCCTAAAGGTGCTTGCGCAAGTGCAGCCTGTTACAGCCTGGTAGAAACAGCAAAGGCAAACGGGCTGGAGCCATATGCCTACATACGACACGTACTATTGAACATTGCCGATGCTGATACCGTAGAGAAATTAGAAGCACTCTTGCCTTGGAATGTTGACCAGGAGCCTTTTTCAAAAAATGTGCCGCAGTATGGTTAGGGGTTAGTAGGCGGATTTATTGGCGCTTACAGTACTCTGCAACAAAAGTGCTTTTGATCTTTGGAGTATTTTTCTGGTACTGCAATTTTGTCAAAATCTTTATTTTCCTGCATTTCACTGAATGAGCCAGCAGCGGCATAAAAATCATAAAACGGTATATAATTTTTCTCATTTGCGGCATCCTCATTTTTATTGATAAGAGGAGGCTCGGTTTCTAGTGCTTCTTTTTCTTTCAGATATTGATACATTTCGTCTGTAACAGGGGGGGACAAACTGAAAACAAAGTTAACCACTGAAACAACTTTCCCATTGTCAGTATTCATTGAGGTTTGCTTAACTTTATCTTTTTCGGGCTCAACTTCACCCATGTAGTAAAATTCAATGCCTTCATCGTTATTTTTTTTAATAAATAAGGGCAACCTAATTCTTCCCTTATTGCCAAGTATCGATTGGACATCGTTACTTTCTAGCTTCCTGTTCGATTTAGACATCCATGAAAACTCTTTATTATTAATAAATTCATCTTCATATTTAGTTGATTCTGAAATATCTTCGTCTTTATGATAATTTACAAAGATGGGGCAATGAGAGTTATCAGGGCTAACAAGATAGCCACCAACATTTTGTGCTACTGGGTTTGTGTCTACATTTAATATTCTAAAAACATCTTTTCTTGAATACTTCTCATACAAAACAAAACCATTATGAAAACTGTTATGTTTATTAATTTCATTAAATTTGTTGATTGAGTAATTGATAGTGTCTTGGAAATACTGCTGAAATATATTGTTATTAAGCAATAGTTTAAACTCAGCGGTTAACTGAAAAGAGCCTTTATTAAGGTTTAATATATTGATGCCGTGAATTTCATTAAGGGTGAGTAGCTTTCCTTTACTTTTTTCACGTATGAATTTTAAGTTAATATTATTTAGGCATGACTGAATAGTTTGATCTGAAACTTCATAACCATACTTATCAGCTACGATATTCTTTATTTCTTTAATCGTGCAAGTCTCACGCTTTAACAACGCATTTAGAATTAAACTTTCTTCAACTCGTTTGCCGTTGTTTACTTCAACAGAAAAGAACTCAAGTAATTTCAGTCCTTTATCAGATATTGAATGAGAGAAGTCATTTTCAACTTTAATTATAAAATTTAGAAATGATTTTGAGTATTCTATGTAAAGAAACGGGTCGCGCGCGCCATGCTTAACAAAATCCATCATTAGTGGCACTCGGCCAAGCTTATACTTTAAAAGAAAATAATCCTTTTTTAAGTCTGTAAGCATTTTCATATTTGCAGAGTCGATTGAAGCAAAAATTCTATTTTTTGAAATAGCATCAAAATTGATTGTGGAGCTTCCAGGTATAAGTTTGCTACCACTTGCAATTGATCTTCGTAAAACATCTTTGTTATAAGATGTATTGCCATATAGAGCGACTGGGATAAGGTAATTATTGTTATAGTTACCAATAAAATCTATTACTGTTAGGTATCCTTTTCCGCCACTTTTGCGCAATCCTCTTCCTAACTGCTGAACAAAAATTATTGCTGACTCAGTAGGGCGAATCATTATAATTTGATTTACTTTCGGTATATCGATCCCTTCATTAAAAATGTCGACAGTGAAAATATAATCCAGTTTTTCTGATAAATTATCGGACTCTAATAACTGAATAGCATTAGCTCTTTCATCTTCCGAATTATCACCAGACAAAGCAATTGAGCGAAAGCCATTCTTATTAAACATCTCTGCTAAATTCTTAGATTCGTCATTACGAGAACAAAAAACGAGGCCTCTTGTTATGCCGTTATCAGTGCCATAAAACCTAGCATTATCAATAATATGATTAACTCTTTCTTCTGAGGATAAGAATGCAAAGTTTCGTTTATCTTCTAGCTCTTTTCCATCAACAAATAGGTCGGTCACACCGTAATAATGGAAGCTGCTTAGCATGTCCTCTTCCATTGCTCTATTTAAACGAATCTCATAAGCAATATTATGATCAAATAAGCTAAATATATCCTCTCCATCAGTTCTTTCAGGTGTCGCTGTCATTCCTAATAAAAAATTTGGTGTGAAATGATTTAATAGTCGTTTATAAGAGCTAGCACCTGACCGATGAGATTCATCAATTACAATATAGTCGAAATGATCGTGCAGAAAGTTTTCTAGGTTGGTTTGTTTTGAAATAGTTTGTACAGTTGCAAATAAAAAATCACGTTCTAAATCTTTTTGGGAACCCGAATATATCCCCACTGTTTTATCAGTACCAAAAATATTCTTAAATGTTTCCATCGATTTTTCAGCAATAGTCCGTCGATGTACCACAAATAATAAACGCTTTGGCTTAAATGCTAATACATCAAAGGCCGATAAATAGGTTTTACCTGTTCCTGTAGCTGAGATAAGAAGTGCTTTTGTTGCGCCATTGCGTCTTAACTGTTTAATATTTTTAAGCGCTTCTTTTTGCATGGAATTGGGAGAAATTTCAATGCTTAATATGTGATCATCATACTTTTTTCTCAGTAGCTTTTGTTTATCATACGTACTCTGGTATTCCTCAATAAATGCGCTTGTAACAGGTGTCCCGCTTTTGAAGTCAAGGTTAAATTCATCAATAACTGTTTCAACGATTCTACTTCCATGCAGGGCAGAAACTTGAAGGTTCCACTCTTTATTTGTCGTTAGTGCTGATGAGGTAAGATTGCTACTTCCTATGATGAGGTTGTGGTAGTCCGTTCTTTTGAACAAATAACCTTTTGAATGCGAGTTTTCTTTGGTGGCAATCCGAAGATCAATATTGGTAAATCTAAGAAGCTTTCTAAGTGCTTCAGGATCCGTAAAGTTTAAATATTGAGAAACAACTATTTTTCCTTGAATACCTCGACTTTCAAGCTCTTTCAATGTATTCATTAAAACTGCAACACCACTAGTTGTAACAAATGCAACTGAGATAAAAAATTCATCGCAAGACAACAACTCACTTAAAATGGATGGTAGAATTTTTTGTGGTGGGTTCTTTTTATTAACCAATAGCGTTGGTTGATATAGTTCTTCCGAATTTATTTCTTTATCTATAAATCCGGTTTGTAAACTTTGATGCAGTTTATCTAATATCATTTAGATTAGACTCTTATATGGTATGTTTTTGCAGTTGTTTAACTATTGGAATATCAGCTGCAGCCCAATCAAGCTTCCCTAATTCTTCTACCTTAAGCCACTTATGATCAATATGTTCCGTTAGGACTACCTCTTTACTGTCAACTAAACAGATATAGGAGTGCATCGTTATGAAAAAATCAGGGTATTGGTAATTAACTGTATGGAAAAATTTTGGTTCAACAATATTGAGTTTTAATTCTTCTTTAATCTCTCTGATTATTGCATCTTCTTTAGTTTCTTTAATTTCAATCTTTCCGCCAGGAAATTCATATTTATCTGAAATGTATTCAAACTTTGCTGCCCCTCGCTGTACGCACAGTATTTCATCACCGCACTTTATAATTGCGGCAACCACATCAATTTCTTTCAAAATATCACCTATGTATATGAAGTAAATGGGGATTATAGCAAATAATAGTCATTATTATTTTTTGTCCAAAACTTCTTTTTAGTAGTTTTGCAATAGCTTTCCTACGTTTTCTTTGAGTTTCTCGGGCGTACCTAAATCTATATAAAATAAAACTGACTATCAGTTGCATAGCTTGTAACCACTGGTCAATTAGCGCTGCAAAGTCACTGTCTTGTGGCACATGTGCAAGTGCTGGGGCTTAATAATTTCTTCTGCTTGTAGAAAGACGTTGGATTTATTGTTCATCATTCGCTACTAAAATTCTTGTTAAGGAGAGTCAGAAAAGCTGCTTTTATTCCATCCCCTGACAAGGGGGTGGCTAGGAGTGGATTTGAGTTGTCTAAAAAACGCTAATACTAACAGTCAGGTTTGAACAATATATGCATCAAGAGAGAGATTTTAAAGGTTCGTATTGCTAATGAATCAAACACAGTAGGCAGATAAATGCCCAGATCATGCAGCTTTCTGAGGGTGTCTGTAACAATTTGTCCCAGAGTTTACATGGTGACCTAAGTAATCAATGTAGTATGGGCAGGATTGGTGAGTGGCTAAATGGTGCAATACAGCAAACGAAGTGTGAGGCAAAGAATGAATGTGAACTTATAACCCCTTTATATATTGGAAAATAAAAATATAGTTTCTCTGAAACATTAAACATTAAACGCTGATTGTTTCATGGCTTGCTCGGCTCGGCTGATCCCGAGGCGCTTAGCAACGGCTTGCCATTGTTTAACCGCCATTAATACTTCATCGTAAATTTGCGTGGCTTGGGGTTGAGAAAGTCGGAAGAAGTCTTTTACGTCAAAGGCTAATGGGTAGTCTAGAGCGTTGTCTGTATCGGTAATATTTAGATGCAGGCCGTGTTTACCCACTATCGGGTTTAAATCATAAGCGGGTGATAACTTCCAACCATTCTTTGTTAATAAAAAACCATGATTACGCAGGTGGTCATCCGTATTGGACACCGCAATATTAAACACGATGCGACGCCATAACTGTGCTAAATCTGCTTCTGTTTGTGCACCTTGAGTAGAAAGGAATTCAGCAATCTCTAAGTAGCTGGCACCTTGAGATTGTTCACCATCATAGTATTGAAGCTGTGTCATGGCCGATGAGAAATGCAGTCGTTGATCACCGTCGCGGTCAAAGCGTTTTGTTAAAAAGGTATGATGCCGAGAGGAAAACTGCCTAATCTCACTTGGAAACATGTCAACACCTGCCGCCAAAGCCAATTCATAACAGACCATCTCCCACGCCCCTACATCATGGGTATCATTTAGATTGGGAAACTTAGCAATCCACAATTGGCCTTGTTCATCTGTCACACAAGCCTTGGGCCTTGCACCACCTAATGATGAGCCTGGAGAAATCAGCATCTTCAACCAGTGATAATACTCGTCACTGTCGATGTTATCATCTTTTTCAATCTGCATTGCAGCGTGCTCCAACTCTCGCAGAGAAGCCATTGGCGGCGCAGCAAATTCGGCATTATTGTCTAAAAAAGCATCCGACCCTACTCGCTTAAATCGAATACCACCCATCCGGTAAGAGTCATGTACGCCTAGCAGGTAATCTAGCTCGTTTAATCGACTTGTTGCTCGAATGCCTTTGCGCGCTTCAACGGCCGCACGCCGCTGCATTAGAATACGTCCCCATCTATCAGGCGATGAATCAAGAAATGCACGGAAGTTTTTATCGGCTTCGTCATTGTAGAGGTCACCGGAGTGAAGCGTCAGGATTGGGTCAATTTGCAAGCGATAGGCTGAGGTTAAAAACGCTTTATCGTAGGCAAAGCTAAACACGCCACCTCGGCTTGAATCGCTGTAAGAAAGCTGCCCTATTAGCAAAGGCACTTCAATTGGCTGCCAGTCGGCATAGACTTCGACAATTTCACGGCTCATCTTGAACCTTCTAGCAATTTTATATTTTGCAGTTTGATACCAACTTCATCATGAGCGGCCATTTCTGCAAAATTACTTTCCATACCGAGGACGGCCATAACCTTTAAGTAAGTGCCTATGGCAACGCCCGGATCACCAGCGAAGACTTTGTTTACGGTTTTATGATCAAAGCCCGTACGTTCACACAGCAGCTTTTTTGTATAACCTCGTCGTTTCATCGCCAACAACAAGTCCTCACCAAAATGAGTCAGGATCTTGCGCTGCTTTGGAAACAACACATTGTGCAAATTACGCTTAGCCATATCACCAACCTAAGGGGCTATATTCCCATTATTCAAGCATTAATAGGAATATAGTCCAACCCTGAAGTCCAAGCAACTCTAAAATATAAAATAAGGGACTATATTCCCGTTTTGCTGATTATTATTGGAATAATATCCCTCTTTTAGGTTTTGTTTGCGCGTTGGCCAAGCTATGTTGACGGAAATCGTGCTCGATACAGCTTTTCTCAATATGCTGCTATATGATACTGGTTTCGACCGTTCTGTTTGGCGGCATAAAGTGCTTTATCCGCTTTAGTTAGTATATTCTCTGGAGATGTTTGTGTCGAAGAGACACCAATGCTTATGGTCAGTGTTTTGTTGAATTGAGAGTAGTCATGCTTAATCTTGAGTTTTATGATTGCCTGCAATAGCTTTGTACAGACCGTCTTAGCTTCATGGGGGGTTGTGAATGGTAAAAGTACGACGAACTCTTCACCTCCATAGCGTGCAACGAAGTCTGTTTTGCGGCTAAGGGTTGATTGAATGCATTTTGCTATCGTTTGAATAACTAGATCTCCCTGCTCATGGCCATATAAATCGTTATATTGTTTGAAGTGATCTATATCGATCATGAGCAAAGATAGAGTTTTGTCTTCTCTTCTAGCGACTGAAAGTTCAGAGATGAGTCTTTCGTCATACGCTCTACGATTTGCTATTCGAGACAGAGGGTCGATGCGAACGAGGGTTTCTAACTCTTTATTGGCATTTTTGAGAAGGTCTTGGGTGTTTTTGAGTTCTGTAATATCGAGGTGGGTTCCTATCATCCTTTTCGGAACGCCTTTGCTTTCCCACTCGATGACTCTGCCGGTATCGTAAACCCAGATCCATTGACCGCTTTTATGCTTCATCCGAGATTCGCAAATATAGTAATCTGTTTTACCTGACCAATGATCATTTAATAAACGCTCAGACTCTTTCAGATCTTCCGGGTGGGCGTACTTTAACCAAGTATCAATGCTAACAGGGGATAGCTCTTCAAGTGTGTAGCCTATAATGTTGGCCCAACGCTCATTAAATATCGTTTCGTTAGTTTGAACATACCAATCCCAGATACCAACACCTGTGGCGGCCATAATTAGCTCTAGTTGTGCTTCATGTGATTTAAGCTCGGTGATTTCCTGTTGGAGCGCTTTAACTTCAGCTTTAAGTGACGCTATTGTGTCTGGCATGCTTAACTTACCATGATCCCTTGGGACATTAATGGCTCGATGTAGATATTTGGATATGCTTGAAAAACAGACCCTATAAGGTAGAACGATAGTAGGGGGTGTTTGATATGGCAAGCAGTGTGCCCTAGCATCACGCCTTGTCCACTCAAGAGGACTACAGTTGTCTGAAATGGCTACTAACCTGAGATAGTTACTAATCTGGCATAGTTACTAACGCGGTTTGAGGCTTTAAATCGTTTGGCGTTAAACGTTTTAGCCGTCATAAAGTGGGTGTGGCGAGATTATTTCGAACGTTGATATTTAGGGCTCACGACCGCAAACATTGAGGCTATGTGGCATTCCCACTACAATAGCCTGATGGGTCGTACTGATGATGAAATACGCGGTATAGTGACGACAGGCAATGAAAAGAAATAATGGGATTAAGTATGACTGAGATTAATACTCAGGGACGCGGCACACTTTATATAGTCTCTGCTCCTTCTGGTGCAGGTAAAACCAGTTTGGTAAAAGCGCTAACCGATTCAGACTCTGATGTGTTGGTGTCGGTGTCTCATACCACCCGTGCTATGCGACCCGGTGAAGAAGACGGTGTTAATTACAACTTCGTGAACCAAGAACAGTTTTTAGACATGGTCGCAAATAGTGACTTTTTAGAGCATGCCGAGGTTTTTGGTAACTATTACGGCACCTCTCAATCTTGGGTTGAGAGTACGCTGCGAGCAGGTCGTGATGTTATTTTGGAAATTGACTGGCAGGGCGCTCAGCAAGTTCGGCGTTTAATGCCTGAAGCACTCAGTATTTTTATTGTTCCTCCCAGCAAGCAGGCGTTGCAAGAGCGGCTTGATAGTAGAGGGCAAGATTCAGCTGATGTGATTGACGGGAGAATGAAAGAGGCGGCTAGCGAAACGAGCCATTATGCTGAGTTTGATTACTTAATAGTGAATGACCAGTTTGAAGAAGCACTAAGCGACTTAAAGAGTATCTTGCGTGCGAGAAGGATGCGTATTGAGGCCCAGAAAGAAAAAATAACTTCAATTTTGCAGGATCTATTGTCATAGGTGGGCATAGTTAGGTAAACTAGCCCGTTAATTTTTTGGTAATTAAGTATTTTAACCGGGGTTCCCTGATGGCAAGAGTAACTGTAGAAGATTGTCTAGAAAACGTAGAAAATCGCTTTGAATTGATTATGGTCTCTACAAAAAGAGCTCGTCAGCTCGCAACGGGTGGAAAAGACCCTATGGTTGAGTGGGAAAACGACAAACCGACCGTGGTTGCGTTAAGAGAGATTGCAGAAGGGTTTATCGATAAGTCGATTCTGGATGATCACGAAGTCGATTAATTTTTATTTGAAAAAACATGTAGTGTAATTATAGTATTCACTATATGGAGCGTTTATAAAAAAACCCGAATGTTCCCCATTCGGGTTTTTTTGTCTGGATGTATTGTTCTCAAGTAGATATAGTTCTGGAACAGATATCGTTTATTATTAGATATAGTGATCCAATATATATAGGTAGTCCTCAATTAAATACCTCGAAAGCTGTTATTTTTCGGTGTGGTGCCTCAGATGGTTTTCGGGAATTGTCGTTAGTTTTTTGTTGAGCCCAAAGGGCAGGAGTCTGTGTGCCAGAGATTGATGCTTTTACTGAAGGATTGAAAGAATATCTGGATGATCAGGCAGTCAATTTGGTTAGGCAGGCGTATATTTGCGCTGAAAAAGCTCATGAAGGACAGTTCCGCAGAAGCGGCGAGCCCTATATTATCCACCCTTTAGCGGTGGCAAAAATTCTCGCTGGCCTGCGGATGGACTCCCAAACGCTGATGGCCGCACTACTCCATGATGTCATCGAAGATACCGATGTTGCCAAAGAAGAGCTGGCTGCACAGTTTGGTGATGTGGTTGCGGAGCTTGTCGACGGGGTCAGCAAGTTAACTCAGATAGAGTTCAAGTCTAAAGCTGAAGCGCAAGCCGAGAACTTCAGGAAAATGACCTTGGCCATGGCCAAGGATATTCGCGTTATTTTGGTCAAGCTGGCAGACCGTCTTCATAACATGAGAACGTTAGGGCCTTTACACCCAGAAAAACGCCGCCGGATAGCCACAGAAACCCTCGATATCTATGCGCCTATTGCCAACCGGCTTGGTATCAATAGCATTCGTATTGAACTGGAAGATCTTGGCTTTGCTGCACTGTATCCCATGCGGGCAAAATATATCCGTAAAGCGGTGCAAAACTTAAGGGGCAACCATCAAGAGATTATCGGTGAAATAAAGCGACGGCTAGAGGAGCGGCTTTCTGAGCGAGACCTTGAAGGCGTTATTATCGGGCGGGAAAAACACCTTAATAGCATCTATCAGAAGATGAAGTACAAGCATAAGTCATTTCATGAAATCATGGATGTTTATGCGTTCCGGATAGTGACCGACAATGAAGATAGCTGCTACCGAATTCTCGGCGCGGTACATAGCCTGTATAAACCTCTTCCCGGCCGTTTTAAAGATTATATTGCGATGCCAAAAGCGAACGGCTATCAGTCGTTGCATACAACGCTATTTGGCATGCACGTCAATATCGAAATTCAGATTAGAACGACCGAAATGGAAGCGTTGGCGAACAACGGTATTGCTGCCCATTGGCTGTATAAGTCAAGCTCGCCGGATGTTGCTGCAGCCAGCCAGGTTAGAGTTGACCGCTGGGTTAAAGGCTTGATGGAGATGAGGGAGCGCTCTGACGACTCAATGGAGTTCATTGAGGATGTTAAAATAGACCTGTTTCCAGATGAAATTTACGTCTTTACCCCAAAAGGAAAAATACTGGAACTGCCCGCCGGTGCAACGCCTGTCGACTTTGCGTATAGCATTCATACCGATATTGGCAATGCCTGTGTCGCATGCCGAGTTAATAAGGTCCTCTCTCCACTCAGTGCGCCATTGCAAAGCGGGCAAACCATCGAAATAGTGACGGCGCCGGGTGCCAAGCCGAGTATGTCCTGGTTGAGTTTTGTGGTGACGGGTAAGGCCAAGAGTGGCATCAGGCACTTTTTGAAAGAGCAAAAACAGAGCGAGTCATCTGAGCTGGGCCGCCTGCTGCTGAAAAAATCACTCAACAGCTTCGGCAAAAAGTTATCTGACATCCCGAAAGAACAGATTAAACGTGTTGTTAAGCACAATAAAGTGAGCAGCTTTGACGACATCTTGGAAGAGATCGGGTTGGGCAGTCGAATGTCTTACATTGTTGCTCGGCAGCTTGTGCCGCTGGATGATGAGCAGGTTGAAGCTTCAGAAGTGGGACAGGATGAAGATTCATCGACTCTCACGATTAAAGGTGCGGAGGGTTTGCTGGTTAGTTTTGCTCACTGCTGTAAGCCTATTCCTGGAGACCCGATTGTGGGTGTTATGGGAAGCGGCAGTGGCCTGATGATTCACACTGAAAACTGTAGCAAGTTGAACGCAAAAGGCCGTAGCAAACAGAGTGGAAGTGAGCAGGGAGGTTTAATCGCGCTTGATTGGGCCAAGGATATTACTGATGAATTCTCGGTTGTGCTTAAAGTTGAACTTGAGCGTCAAAGAGGCATTATTGCTGAACTCGCATCGGCGGTGACCATCGCAGATGGCAATATAGAAAAAATTAATGTTGAAGAGCAGAGTGCCAAGCATAGCGTTATCAGTTTGGTTATACATGTTCAGGGTAGACAGCACCTTGCTCGTGTAATGAGACGAATAAGAAATATGAGGGCTGTTATCAGTATTGCCCGAGTTAAAAATTGATACGAGCCTGCTATAACTTCGCGTGACTAAGCGGACGTCGTGCGAATTAACTTTAAAGATAATGATGAAAAAGGATCTTGGGGATCACTATGAGCAATAAATCCATTATTCAGACAGATGACGCACCGAAGGCAATTGGCACATACTCACAGGCGGTGAAAGTGGGGCAGACTGTTTATTTGTCGGGCCAGATTCCGCTTGACCCTGCTTCAATGGAGCTGGTTCAGGGTGACATTTCTGTTCAAATACGACAAGTATTTGATAACCTCCAAGCTGTATGTAAAGCCGCTGGCGGCGATTTGAAGGATATTGTGAAGCTGAATATCTTTTTGACCGACCTTGGCAATTTTGCAACGGTTAACGAAATCATGGCGACCTACTTTCCAGAGCCATACCCTGCCAGAGCGGCGGTAGAAGTGGCTGGCCTGCCGAAAGGTTCTCAGGTAGAAATGGATGCGATTATGATCGTCGGTTAATAGGTCAGAAGTCGTGAGTTAATCAGGTTTCAGCTACGCTCACGGCGGATACAGATCGCCAATAAAAAAGAAGATAGCTTTGATCAAGCCTCTTCTTTTTTTATGCGGGCAATCATCTCACCATACCCCTCTCTATACGTTGGGTACTTAAATTCAAACCCGCTATCTATTAGGCGTTTGTTGCTGCACTGTTTGCTGCCCGCTCGCCTTTTACCCTTACTGGCGGGTTTATTTTCTGAGCTAGCAGATATATTAAGCTCTTTTGTCATCCAGCTAATGAGATCCTTCATTCTAACAGGCTCTGAGTCACTTGCCAGATAGCATGCTTCAACGTTTTTGCCGCTAATATCCTGCTCGATTAGGTGCTTCAAGACTCTGACGCAGTCATCTTCATGAATTCGGTTGGTGTAGGCTTGAGAGTTTGCGTTTGCACTTCCGTTTTTAACCTGCTGCAACAGCCGAGTTCGGTGGCCCCCATATATGCCGGAAAAGCGAACGTTGGTGGCAGGTATCCCGCTGTCGAGCGCAACTTGTTCGGCCTCAAGCAGACGTTTCCCTGAAAAGCCACTGGGCTCAACCGGGCTATCTTCATTAACCCACTGATCGTCATCTTGATGGTAAACACTGCTGCTGGAAACAAAGAAAAGTCTTTTAGGTGATATGGATGACTGTTTCAGCTCATTAATCAGGTTGGTTAAGCCGTCAACGTAAATTTGCCTGTATGCTTCGTCGTTAAATGTGCCTGCTGTGAGGCAATACACAACATAGTCGATAGATGAGGGCAGCTTGCCTTCCAGGCTCGCAGGGTCTGTAACATCTGCTGAGATACCTTTTATTTCGGGAGGTAACAGAGAGGCATTTCTTTTTAGCCCATAAACCTCATAGTGTGAAGAGAGCGCCTGCGCGAGTTTAAGTCCTATATTACCGCAGCCGGCAATCATAATATTATTGGGCATTCGTTTATTCTCCATTGCACTTGTCATGTTCTGGAATTATCCTTGAAGCCAAAATAAGCCCCTTGTGAATAGGATTATGACACTCACAGAACTCAAATATATTGTCACATTAGCCGCAGAAAAGCACTTTGGAAGAGCCGCCGAAAAGTGTTTTGTTAGCCAGCCAACACTGAGTGTTGCGGTAAAAAAATTAGAAGAAGAACTCGGTGTCACGCTGTTTGAGCGAAGCAAGGGGCATATTACGGTAACTGAGTTGGGCCAGAAGCTGGTGCAGCAATCACAGAAAGTTCTTGATCAGGCTGGGCTGATAAAAGATATCGCGCAAGAAGGTAAAAACCAGCTGGCCGCACCGCTAAGAGTTGGCGCGATCTATACTATCGGGCCATACCTGTTTCCCCATCTGATGCCTGAATTGCGACGTGCTGCGCCATCAATGCCGTTATATATCGAAGAAAACTACACGCAAGTATTACGTGAAAAGTTAAGGCACTCAAATCTGGACGTGATTTTGGTCGCGCTTCCGTTTGAAGAACCGGAAGTTGTGACGCTACCGCTGTATGATGAGCCTTTTGTAGTGCTGCTGCCTAAAGGGCACCCCTTGACCCGGTTCAGTGAATTAAGCAGCAAGCAGCTATTAAGCGATAACTTATTGCTGTTAGGGCCGGGGAACTGCTTTCGCGACCAAGTGCTTGAAAGTTGTCCTGAGTTGATGAACGCTGTCAGTGTTTCGGCTCAGTCAGGTGAAGGTGCCCCCAAACTTATAACAGAGGGCAGTTCGCTTGAAACCATTCGTCATATGGTGGCGTCTGGGTTAGGCATTACTGTTTTACCGCTATCCGCCGCATCCGTCGGGCAGTATGCCAGTGAAATGATGGAGACACGACCTTTTGTCGCGCCCGTGCCATACAGAACTGTTGGCTTGGCTTGGCGGGTAACGTTTCCTCGGCCAAAGGCTATTGATATTGTTGCGATGGCGGCGGGGCAGTGTCGAGTTGCTGAGCAGGTGTTAAGCGAAACGGCCTGATACCTTTATTGATGGAAGATGTCATTATTAATAGGTGATACTCTCGGATGAGAATACAGGGCGGCATGAGAATAGTGGGTGAGTAGCATAAAGGGTGATAAAAATAGATGGCAACACTCGATGATGTCTCGGTAACCGCTCTAAAGGGCGTTGGCGCGAGCCTGGCTGGCACGTTGGCTAAGCTGGGTATTGTCTCGGTGCAAGACCTATTGTTTCATCTACCACACCGGTATCAGGATCGAACACGCATCTTGCCGGTTGCCAGCTTGCGGGTTGGAGATCAGGGGGTGATTGAGGGGGAGGTCACAGACAGTAAAGTTGTTATGGGCCGAAGACGCAGTTTGCAGGTTTCTCTAAGAGACGGCAGCGGTTTGATTGCGTTACGTTTTTTTCACTTTAATGCGGCGCAGAAACAGCAGATGTCAGTGGGCACTAGACTGCGCTGCTTTGGTGAAGTTCGGCGAGGCCGAGCTGGGCTGGAAATATATCATCCTGAGTATAAAGTGGTGTCCGGTGAGGCGCTAATGCCTGTTGACGATATGCTAACGCCGGTATATCCACTGACTGAAGGCATCCAACAAAACCGTATCCGCAGTCTATGCCAACAAGCGTTGAGCTTGCTTGATCGTTACGAAATAAAAGACTGGATACCCGAATCTGTTCGCCAAGAGTACCAGTTCCTAAATATTAACGATGCCATACGTTTTTTACATCACCCTCCTGTCGACGCGAATCAGCATCAATTGTTGGACGGCAGCCACCCCTGCCAGCAGCGGCTGATTTTTGAAGAGCTATTAGCGCATCATTTCAGTTTGCTGCGTCTCAGGCGGGAGATGCAATCCCACAAAGCGATACCACTCCCGCCAGCAGATGATCTTGAATCAGCCCTATTGGCGCCGTTACCTTTTACGTTAACCGATGCGCAGTTGCATGTATCGGCAGAAATCAAGTCAGACATCCAGCAGATGATCCCCATGTTGCGACTGGTGCAAGGTGATGTTGGCTCTGGAAAGACGATTGTTGCCGCTATTGCCGCACTTCAGGCGGTAGGTAGCCACTGCCAGGTGGCGCTGATGGCACCTACCGAGATTTTAGCCGAGCAGCACTGGATCAACTTTCAGCAGTGGTTGCAGCCAATGGGCATATCGATGGCGTGGCTATCTGGCAAAAGCAAAGGAAAACAACGTGTCGAAGCTCTTGAACGAATCGCTAGCGGTGAAGCTCAAGTGGTGATAGGCACCCATGCACTATTTCAGCCAGACGTCAGGTTTCATAAATTGGCATTGGTGATTATTGATGAGCAGCACCGCTTTGGCGTGCATCAGCGTTTGGCGCTGAAAGACAAAGGCGCTTCAGGCGGATTCGTTCCGCATCAGCTTATTATGACCGCTACACCCATCCCCAGAACGCTGGCGATGAGCGCCTATGCAGACTTGGATACCTCGGTTATTGATGAGCTACCACCAGGAAGGCAGCCGATTGAAACGGTTGTCATTGCCGATACCCGTCGTGATCAGGTCATCAGCCGAGTCCGAGAGGCCTGCCTGGAAGGCCGTCAGGCCTACTGGGTTTGCACCCTGGTTGAAGAGTCAGAGGCCTTGCAGTGTCAAGCAGCAGAAGTGGCAGCGGCTATGTTAACCGAACAATTGCCTGACTTAAAAGTGGGGCTGGTGCATGGGCGAATGAAGGCCAACGAAAAATCAGCGGTGATGGATGCGTTTAAAGAGGGGCATTTAGACCTGTTGGTCGCCACGACGGTCATAGAGGTGGGCGTTGACGTGCCCAATGCCTCGTTGATTATTATTGAAAACCCTGAACGACTGGGGTTGGCGCAGCTACACCAACTGCGAGGCCGGGTTGGGCGAGGCAGTACCGCCAGTTATTGTGTCTTGATGTATCACCCGCCGCTGTCGCAAAATGGTAAAGAGCGGTTGAAAGTCATGCGAGAAAGCAACAATGGCTTTGTCATTGCAGAGAAAGACCTCGAACTGAGAGGCCCAGGCGAAGTACTAGGAACCCGTCAAACCGGTCTGATGCAATTCAGGTTGGCGGAATTAGAGCGAGACAAACAGTGGTTGCCTGAGGTTAAAGCACTCGCGCCATCACTGATGAACAACCATGTTATTGTCAACGCGTTGATAGAACGCTGGTTAGGGAATAACGTGCAATATGGAGCGGTTTAGCTATAGTTGATCTAAACTAAAACAAAGAGCCACTCTCTTCGGCAAATTAGATCTTTCAGGCATAGCATTTTAACGGGATGCCAATTTTCGTGAGACAAAACAAGAGCAAAATATAAGATGATTCCCAGTGCAGTGAGTAACATAATCGAAAATACTAACCGTGAGTCCGGTGCACCGGCCAATGCAACGCCATTAACACTGGTTGAGCCACAGCAAGCCCCTCAGGATAAAGTTGTTAAAATGGTGCTGATGCATGATGTGTTAGGGCGCATGCAAGTTATTCTTCCAGCCACCAGTTTACTTGACGTTGATAGCTTAAATACACGTCTGGGTAGGGACTTAGTCGCGCTGGCGCCAGACGATCTTGATAGTTTACGAGCAAAATACAGTTTAAGTTCGCTTCCCGCACTGCCAGGCATCACAGGGCTGCCTGCAGTGGTGGACGAAACCGTTTTATCAATGGACGTGGTTTATCTGGAGTCCGGTGAGCAGGGTCAAATGATTAAACTGGATCAGCAGGTGTTTGCTGACCTTCTGACTGATGCCAGGCAGGAGTCATTCTCAGTCCCCATTGCAAGCATTGATCTTAACCGTAGCGATACCTCGCAAGATCTTGAGCAAATCCACGATGCGATTAAAAAATTCACCTATCTTCGCATACAGCAGCGCCTTGAAGACACGTTAGAAGTCCCCCCATTACCGCAGACCGCGCAACGAATCATCCATCTAAGGGTCGACCCTGAAGCGGGCATTAATGACCTGGCTGATATTGTTGAGGCAGATCCAAGCTTGTCTGCGCAGGTTGTGAGCTGGGCTTCATCTTCGTTCTATTCAGCGCCGGGTAAAATAAAGTCGGTGCATGACGCCATTATGAGAGTGCTAGGTTTCGATTTGGTCATGAATTTGTCGATGGGCTTAGCGCTGGGGCGCACACTCCAGTTACCGAAAGAGCAGCCGGAGGGGTATACCCCATACTGGCAACAGTCTATGTGGATGGCGACGGCAACGGGTGCGTTAATTAATATGATACCCCGAGAGCATCGCCCTGGTTTTGGCTTGGCGTACCTATCCGGCCTGTTACACAATTTTGGCTATCTGGTATTGGCTCATGTATTTCCGCCGCACTTCTCGCTGATGTGTCGCTACATAGAAGCAAACCCTCATGTGGACTCGTCGTACGTTGAGCACTTTTTGCTTGGCATTACCCGAGAGCAAGTGGGCAGCAAGCTCATGGCGGTATGGAATATGCCGGAAGAGGTTATCGTTGCCTTAAGGCATCAGAAGAATGCAGGGTTTGACGGTGTTAATTCTGATTATTCCAATATTCTTTTTATTGCACGTAACCTGCTAAGCGAACGAGGCTTGTGGGTCGGGCCGACACAGCCGATTCCCGATGAACTATTTGAGCGTTTGCAGCTTGACCCTGAAAAGGCCAATGAAGCGATTGATGAGCTGATCGCAGCCAAAGATGAAATTTTGAAAATGGCAGGGATGTTGGAAGAGGGGTGACATCGATATGAGCGCTGTTTACTAGATAATTAGCTGTAGCAGCCAAGACTTGACCTGGCAGATTTGAGTGGAGTCTCGATCTTGCTTGGCAATAATGGCTCTTTGGAAGCATGGTCAAACAAGATTTCTCCACTACATTCCAGGTTACTAAATAGTCATTCCCGCGAAGGCGGGAATCCATGCAATGCCCTCTTGATTACCCTATGACTTGCTCCCAAAGGTCAGTCCAGCTAGGATTTTGTTGATTTATTAAATTTAATTTCCATTCTCTGCGCCACTTCTTCAGTTGCTTTTCTCTTAAGATTGCGCCGTGAATATCTGAATGAATTTCATAGTAAACCAATTTATCCAAGCCATACTTGCTTGAAAAACCTTGAGTTGCTTTGGTTTTGTGTAGCCAGACTCGCTGGATTAAATTTGAAGTTACTCCGATATAGAGAGTGCCGTTTTTCTTGTTCGTGAGAATATAGGTTGCTGGTTGGTGTGCCATCCTTGGCCTCCGAGTTATATTTGAGGCATAGGAGTTTAATGGATTCCCGCCTTCGCGGGAATGACTATGGAGCCTAGGGAATAGCTATAGGGCCTGGGGAATAACTAAAGAGCCAGATGAACCACCCCTCAATTTTCTTCCATATCTTTTCATTTGCTAATGGTTTAACCGCCTTTTTTTGACTATCTTTAAGGTGAGAGCTTTGCACAATTACTGAGCTTTTTAGTCATTCTTTGCCTTGTCTTTGTTTAGCTCGCAATGTTGTGAAAAGCCCTTAAGGTGTAATATGAGCCATTTGCGGGAGGGTGTGATAATGGATAAGCTGATATTTAATCAGGCAAGCATTTTCCATCTACAGCAGTTAGAGTTTCAATATAGAAAGCGGTTTGGCAAGCGGTACCGGTTGGCTGATGAAGCATCAAGAAACGAATTAATTAATGCCTCTTCAGAGTCAAATGACCGAATTATCCAGAAGTACTTTCGGCAGTTTTGCCACGAGCTTGAGCCTTCGCTAGTCGAGGAGTTAATCGTGCGCGGAGTGGTTAAAACGCCAGCGTTAAAGCACTGAGCCTGCGTTTAGCAAAGCGTTTTTTACCGCTGTCTTGGCTGTTCAAGCAACTAAAAATACCGCCGCGATGTTGCCGGAGGGCTGTTTAGTGCTGGGTTTTGTTGGTGCCAAACGGGTAATCGCGAATCGCTTTTGAGGCGTCTATAATCTCTTGCTTGAAGCTTTTTTCCAGCTCAAAGCGCTCAGCATCCAGCTTACGTATCAATGCCTTGTCTGCCTGTTTTCTGGCTTCGTGGGTCGGCATATGTTCGGTGGCGTTGTACATCATTGAAAAAACATTGAACGGTGCCTGGTCATGAAGCTCTGGAGCGACATGGTCGAGTAGCACTTTTATGCGGATGCAGCCTTCAGAAAGCTCGACCTGCTCTTCAATCATGCAGAGCGCTATAATCTTAATGCTCTCGACAGCTTTCTTTTGTTTCTCTAGCTGCTCTTCTTCCTGAGCCTTCTTAGCAGCCTCCACTTGTTTGATGAATTTCCATTTTTTTATGATGAAAAGTACCAGTGCGGTCGCAATCAGCGCGCCGATAACAATACCGCCCCATATAATACCGTTGTTCATTTGATGTCTCGCCAGTTGTTAGTCAGGAATAGTCGGATTGTAATCGTAAAGGTGTCTTGTATGAAAGGCACCCTATGGAAGCATCTGAGGCCAAATGGTAACAGGGATTGCCTGTAAATTCCGAAGCATTCGCGACATGAATAAGAATTATTCGCATTTATTTAATAGTCTGGTATGATGCGCACATCGTTATTGATAATCATTATTATTTAAAATGTGAGGAATCTGATGTTTCGTCGATCCAAAGTGTTTACCGGTGTGGTTGCGGCGGTTGCAGCCATGTCATCGCTGCCTGCTTTAGTCAGTGCATCACCGACTGTAGAAGTAACCGACTACCGCTTTAATTCAGGCGCCAGTATGCTGGCATATACCGAGTTTGAGTTATCGGGTGAGCCGCTGGCAGAAAGCCTGGGCTTGGATTTGGATGTTTTAGACCCATCGACGCTTAATCAGCCAACACGCTTTGATTATGTAGCTGGCATCGAGAGCTACGAGTACTCGGAAGAAGCCATGTATGCGCTCAATTATCAGTCCAGAATGGGGCCGCACTTGGTTAATGGGCCGCTAAACAAAGCGCGTGGCGGTAAAATGGAAAATCTTGGCAGTCGTTTCGTTGAGCTGGCAAAGTCCGTAGCGTACCCGCCTGAAGAAATTCCTTTAAATCTATACCCTATCTCTCTTCCTTACCGAAGTGGTTTGCCTGAACTGGCAGAAGCGGTTGATATGACCACTGTAAACAAAGACGAGCTTGAGCTGACGGATGCCAATGGAAAAACCTTAAAAACCACCGCTCTAATCCCTGCATATTACCGTGACTATAAAACACTTGGCTGGGTAAAAAGTGAGCGAGAGCTGGTAATTGAGCCTGCGGCAGTCGGCGGAATTCTGTTAAAAGAGGTAATGTGGTCGCAGGATTTCTTAGGCGGCATGCACGTCATCGAAAGTGATGAGGAAGTGGAAGCTGAATCTGCAAAAATGGATCAGGACGGCAAGCACGCGCTGGGTGTTTCGGCAGTTGATGGCATGAACGGTGTAATTCTGACCGAAATGTCTGTTGATAAAATGCTGATGTTGCAAGACCAGTTGGGCTTCGATGGCAAGCAGTTAGGGGTTAAAGTAACGCCTGACTACGACCCAACCAAACAGCCTGTGTGGTTCCCGCATGCGATTAAGGTTGATGAAACCGAGCAGAACGGTGTTAATGCGCTTGGCAAGCTTTCAGTAACGGCTTCAGAATCAACACTCCGTGATACCTGGATGCTATTGTGGCCAACCAGCGAATACTTTGCATTTACCGATCAGCGTAGTGCGAATACCGGTCAAAACCCGGCATTCCGCGCCGTATTTGATGGTCAGCCTTTCGCCGCGGCGCCAGCGAAGAATGTTGATGCCAGCAGTGGCAACGATGTTGCGGCAGCGGATGGGTTTTCATTAGCCAGCAATCTCTCTTCAATGCTGTTCAAGAATATTGATGCGTTGCACTTTAACAACAAGGCAGGCACCTTCGTTGACCGTTTCGATGGCAAACAAGGTGACCACGTTACGACCTATGATGCGGCCTACTCAATTGTTGCGTTATCAATTTTCCAGCGCGCGCAGGATGCACTTCCTGTTGGTTATGCGTCAGCTGAGGCCAGTGACCTTGATCTAAAAACCGCGCAAGGTAAGCGCGCGATAGAGATGATTCAACGTCAGGCTGAATTTATTGTTTCGAAACTGAGAGCCAGCAACGGGTTGGTGGCCGATGGTGCGACCGTATCGGGCAAGCAGGATAAAGCTCAATCACTGGACGCTCAGTTTGCCGCTATTCGTGGTCTGTCTGCTGCCTTTATTGCAACGGGTGATACACGCTACAGAGACGAAGCCCGGGCATTATATGTGGCAGTAGAGAAAACATACTTTGATGCCGAACTGGGTACTTGGAGCTTGAAAGGTGGTGTAACCGAGCAGACGCCATGGACTGCGGCGGCAATATCAGGCGCACTGCGTGAAACGATGTTGCACCTAAAAAACAGCGAGGGCGAAAAAGAGGCCTCTCTGGAGCTAGCCACGCTGGTTGAGCGTTATACCACATGGTTCCGCACCGTAATTAACGGTAACAGCACAGAGCAAGGGTTGCAGTTGGCTGAGTGGATAGGTGACTCAGGTGAAAACGTAATCGAAGGCAAAGGCGGTGATACTGACGCAGATAATGTGCCTCAAGTGACTGCTGCAGGCGGGAAGCATGGTCGTGCAATGGTCTTTGCTGGAAAGGTTCGCGTTTCTAAATAACGCATGAGATGACAGCAGCTTAGATACTTAAGGCTGTAATCGCTACGGTGAGCATGGAAGTGCTCGCCGTTTTGTTGTTTATGGCGTGTCGTTTTTATCTCTGTTTAATGGCGGACGATAGAAATAGCACGGAGAAAGCGGCAATAACCTGAATGCTGGTTGATGGTTATCAAGATAGTGAAACTAATATCAGGGATAATGTAAATGAGACGTGTACTCATTTAGACCTGTCAGTTAATTGTTTGATGCCTGTTAAATTTATGATGGTAACGTAAACCATGAAAGAAGCCGTTGTGGAACAGCCAGATCAGCGCATTGTTGATGCACTTTCTGTATGGTGGCAACAGCTGTCATACCGTAATCAGGCTGCTGAGTGGTCACTCTATTTTATGTTTCTGACAGGGATATTCCTATGGAACCAAATTCCTGTACCATGGCAGCTGGAGCGCCTTCTACTGGTTATACATGTGGTAGCAAGCCTGGTGCTATTCCCTGTTACGGTGGTTCCTTTTTGGTTATCTCATCGCCGGTTGTTAAAACGCTCGAAAAAGAAATTGTTAAAAGTGACAGGGCAGCTGATAGATTATATTTTATTGGGCTGTGCGCTGTCGGGCATCTATTTGTTGATATTAGGCAATAGGGGCGACGACCTCGGCTGGGTTATCTACATGGTTCACTTGGTCACCGCCTTGCTGGTCGTGCCTATTCTCATCAGGCACGCGGCAAAATGGTCGGTATTAAAGCCGCTTTGGTCATGGTGCTTACCTAAGGCAAATAGCTCTGATTTATAGGGTGTGCTCGCGCACCAAAGATTCCGAGATCGGTGCGCAAGCACCCTATAATGTTTAGAGATCATCAACCCATTTTCATTAATTATTTGGAGTGAGCTATTAATACGTATTTTGGCATCCTGAGTCGATGGGTGATTGTTCTGCTTACAATGTGCCTGCTGGCTAATACGGTGCAGGCTAATGTAGCGGCTGCGGGCTCGGTTGCAAGCAGCTCAATTGTCTATGCCGAAAAGTCTGGTCAGCTGTTTACCGCTAACTTTGATGCCGGAAGCGTTACCCGTGCCCAGCTGTCTGATGGCAGCAAACGGCTGGAGCGCCCGCTGGGGCGTGATGTCAGAAGACTTGCGTTAGGGGTTGATGAAAAACAGCTGCTTGCGACCGATACGTTATCGGGGCAGCTCTTCTGGTTGAACACAGCGACGCTTGAGATAGAGCACCAGCTTAAGGTTGGCGGGCGCCCATTCGGGGTTATTTTTGATCGCTCACGTTCGCTGTATTGGGTCACGCTGTTTGAATCGAGCAAGTTACTGGGGGTGAATAGCCGTGGTGAGGTGGTGGTAGAGGTTGAGACGCCTGAAACACCCAGAGGGCTGGCGTTAACAGCTGACGGCCGTTTGCTGATAACCCATGCGATGACAGGCCAACTTTCGGTTTGGTCGTTTGCTGATACGGCTCCTACAGATACGGCCCCGAAACTCGCTAAGCTGATAACGCTTGAAGAGACCTCCAACAATGATGAGTTTATCTCTCAGGGATTGCCACGCCTGCTGGATGATATCGCCATCTCCCCTGATGGAAAAGAAGCCTGGCTTCCGCATGTGCTATGGAATTTTGACCACCCGTTCCAGTTTCAATCAACCATCTTCCCCGCGGTTTCGATCGTATCGCTGACACCGGGCGAAGAAGCGGAAAAGATCGGCTATCGAAAGCAGTTATTTCAGCAAATAAACATTATTGATAATGGCAACCGCACGCGAATAGTTTCCAACCCCCACGATGCGGAGTTCTCGCCAGATGGGAAAAAGGTCTATGTGACCTTGGCGGGCAGTGAAGATTTGATGGTGTTTGATCGCTCGCGAGCCAATACCGGTAAGAAAAAACGCAGTAAACGGCGAAAAGGTAAACTGCCTCAAGGGGGCGCTAAGGTTAATCAGATTTTGAGGCCTATTCCCGGTGACAACCCGCGCGGCCTGTTGCTTAATGGCGATAGTCTATACGTACAAAATGCCATGAGCCAAGACGTTGTTAAACTGAGCAGAGGCGGGGAGTCACCCTTTGCTCGGGTAAAAGTTGAAGAAGCACCGTTCTACAAAACGGTAAGCAATGATCCTTTGCCCTCTGACTTAAGGCGTGGAGTGACGCTGTTTAACCAGGCTAATACCGGAGAGGCTCAAGAGCACCCCATGACGGGCGATTTCTGGATGAGTTGTAACAGCTGTCACCTTGATGGATTCAACTTCACCAACCGCTATCTGGTTGAAGGCCGTAAGGAGAACAAAAAAGACAATGCCGTATTGGGGCATGCAAACCTCAATAAGATGGTCGCGGGCGACTTCCTTAGTGACTATATTCGGATGATTCAAGACACCCAAGGGGGGTTAGGGCATGACGACCGTGACGGTGCAAAAGCGGTTGACCCCGCAGCCCCCGATAGTGACGTATTGGCATTGATGAATGACTTGCACCGTTATGTGATTGCCCCGAACAACTTGCCATACCTGGCCACTTGGCTTCGTTTGGAAGATGGCGAGCGTCGTACCGCCCATCAGGAAGAGTGGATAAACTCCGCTGCATGTGAAAGCTGCCACTCTGATATGTTCGAGCAGTGGGTGGACTCCAACCACCGGTTAATGTCTGAATCAAACCCGTATTATCGCGTCATGGAAGACTTGGCGGGCGCGACAGAAGGAGAGGCCTTCAGAGGTTGGTGCTCCGGGTGTCACAACCCTGAAAGAGTACTTAGTGGCTTGCCATTTCGAGGGCATGGTAATGACATGTTTGAAAAACAGGGCGCATCATTAAAAGCTGAGCTTGCTAAGGGCAAACACGGCCCCAAAGAAGGTACCGGGTGTTTATTTTGCCATCGAATTACTCGCCTGGAAGACGCGGGCGGTAACGCAGCGATGACTGTAAACCTAAAAGACCGTGAGCAGTATGTATTTGAGAATAGTAACAATGCGGTGCTCAACTGGTTAGGCGAAAGCCAGATTAACGCTAAACCAGAGGTGCACAAGCAGTCTTACTCGCAGCCATTTTATAAAGACGAGCAGTACTGTAAGTCATGTCACAATGAGTTTTCGCCTGGCTTTGGCGCGATGATTGTCGACACTTGGGGCGAGTGGGAGAAATCCTCTTTTAACAACCCGGAAAACCCGGATAAGCATCGCGGCTGCATTGCTTGTCATATGCACGGCGATATCTCAAAAATAGGCGAAAATATACCGGGTATTTCGACGGATGGTGGCCGCGTAAAAGAGAACGTGGTGACTCATCAGTTTACCGGCGCCAATCACTTTCTGGTGGGGCTAAGAAACCCTGAACTGGAAAAAATGAGTATCGAGCTACTCAAAAGTTCGGCCAGCCTGGAGCAGTCGCTATCGGACAATCAGTTAACGGTAAGGGTTAATAACATTGGCGCAGGTCATGCGTTGCCGACTGGCGTGGCAGACTTCAGAGAGTTCTGGTTACAGGTTAAAGTGGTTGATGCGACCGGCCGGGAAGTATTTAAAAGTGGCTATCTGGATGAAGAAGGCAACGTAGAACCCGATGCCAGAATGTTTATGAAAGTGTTTGGCGATAAAGAAGGGAAGCCGGTAGGGCTGATCTTTTGGCGTTACGAGAAACTGTTGTCTGATACTCGAATTCCTGCCGATGGATATCGAGACGAAAGCTATAGTTTGCCCGATGATGCTGTTTACCCGCTCTCAGTTGAATCAAAATTAATGTATCGGCTCTATCCGCAATGGGTGACCAATGCCGTTAAGGCTAAGGTGCCAGAATTGACCGACCCGCCGGTGCTGGAACTAAACCGGATAGAAAGCCAGTTTGTGCGTTAATGTGCAGCGCTCACAAGGTAATATCTAACGAAATAACTCTTAGGCGGGTTGGTTGTTTTATTGAGCCACCGTCATATCTATTATCAAATAAGTGGGATTTTAGTGGAACTAAGTAAAAAAGGTCATCGGGTAGCAGTACTAGGCGCGGGGCCTTCGGGCCTTATGGCCGCGTGGGAGCTTCAAAAGGCGGGTTTTACCGTCACTGTTTTGGAGGCCGATGAGCGTGTCGGAGGGTTGGCAGCCACCCATGTATTTGAAGGCAAAGGGGGAACCTATCGTTTTGATTTTGGTGGCCACCGTTTTATTACCCACAACCCGGAACTGCTGGCGTTTATTGAAGAGCTGATGGAAGATGATCTGCTGCACTCCATTCGCAGTAGTGTTATTCGTTATCGTGACCGAACTTATGACTATCCGTTAGCGCTGGGAAATATTCTTAAAAATGCGCCGTGGAGTTTACTGACCGGTGTCGCCAAAGACCTGTTGTTTGTGTTGCCGTTTACCAAAGCGGTCGATGACCGGGAGAGTGCAAGTTTTGCTGACTGGATAGAGTCTCGGTTTGGCTCGACCTTATATCGTCACTTCTTTGAAGGCTATACCGGCAAGCTGTGGGGAATTGACCCAAAGGACTTGTCTGCTGATTGGGCTGCGCAGCGTATCAGTCTGATCGACCTGAAAGAGGTCGCACGACGACTGCTTCCCCGCAACGCCAATACCCCCCGAACCTATGCCAGGAGCTATCGGTATCCCAAATATGGGTTCGGTGCGATATTTGACCGTTTGAAAACGCGGCTAGAGGCGAATGGTGCAAAGGTGTTGCTGAATGCACCGGTCACGGGGGTAACCAGCGAGAACGGGCACATTAAGTCGGTGTCGTTTCAGCAGCAAGGGCAGGCCATGGAACTAGATACCGATTATGTGGTGTCGACCCTGCCGATGCCACTGATGATGCACTTTTTAGGCGAGCAGAGTCAGCTTAAATTCAGAGCGCTTCGATTTTTGAATATGCCGATGGATATGGAGAATATATCGACCAATACATGGCAGTATCTCTCTGACCCCGATATTTTGGCCACGCGTTTGCAAGAGCCGCGGCGGCGCTCGCCGTTTATGGCGCCGCAAGGTAAAACCTCGATGATGCTTGAGATTCCGTGCTGGAAAGGGGATGAACTATGGTCGATGGATGATCAGCGCTTATTCGAGCGGGCCAGGCAAGACATGACCCGCCTGGGGGTTGATATGAAAAAAGCCACCGGCGAGTGCTTTTCAAGTTATGCCGAGTATGCTTACCCATTGATGAATAAAGGTTATCAGCGTGAGCGCAATAAAAATGCCGCGTTGTTAAACCAATACAATAACTTGGTTATGTGCGGCAGGCAGGGCACGTTCCGTTACATATTTACCGATACGGCGATGGAAATGGGCCAGTTAGCGGCAAAATCACTGATCGACCAGCAAGATTATCGAACGAAAATATTTGAGTTTCGAAATGAAAAAACAGTGATTGAAACCCAAAGTGTGGCATAGCGGGGTCGGTTTTAACGCTGAGTTTATCAGCGCAGTACTCATGCAAAGGTCTCACAGAATATTTCAGGTTAGGCGGTTTTGAAACGTTTGAGTGACCTTGAAAGATTGTTAGGAGAAGAACGAATGATAAGCAAACAAAGCGTTGCCGCGGTAAACCGGCTCATTGGAATATGGCTAATGCTGATATTCTCAAGCCAGGTTGCCGCGTACTCTTATTCTGAGGCGGGTAAAGAACCTTTTATAGAAGGACGTGAAGCGTTGATTGGTGCAATGCTGGCTGGCGATCAAAAAGCCGCACAGGGTGTGGTAGACGGACTTGAAAAAGAGCTGACTGAACTAGAGCACGCGATGTCTATAAAGGTTGTTGGTCCACTGAGAGAAGGGGTTAGAAATAATCAACGATCCACGGTTATTTCAGCTATGAATTCGGTGTTTGCGGCAGAAATAAAACGCCGTTTAAATATGGCTGAAGCCAATATTAACGACTATCAGAAATCCAAAGTACTCGTCGCCAAGAGTAAACGTTTCTTGGATACGATTGTTGTCGAGCTGGACGATGATGAAGCGGAAACCGCTGAGCAGTCGATCAAACGATGCCTCAAGTCTATCGGCAACCCCGGGGTTTTTGGTGCGGGGGCCGTGCCAGCCGATATTGAGCAGTTTAAGAAAGCTAAGCGGTCGTTGTTTGACTCACTTAGCACATTTGATCTGAGCAGAACAAAATAGTTGTGGGGGCGACCTCGATCATTCGGGCCGCCCATCGGTCTTACCTCAATCAGCCTGCTGAACGATGGGTGAGCGATGTTCTGTTATTAGCGCTTTCGCTGACCACCTTCTACTACTGGATGCAGTTTCCTGCATTGCCCGCTAATGACGATGCCCTTTTCCTAAGCCGGGGTGTTGGGCATTTTAGTGTTATCGAGTTTTCGCCTCACTTCCCCGGTTATGCGGGCCTTGTTCTTTTTGTAAAATCCCTGCGCTGGTTATTTTCGAGCGATTATCATGCGTTGCATGTCGTGGTATTGGGCATGACGGTGATGATTCCCATTGTGGTCTATTGGGTGCTCATTCAGCTCCAGGTGGCACGCTTCATCTCATTGGCCTGCGCCGTCGTTTTATACTTCCAGCCATTACTCATATCGGTTGCGTTGAGCGGCCTGTCAGATGGGCCGGGCCTGCTAATATGGCTGTTGGCACTGTTACTGCTGTTAAAAGGCAATGCCGTGTTGGCAGCACTATTTGCCGGATTTATGCTAACCGTCAGGCCTTCTTACCTGTTGCTTCTGTTACCGTTAGTTGTGTTTTTGGTCTGGCAAAATCGTCATCAGCTAAATCGGGTTGTGTGGGCCATTGCTCTGCCTTTGCTATTGAGTTTCTTATACATGTATTCAAAAGATGGTGTTGCTTTATTTGAAGAAGCATTTCGCTTTGTCCGGGGGCACTTTCTGGTATGGGGTAATACTAGCCTGACCGAAGCGACGGGAGATTCCTGGTGGGATGTAGCGTCCGATTATGTTGGAAGTGATTGGCTGCTGGCAGGGGTATCTATCTTATTATTGTTCAGCTGTGGGCAGTTATGGATCAGGCCATCGGCGGCGCGTTGTCTGGTTGTTAGCTTTATCGTTGTTTTGCTGTGGACACTCTTTTTTCAGAACCCTGATAATCTCCGTCACCTACTGCCAGTGATTGTCTTGGGAGTGCTGATAGTGACACTTGCTTTAGCGCCGTTCATCGCGCCATATCGAAGCGTAGCAGCTGTGATCGCTATCGTCGCGATAGCTAGCGTGTTGCTTCTGACGACCAAACTCAATCACTCGCCTCCAGCATTTCAACAAGCGCTAATATGGTTAAATGCACAGACAGGCAAGGGTCGCTATGAGCGTGTGCTCGTGACTAACGAAGGTGTTGAAGTCGCAAGGGCATATCAAAGCAAGCGGCGTGTCGCAGATGCCTGGTATCGGCAGCAGGCAGAGTGGCTTTGGGCTGGGGGGGCGTGGCGCATGAGCTACACACCTATTGAAAGGTACGGGCAACCTATTATCGCGTTTCCCCGGCGCTTCGCGGGGGAACACTCCGCTTACTTATACCGTTTGACCCATGTCGGTGTGAATGAGGTTATGTTTTAAACCGCTTACTGAGTTCTGCTGTATTTCTGGCAAGGCTGGATAGGTGATCCGCTGTATCACGTGTGCTTTCAGCTATTTTAACTGTTTGTTCCGTGAGTTCTGCTACTTCAGTAACGTTCTGCGTAATCTCCTCAGAGGTGCTGGTCTGCTCTTCTGCTGCCGTTGCAACCTGTTCGTTAAGAGAGGTAATCTCAGAAATGCTGCTCGATATCTGCTCCAACTTTTCGGCTGCCTGATTAAACAGCGTTGCGCTCTCTGTTGTGACTGAGCGGCTGCTGTCCATCACCGTCACCATATTCTTGGCGCTACTTTGAACACTATCAATAATAGCTTCAATTTCGGTTGTCGACTCCTGTGTCCGCTGGGCAAGCGTTCTTACTTCATCTGCCACGACCGCAAAGCCTCGACCTTGCTCACCGGCCCGTGCAGCTTCAATTGCTGCGTTGAGTGCGAGTAAGTTTGTTTGCTCCGCAATGCCTCGAATAACACCCAGAACGGCACCCACATTGTTGGTCTGCTCGGCCAACTTGTTTACGGTTTCAACGTTGTCTTCAACCTGTTCTGCCAGCCGGTTAATAGAGCTTTGCGCCTGATGCATGGTATCGAGCCCATCACTGGATGCGGTGTCTGCATCAACCGTGAGCCCGGCTGCTGTGCTGGCGTGGCTTGCAACTTCTTGTGCTGTTGCCGTCATCTCTTGCATGGCTGCTGCAATCTGATCGGTTCTGGAGTGCCCTTGATGCGCATTTTCGGACACTGTTACGCACGCTTCAGTAAGTGTCTCGGACGCTTTGTTTGAGCCATCTGTGGCTTCTTTAAGCTGAGCTGCGATGTCAGATAGAAAATCCTGAAGCTTTCTTGATGCGTCTGCGAGTGTACCTAGCTCATCCTGACGTCGGATAGAAATGTCATTATTGATATAACCATTACTAAGATTATCGATAACTCTAGCCAGCTCCTGGCTAGGTTTCACCAATGCGATATTAACGGTATAAAGGGATATTCCTGCAAAAATCAAAATTGTTCCAAAGAGCAAGGTCGCTGCAATAACCGTTGCTGAGCCGACTTCAGCACCAATTTTCTCAGAGCGTGCAACGGCACTTTCCTGTATCGACTTAACGGCACTTGCCAGCAACTTGCTGGGCTCCCTATCGATACCCTTAACGGCCCTGTCACCTGCTGATACGTCAAAATTAGCTGATTTAAAATCCTCTAGCCCTGTTCTATAGTCCTGGCCCATTTGTTTGTGTGCGGTTAGAAATCGAGTGACCAAGTCAATCTCTTCCGGGTTGCTAAGTCTTTTGGCTAACGCCTCTCCCATGGACTGAATTTTGGCTTCCTGCTTTTCAAAGCGGCCCCAATATTTGTCGAGGTTACTTGGGTCTGAGCCACGAATAAGTACGTTCTTCCACTCTTGAACTTGCCCTTTAAACTCAGACAGCATGCCTGAGACCTGAATGGCATTGTAGTCGTCAACACTAATAACAGACTGATAGTCGGAGATGCCAGAAGAAGCCTTGCTAAAGTAGAACAGGGCAGCAAATGCGATTACAAGACAACCCCCGCCAATAATGGCGAGCAGCTTGTTAAATATGCTCTTGTTAAGCCAACTCATAGTACCCTCTGTTTCCTAGATTATTGTTTTAAAAAGTATAGTTTAAAAATGGGCTAATGCATGTTTGGGGTGAAATAACCCACTGCCGGGGATATATGGTTTTAGGGCGTGGGTGAGGTGCTTTTTAGGACGTGGTTGCTGGGCTAGACGCTTGAAGGGGAGAGTTTATTCATTGAGCCACTTTTCCAGCCTACCGAGTACTTTTTTAACTTTATCGCTCTCTTTTAGCTCTTGGAGTTTTTGCTTAGCTTTGTCTTTTCGCTCAGGGTCTTCAGCCAGCAATAGGGCGCTAATCCCCATCTGTTTTATATTGATTGAGCAGTCCCCTTTACCATCGAGCTGTTTCGCGCAGGTTAGTGGCCACTCAACTGCAGTAAGCGCCCGAGGCAGTCTGCACAAGGCCCACTCTTCCTTGTTAATTTTTACATTCATGACAAGCTTAAGCATTTGTTCCTGTGACAGGTTCCCCTGACCATTGATCTCTGCGCCATCAAGTTCACTGTTAAAATAGGGGATGTTAAGGTGCCCATTCTCTTCACTAACCTTAACCGTCAAACGTCTAAAAGCTGTTGTTGTCGAGTCGGTTACAACCACGCCTTTTACCTGAGTGCAGAGCTCTTTTTCCAAATTGAATAATTCGGTTTTCCCGTCACTGATCACCACTTCACCGTTTATGGTGTGATATTTGAGTTGATGACTTTCAAACGCGCCTTCTCCGCTGAGGCTGATATCTCCTTTGCCATATACCTGAGGGTTTTGTTTAAACGCTCGCAAAAGCTGCTCTATATTTATGCTTTGTCCACCCAGGTTGAAGTGCCAGTGGTTTGAAGCAAGCTGGTAGCTTCCGTCAAGGTTGATGTCACCTCCTACTGCCTTTGCAGTTGCTTTGTTGATGAGGATCTCACTATCAGCAAAACGCCAATCAAGGTTGATATTTTTCAATGTTTGTTGGTGGCTGGTTAAGCTGTCTATTTGTAGTGTGTTCTCTCCTGGAATCATCATTAAGGCAATGAGGTCATAGCAGCTGGAACGGTTTAAGTTGTAAGGTTTCTCGAAGCACGCCAGTGGGATCGTCACCCGCTTGCTATGGAGTTGATTGGTGATAGATGCGTTTTCACGCTGCCAAACAGAATGGCCAGACAAAGTCATATTTGGCGTTGATAGCTGCTTAAGCAGAAGTGATACCCTGTTCCCAGAGATGTCTAACTCACCATTAGCGGACGCAGAAAATGTGTCAGCTGAAAACCTGAGGTCAAAAAGATGCCTGCCTGCGCCAGTGTTGTTGGAGAGGTTTAGTGTGAAGTGGCTGTTCTTCAACAGGCCTGTGTTCGACGGGCTTGTTGAGTGATTGTCGTTTTTGGTGATCTCTCCGTCGACTTGATACCGGCCAGAGGCCAAATGTTTAATGTTGCCCTTAATATTTACTGCCTGTTTACCACCCTGACTACTGTGCGCTAGTGGTCGGTGAAGAAAAAAGTTGAATGCGCTGGGGCGTGCTCCCGACTCGTCAAAACTGACTGTTAGGTCGTCTAGCAGAATGTTCGTTGTTAGGTTGGAGATTGACGTGATTCGTTCGGCCTGTATGTGAGCGGGAGCGGCTTTTAGCAAAAGTAAGTCCAGCCCGCTAAACGAAATACTAACCCCTTCCAGCGCAACATCAGACTGAGTTGCAACAACTCGTTCGGCAAACAGGCTTGGCCATGGTGAGAGATACCATTCAAGTTCGTCAATGATCTCCATCGGTTGCCCGGTTATTGCGGTTAAACGCTGTGAGATTTGTTGGCGATAGTCATCAGCAGGGAACAACAGCTTAACGATGGATAGCAATACGATGAAAGCCAGAAAGAGTATTAGGAGTAAATTCGATGCTCGTGAAGAGAGACTCTTGTCCATATCACTACCGGATTCCGCATTGCGTGTTTTATTGATATCAGGGCTATAATTTCTACAGGTCGGGGCTATAATTTTGCTGTAGATTGAAGCGCCAAACAATAGTAAACGAGCTAGAGCAATAGAGCTAGTTATCGTGCTTTAATTTAAATTTAAAACAGATTTTGATGGCATGATATAGCAAATTTGTGACGTTTTTCGACAAGTTGTTTATAGCGATGTGTGTAGATAATAAGCAGATCGCTTACGTCTTAGAGGCTAGACCTCAAACGGTAAAGAGAGAGTCAAATGGTCGTAAAAACATGCCGCAAACCCACACCAAACTTGACCCGGTTAAACCCTGATAAGAGTCGTGTTGGTGCAGGTGTTTAAGTTTTTGTTGCCGCGAACGTGGATGGTTACATTGCCACTCTGAATGACTGTGTGAACCGGCTTTAATCGCCCCTTTAGTCACCTGTTACCTAATTCATCGCCGCCAGCCGGGGTAAGCGGTGCCCTTCTCGGCTGAGATAGTAGGTCATCAGTACACCGCCGTTCATATCAATCTCTCGTGTATAAAACGCTTCAGTATCTGCAAACCCTGCTACGGCATTTATCTCGCTGAGAAATGCGGTTTCAGCCTCTTGATTGGCGTGTGCAATGTCAATGCGGCACATCGTTGCTCGACAGCTGAGATTCGCGAGCGAACTTTGACTAAATAGTTCACTCTCTAGCGCCGAGTGAATAGCGTCCTCCGCTTGTGGGTACCAGCTTGTATCATCCTCCTGACGACTGAGTTCTCGCTCAAGGTGCCAGACAATATTCTGCATCTGCTCTAACTCATTCTGCTTGGAATCAGCTGCTTCTGTGATTTGGTCGTCTGTTAATTGGTAGACAACATCTGCAACGCCCTGTTCCGTTCTGACTGTTACAGGCTCATCTACAACCGGCAAGGTGTTGCTCTCATGATGTTCAGTTTGGGGTTCTGAGCGCAGTTTTTGGCTCTCTTTAGAGACTGCTGGTGCAGCGTTTCGAGGTTGAGTTTCAGTATGTTTGATCGCATGGACGAGTTCTTCCAGCTTTTGGTTAATGGCTGCCATATCATTTTTGTACGTGTTTGCGCTAACGAACGGTTGGCTGTTATCTGTCTGACTTATTAATATCCAACTGATTAGCATGCCACTCGCGACCAGCGTCGCAGTGAGACAGTGATGGGGTTTAATGTTCATATGGTCCTCCTGAATTGGCATCGGTAAGTGATGTTATTTTGTGTAGGGCGCGACAGCACCAGAAAAAGAGGGGGAGCTAACCTTGGCGCCAACACTGTTGATGCCCGTAAAGGTCTCGCTCCCTGTGAGACTAGTTTTCATCCATGCGGTATGAAATCAGTCTGGATTTTGCACCATTGGTCGAGGGGGCTATTGCACACCAGAAATAGTAATGGCCACCATTAACATCCGATATTGGTGTGTAAGATAGCGTTTTGTAGCCGCTACCTGAGGCAGATTTATATTGTGAATAGCCGTATGTGCCATAAATACTTCTGGCATTTAGCGTGCAGGCAGACGTAGACGAGCTGGCATTGTACAGCCTGACATAGGCATCATTGATGCCGCCATAAATGCTGTCTCTTACGATAGGGCACTCCGCCGTTAAAGACCCGGTTGTTGAGTCATTTCTAAGCGCGCCACCACCCACAGACCCGACACCCAGTGATTTTTGGCAGGCAATGCCTGCAATCACCTTACCGTCTTCTGCATGGGCTGGCGTCAGCAATGCAGGTGCAAAGCACAATAAGGCTATCGCGAATAACGGGGTCATCCACTCATTCATTTTATGATTGATCGACATAACTTGTTCCTCAGTAAAGATAATTAATGTGTTTGTTGTAGCCTGTCAGGGCTAGCAAGGTAGGCTTTTGCACAGCATGTGCCAGAACAATGTGGCTTGTCTCAATGTTTCTATATTGCTGTTTTATAGGTAATAAAAATTATTCGAGACGAGGCCAGAGATTAATTTTGTTGGTGTCTTTTTAACAAAATTTAAGATTGTATTTGTCGTAGCAAACACTTTTCTAACGAGTCGTTGTGAGCTAGAGAATAAATATGGAGAGAGGGGCCCAATTGCATGGGCGTAAAGTACTGATACTTGAAGCGCTTAGGTGGGTAAGCGCAATGATTCCTGCATCAAGGGGGCAGCGCGGTATTCTCCAACGGTCATTCCTGTTTGTTTTTTAAAAAATTGGCGGAAGCTATGTGCATTTACAAATCCTAACTCCGCAGAGATATCTTCCAGGTTGTTGTATCCTTGCTCAAAATGTTCTTTTGCGCGCTGGATGCGCACCGAATTTTTCAGCAAACTAAAGGTCAGCCCAAAGTCTTTCAGTTTGCGCTGCAAGGAGCGAGGGCTCATATGCATGTGTGAAGCAAGATCTTCAATACCAAAGTCTTCGTTATCCAACTGGGTACTTAACTGTACGCTCACTTCGGCGACGAAGTTTGATGAGTTCTTAGTCTTTTCTGCCGCTTTTTGCTGGAGTGCCAGGCTGGCTTCGCGGTCGTGAGTCTTGAAGGGGGCATATAACACGTCAGTCGATATAAAAATGGCATCGGTATCGCAGTCATGAATAACCGGACAGCCAAAGTATTCGTTATATTTATCATGGTGCGGGGTTATACCATGACGAAAATGAATTTTGATTGGCGTGAATTCCAGCCCGGTTACATCCCGCACTCGATGCAGGATGCAACTAAACAGTCCCTCCGCATAGAAATATTTGTCCCCGATGGGAAAGCCGTCCCGACTTTGGTATTTAATCGCCGCAACATCGCCTTGTTCAGATACTGCGAGGTCTACCGAGGGATGCAATATCCATTTATTAATTGAGAGTAGTTCTACCGCATTGTTCAAATTTTCGGCGGTATAGGCGAGTGTTAAGTAATCATCGATGGATTCCGGGATAAATGTTCTGGCAAAAATAATGGCTAAGTCGGTTCTGCCTGTACCTTTCTCCATCGCCTCCATCAATCGCTCGATGTCATCTGGTGTTACCCCTTGCTTTTTCACTAACTGTTCAAATAGCTGGATGTTCTTCGGTAAGTCTTTAAAAGATAGCCCGACTGACATTGCCGACTCAATAATAAGTTTTACTACCTGCCATGGAAATTTTGGCGCCATTCTTATACCTCTGAGCACATCAGATGGCAGCCTGTTATTATTGTTTTCTTATCGCTTTGCGGTTTGATTACACCGACTGGCTGCCTAATAGTTGATTAAATTGGTCAACTATTATAGCCGTTCTAATGTAAAAAACCGTGCACCTGTACATAAATCAAAACAAACCATTTCCGCGATCGATGTATTCGGTTCTTGCTCTTGGGGTTCCCTGTGTAGCGCTGAGTGTGTCCATCTCAAGCACCCCGGCAGGCACGTTTAAGAAAGCACCTTTGACGGTCTGCATGTAGGACTCTTCGGTATTGCCGGCTCTATAATTTTGATTCCACTCTAGCGGCCGAGTCTGAAACGATAGAAACATACCGTCAGCAGGCCCTGCCAGGTTACCATTCTCGTCTCTAGCGCCAACCCACAGCGACTGAAACTGGGTCAGCGGAAAGCAGACATCGGCCGCTGCGACCATGCAATTCTGAGCGGGTAGTTCAACCGCTGCCAGGCCCGTGTCGGCGCGCATGCTCTCACCGTTTTTGATACCTGTATACATTGCCCGGGCTTCATCAATTTCACCCACGAGTGATGAGGGGGATGTGTCTTCGCCATAGACTAAATCAGCACCGTTGACGACTTCAACTGATCCCAATAAAGGTGACAACGCTAACTGCGTGCATAAATCCTCGGCCAGCTCGCATGTTCCCAGCTGGTTTGCAACATAGTCTAGGTTTGTTCGAATCGTGCTATGTACAGCGCCGGTAAGACTCAGGATATTGCCAGACATCATCCCTTCTGCCTTACCGTAACCGATGCGCAAGCCGATGGGGGTTGGTTTACCGTCAATCTCTTCTAGTGCAAATTCAATATAGGGGTCAAGCATCCGGAAAGGAACAAGTTCTCCGTTCTTATAGGCAGAACCGTCCGGCTTCACCGGTTTGGGCATCAAAGGGTTCAATGAATAGTAAGCTTCGTCATAGATATGCCCCATAGAAAAGTTCTCTATCAGGATGTCCGCTGCCTGAACCTCCCAGTCATTTCGTTTTTCATCCCAGCGCGGGTACTTACCTAACTCCATCACGTCTGCATTGATTTGCGTTTCAATATCGACCCCTAACTGTGCCCGAATATAATTGACCGATTCGTCGGTGGGTCGTTGGTAGCGGTCTACTTGCAGATATGCTTGCCCTACCACATTGGACATGGTCATATCATCCAGCGCTTTTAACTCGGCCTCGGCAGGTATCGCGAACCCTGTTAATAAAATACTTGTTGCCGCACTATGAAACCGTTTCATCATCTCACTCCCTCGCTGTTATTGCGTTCAATGAGGGCACTTTATTCCATAGTAATTTAGTCAACTATTAGCAGGGACGACAGATATATACTCAAATACGTCAAAAGGGTACAAATGTGCGAGGGGTCTCATATGGGGACAAGGCACGCGCCGAACAAAGGAGGTTAATAATTGTTCTTAACCTTAGGCTCGCATACTCACAAAACAATAAAGTACCATTCGCTTTTGACCCCCTAAACTAAAATGGTTAATGTTTCCCTATGAATGAATTATTCAACATATTGCTACTCACATTACTTGCCGGTTTGGCGATGCCTTTTGGGGCTGCCATTGCCGGTATAGAGCGAATAAGGCCGCTGTGGTTAGAAGAAGAACTAAGACACAGCATCATTGCTTTTGGTGGCGGCGCGTTGCTCTCCGCTGTAGCGCTGGTGCTGGTGCCCGAAGGCGCAGCTGGGCTGAGCACCTTAGCTGCAAGCGCGTGTTTTATCGCAGGTGGGATTGGCTTTATGCTCATCGATATTGTACTGGCCAAGAGTCAAACATCAGCCAGCCAGTTAACCGCGATGTTAGCTGACTTTGTGCCAGAGTCCATTGCACTGGGTTCCGCTTTTGCCTCTGGTGGGAATGGCGCGGTGCTGCTGGTCGCGCTGATCGCACTACAAAACCTGCCAGAAGGTTTTAACGCCTATCGCGAGTTAAAACAAAGCTCAAGTTATAGTGGTTTAAAAGTTATATCACTATTTACCATGATGGCCTTTCTCGGACCATTGGCCGCCGCAATGGGCTACTTATGGTTGGTTGAATTTCCCTTTGTGGTTAACGGTATTATGCTTTTTGCCGCAGGCGGGATTCTTTACAGCGTATTTCAGGATATAGCGCCCCAAGCCAAACTAGAACGACACTGGGCACCAGCCATGGGGGCGGTGCTGGGTTTTAGTTTGGGTATCGTTGGTTTTATGCTGACTCATCATTAGGTTGATGTCTAGAGATACCTGGGAAGTCCACACTACCTTCTATTTAAAGGATCGAGAGCCTGGGATATTACGTCATAAAGAATATTCTAGAATTGATCGACAGGGCAGAAAGTACGGTCATAACATCAATAGTTATGACTATCCTTATATTTCATAGGATAGTCATTTTTCTTGACCCGCTAGAGTGCTAGTGAACGTCTTTTCGTTTGCTGTTTTTTATGGCCTGCTCAAATGGGTTGTAGCCCTCAGGCACAGGCACTACGTTGTTTTCTTTTTCATAATCCTGGTAGGCCGCGAGCAATTCAGCAGCAAGTTTTGGTTTCTGGTTAGTTAGATCATGAAGTTCGGATGGGTCGGATTCAATATCATAGAGCTCCCATTGCCCGGTTCCTTTTGGGGGGAGATTTTGAACCAGTTTATATTTCCCACGAAAAACTGCACTGCTTCCTGCAAGTTCATAACCAATACTTTCATCGTCTTCATGAACCTGTGGTTTTATACTTGTAAGTACACTCCACATGCTTTTGCCATCGGGCGCATGGATTTTCTTCCCTTTGTAAGCAGTACCAGGGTTGTCAACGCCAGCTATTTCCAGAACGGTAGGTACAATGTCTTTAACAAACGCGAATTTGTTATTAGATTCTCCCGCTGCGATTTTGCCCGGATATTTCGCAATGAACGGAACCCTGAGGCCGCCTTCTGTGGAGAACGTTTTGAAGTAGCTGGTTGGCGCAACGGATGCGGCAGCCCAGCCGGGGCCATAGTCAGCAAAAGAACCTTTCTGCCCCATCGAAGAGTAATCTCCTTTATAGTCTTCCATGATGGAGTATTGATACATTTTTTTGTACCAGTCTCGGTATTCAGGCGTAATGGGGAATTGATTTGGGTCAGCGCCATTATCAGACAAAAACAGAATCAGGGTGTTTTCAGCTTCACCAATGCTTTCTAAGTAAGAAAGAAGCTTTCCGATGTTTGAGTCCATGTTGTCCAACATTCCTGCATAAGTCTGCATGCGTCGAGCATTAAACTTTTTTTCTTCATCATTTAGTGAGTCCCATGGGGAAATCTTGTAATCCTCGAAGGTTGTTTTCGCTAGCCCTTCGTCAAGCTTTACATCCTTAGAAATAATCCCAAGTTCTTTTTGCCGTTCAAGGCGTGATTTACGTAAGGCTTCGTATCCTTCATCGTACACCCCATTATATTTATCAATAAACTGTTTAGGTGCTTGATGGGGATAATGGACAGCTTGATAGGCAACATAAGCAAAAAAAGGTTTGCCATCTATTCTGTTTGCCTCAATATTGCCGATAATGCGTTGAGTGTAAAAATCAGAAGAAAAATATCCCTCGGTTGGAAGCTTTACCGGTTTCCCGTTTTCAAAATAATGAACCGCTTTATACATAGGTGCGTATGGTTGTTCGACCCAGTTGTCGGCTCCACTTTCCATAAGTGCAAATGTTTTTTCAAATCCCTGAGAATGTGGGAGGGTTTCTTTTGTATGCCCAAGATGCCACTTTCCAGCCATGTAGGTGTGATAACCTTCATCACGTAATAATGATGCTACTGTAACAACCTTATCATTAAGGTGGCCTTCGTAATCTGGTTTGCCAAACTGATTATCTGCTTGTATTTCTAACATGTTGCCCATTCCGGCAAGATGATTGTCTACCCCTGTCATTAACATGGTCCGAGTAGGAGAACATGCAGCCCCCACATGGAAATTAGTAAAATGGATTCCCTCTCGTGCCAGTTGATCAATGTGTGGCGTGTCGATTTCACTACCAAAAGCACCAATGTCGCCAAAACCCATATCATCAGCAAGCAGTATAATAACATTTGGGCGGTTCTCTGCTGCTGAGCACGACATAGAGATTATTGCAACTGACAGCACTGCTAACGATTTTTTTAATAATTTTTTCATGCAGTTAATTCCTTTATTATTGGTGTGAGTAATATAACGATGGCACTTCCTAAATTAATCATTAAATCGCCATTACTATACTAGCACCTAAATATTAACCCTGAAAAATCTGGCAGGTTGTTTTGACGTGGTTGGCAATGAGCAGTGCTGTTGATATACAAACTATACCGCCGGAGCTGTTTACTAAATTCCACGTCAGCATTCGAAATAATATGAATAATCGGACAGCCAAAGTATTCGTTATATTTATCATGGTGCGGGGTTGTACCATGACGAAAATGAACTTTGATTGGCGTGAATTCCAGCCCGGTTACATCCCGCACTCGATGCAGGGTGCAACTAAATAGTCCCTCTGCATAGAGTTATTTGTCTCCGATGGGAAAACCGTCCCGACTTTGGTATTTAATCGCCGCGACATCGCCTTGTTCAGATACTGGGCTCCAGCCATGGGCGCGGTGCTGGGTTTTAGTTTGGGTATCGTTGGTTTTATGGTTAGTCACCATTGAGTGTGGGGGGCAGTGCCACCAACCGATCATCAATTGGCTGGTGACAAATCTGAGTTATCTAGTTTTATCATCGATCTCTTTAATTTTTTCAAATACATAATTTGAATGTAATTGAGGTATCGTTTTGGCGACAGGCATTGTTTCAATGGGGCCTTAGGCTAGGCCTTTAAATGCGGTAATTGCTGTTTTATAGACGCAATGATTTCTTTCTGATGACCTCGAACAATTAGGTTGTTATCTTTTACAGCGTTATATACCTGCTCTAAACAGCTATCTGTGAGCCAGCCTTTAAATACCTTATTGTAGTTTTGAATGACATCATCTCTAACTGATGTGTAATCGAAAGCTGCTTGTGAGTCTATACAATTAGCGAACGAATCGTGGTTTAGAAAAGTATGATCCTCTGCCAGAACGGGAACATGGAATCGATCAAGCTTTTTTCTAACGTAGAAGTCATTAACGTGCGAGTTTATCAATAGCACTAGTAGACGCGGTTGTATTGATACAACGACAAGAAATTTATCCTTGGGTGGGGTAGTGAATGCGCAGTGCTTATGAATTACGGCTCCTACTCTTAGATTTTTTGCGAGTAGTTCAGCAAATGAATGTGTATTTTCCGGCATGGCTCTCCCTTTCCGTAACGATCCCTCGATGTTGATTACGGCTAGGGGTGCCTATTTCTATGAAGCTCTAAAAGCTCGTCACTATTTTGAAGGGTGCTAATAATTAGCTCAACTGGAATTATCGAGTTTTTACTTGTCTGCTTCCATGCGTCATCGTGACTCAAGTCTCCCAAATCACTATTTGCGCTAAGCTCAAGTATTTCATCAATGCACTCAAGATCAGAGCCGCTAAACACATCTTCATCTGCATCCCTCAAGGGCAGAACCTTGTGATGTTCTTGAATTTGAATTGGGGTAGTAAGGGAGTGAGGAATTTTCCCGGCAGTACGGATCTGTTTGATTAAATCATATGCAATCGATGGAACGGGCCCTTTGGGCATAGCAGAATAGCTATCTTCGAAAATAAAACGCCCATAGCGCTCCATGTGAAGCTTGTCAGCCAAATAAAATACCTTGAGCACGTTGTATTCGTTTTTCTTTGGGGCGTGCGTAGCTATATAAGCAAATGCCTCAAGAATTTTGACGTACTTGTCTCTTGTGTCTAAGTTGCCCATCTTAGGCCTACCTTAAATTTCCGTGCATTTTACTATGCTAAATAAGACAGTAGCGAGCCCGAATGGTTCGATAATATCATTTAGCTTTATGCAAACTATAGGAGTTATACTGCTAGAAATAAAGGAAATACTGCTCATTTTAAGTGAAAATGGTGCCCCCTCCCTGACTTGAACAGGGGACCTACCGATTATGAGTCGGGCGCTCTAACCAACTGAGCTAAGGGGGCACATTAAGCAGTTTTCTACGGTGTTACTGAAGAAAAGAAGGCGTCATTATACTGATGACGCCTTGTATTTCAATAGTTATTCGTCGAGGAAGCTACGAAGATGATCGGAGCGGCTTGGGTGACGAAGTTTACGCAGTGCCTTTGCTTCGATTTGACGAATACGCTCACGGGTGACGTCGAACTGCTTGCCGACCTCTTCCAGTGTGTGGTCTGTATTCATCTCGATGCCAAAGCGCATACGTAGTACTTTTGCCTCACGGGCGGTTAGCCCGGAAAGAACCGATGTAGTCGCTTCTTTAAGGCCTGCACCTGTTGCTGAGTTGACTGGAGACTCTGCAAGCGTGTCTTCAATAAAGTCGCCCAAGTGTGAATCTTCATCATCACCGATTGGGGTTTCCATTGAGATAGGCTCTTTCGCAATCTTTAAGACTTTGCGTACCTTGTCTTCTGAAAGCTCCATTCGTTCGCCCAGCTCTTCTGGAGTTGGCTCTCGGCCCATTTCCTGAAGCATTTGACGCGATATACGGTTCAACTTGTTGATCGTTTCGATCATGTGAACCGGAATACGGATGGTTCTCGCCTGGTCGGCAATAGAGCGAGTAATCGCCTGTCTGATCCACCAGGTTGCGTAAGTTGAGAACTTGTAACCACGGCGATATTCAAACTTATCAACGGCTTTCATCAGGCCGATGTTGCCTTCCTGAATCAGGTCGAGGAATTGAAGTCCACGGTTGGTGTACTTCTTGGCAATCGAGATAACCAGTCGCAAGTTTGCTTCAACCATCTCTTTTTTCGCGCGACGGGCTTTTGCCTCGGCGATAGAGATTCTGCGGTTGATATCTTTTATAACGGGTACATCGATGCCGGCATCACTTGAGAGCAGCTTAATTCTGCGTTGCAGTCGAGTAATATCTTCTGCTCGCGAGTTTATCGCGTCTGAATAACCCAGGCCTGCAGCGGCGATGTCTTGCGCCCACTCTAGGTTGCTTTCGTTGCCAGGGAACTTTTTGATGAAGTCCTTTCTTGGCATTTTGCATTCACGGGCACAGATATCCATGATCTTTCTTTCATGGCGTCTGATGCCATCATTAACATCACGAACTTTGTTAACCAGTGCGTCGAAGCGCTTGGGTGAAAGTTTTAGTGGCGCGAAAATAGTGCCAAGTTTTTCAAGCTCTTTAATTGCTTCTTTGCTTTGACGGCCATGCTTGCTAATCGCTTCTTCGACAACGGCATACTGTTTACGAAGGTCAGTGAAGCGGGCCTTGGTCTCTTCTGGATCCGGGCCGCTTTCTACTTCTTCATCATCGCTTTCAGTATCATCATCTTCATCGTCGTCTTCGTCGCTTTCGTCTTTGATCTCTTCAACGGCTTTTGGCGTAACGGCTTTTTTAACTTCAGCATCAGGGTCAAGAAAACCTGTGACGATATCGCTCAAACGCCCTTCTTCTTCGACAATGCTGTCATAGGCGCCGATAGTGCTGGATACTGAGCCGGGGAAGTGAGCAAGCGCTGACATTACGTCTCTGAGCCCTTCTTCAATCCGTTTGGCGATAACAATTTCGCCCTCACGTGTCAGAAGTTCAACGGTGCCCATTTCGCGCATGTACATGCGAACCGGGTCTGTGGTTCGTCCTGCTTCGGACTCCACTGCGGCGAGTGCGGCTGCAGCTTCTGCGGCAGCGACTTCGTCGGTAGAATCGCCATCGGCCATGAGTAATGAATCGGCATCAGGTGCGCTTTCGCATACCTTGATACCCATATCATTGATCATTCGAATGATATCTTCGACCTGATCTGGATCCGCGATGTCTTGAGGAAGATGGTCGTTTACTTCTGCGTAAGTCAGGTACCCCTGTTCTTTACCTCGAGCAATTAGTTCTTTCAAACGGGACTGTTGAGAATCGCCTGACATATACACCCTTTCAGTTTGGTGATTGATCAAAAATCAAACTGACATTATAGCTTGAATCACAAAGCCATGCCACTGAACGCAATATGGTGGCGATAATTTAGAATTCAAGTGAATGTCAGTGATTAATTATTGTATTGTTGCCTCTCCCCATGTGGAGAGTGCTCTGAGTTCTTCTTTCTCTTCGTTATTAAGAGGCTGTGTATGTGACTTTTCAACGAGTGTGTCGCGTCTTTTATTTTGTGCCGCTTTGTGAAGAGTATCTTGAGCTTCTTGCAGTGCATCTTCTGCTAATGGAATAAACTCGATTTCGTCAAAAAGAGTATAGAAGTAATTTTGATTATCGCTATTGGTCGCGATAGAAATTAATAAATCTTTATGTGTCGTTAATGATTCGTTAACCATAAAGCGGGAAAAATTCAGCGTAACGGGGAACTGTTCTTCAAGCTGGTTGCTTTCAATGTGCTCGCAAAATGCCGCAGCCTTGTCTGGAAAGAAATATAGGGCAAGGCTGACAGAGACATCGGGTTTTCGCTTAACAGAAACCTGAGTGATCGCTTTTTTGTAGAACCCTGTGTTGTTCTGTGATTGCGAGCCGCCGTTTTTTGGAAAGCGGCCATTGTTCTGGAACTTTGAACTGCCCTGAAACTTTGAATTTTTCTGGTATTTTGAGTTGTTGTAGGTGCGTCTTGTTAGCGCATAAAGTTGATCTTTAATGGCGGCTTTTATCGTTTCTGAGGCGATAAGATTTATTTCAGGCTCGGCGCGGTTTTTTAGCAACCCTTTGTGTTCAGGAATTTCGAGATCAAGCCCTTCGCTGTGAACATCAAAAAAGAAGCTGGAAAGCGGTCTGGCCTGAGCGACTCTTTTTTCAAAGCTCGCTTTGCCTTCTTTTCTCACGATGGTGTCTGGATCTTCACCTTCGGGGAGTAGCATAAACTGAATCTGCACGCCATCCTGAACCAGTGGAAGGCAGTTATGCATAGCTTTATGAGCTGCCTTGAGTCCGGCTCTGTCGCCATCAAAACAGAATATCAGGTGATTGGTGTGCCGGAGCAGGGCGGTGAGGTTGTCTTGATTGGTCGCTGTGCCGAGGGTCGCCACACCATAAGTAATGCCGTATTGAGCAAGGGATACAACATCCAAGTACCCCTCTACAACCAGCAGTTTGTCGATACTGCGGTTGGTTTTATAGGCTTCATATATGCCGTATATCTCGTTGCTCTTATGAAACACTGATGATTCTGGTGAGTTGATATACTTGGCTTTATCATTGCCCAGTGTGCGGCCACCAAAAGCGACTGTTTTGCCTCGCGTGTTGCGGATAGGGAACATAATCCGGTTTCGAAACAGATCGAAAGGCGCTTTGCCGTGTTGGCTAAAGATCATTTTGGTTTCAATGAGCGCCGAAAGCTTGTCGTTGGAGCAGAGAGGTGCGAGGTTACTTTGCTCTGTAGGGGCAAAGCCTAGCTTATAGGTTTTAATGATCTCGCTGCTTAGCCCTCGTTTTTTGAGGTATTGTTGTGCGTGATCTTTTAACGGGTGTTGCGATAATTGTTGTTCGTAATAGTCGGCGGCAAAATCCAGTGCGCTGATAAGCCTCTGGCTGGCGTCATATTGTTTTTTGACGGCCTCATCTCTGGGGATTTCCATGCCAGCGATTTTGGCAAGCTCTTCAACGGCCTCATTGAATGACAGGTTTTCATATTCGCGTAAAAAAACGATAGCATTTCCTGATGCGCCACAGCCAAAGCAGTGATAAAACTGTTTATCGGGGATAACGTTGAAAGAGGGCGTTTTTTCATCATGAAATGGGCAGCAGGCTTTATAGCTGTTACCGCTTTTTTTGAGTTGTATGCGAGAAGATATCAGCTCGACGATATTGATTCTGCTTAATAAATCGTCGATGAAGGGCTGTGGTATCATTCCTGCCATTAGGTTTGGCGTTCTCCGGCACTAAAGAAATAACGGGTCTAGAAAATACAGAGGGCTAAACGACTTGCTTTAAAACATACTACTCGTTTTGATTGGGAGATCAAATTTCTGGAGCGTAGAGTAGGGCGCTAAGTCGAGAGGGACGTTTGCTGATTTACAGGCATACCTGCTCTCTTACAGGATAGTGCTGCTTTTCAGGTCAGATCTATAGAAGGGCTTTTTTAACTTTACCGCTGATGCTGCCCATGTCCGCTCTGCCTTGAACTTTGGGTTTGAGTATAGCCATTACTTTACCCATATCTTGCATAGAGCTTGCACCGCTTTCACTGACTGCATCTTTCACCAGTGCGTCGAGTTCTTCGTCGGTCAGGGCTTCAGGAAGAAAGTCCTGAATAATAGCCATTTCGTCGATCTCAACTTGAGCAAGTTCGGTCCGACCAGCATCAGTATATTGCTTGGCAGAATCACGGCGTTGCTTAACCATTTTATCTAAAATGGTTAACAGGCGTTCATCATCGACTTCGGTACGTTCGTCGACTTCAATACGCTTGATTTCAGCCATGATCAATCTGATGGTGCCAAGACGAGGTTTGTCTTTTGCACGCATTGCTTCTTTCATGGCGTCTTTAACGCTGGATTTTAACTCTGTGCTGGCCATAGACCTATCCTATTAATCAACGATTGATTAATAGAGGCGTTCGAAACGCTTGGTTTCACGCTGAACTTTCTTGGCGTGACGCTTTACAGCGGCAGCAGCCTTGCGCTTGCGTACAGAAGTTGGCTTTTCGTAGAATTCGCGACGACGAACTTCAGAAAGGATACCCGCTTTTTCGCAAGAACGCTTAAAACGACGTAGAGCGATATCAAAAGGCTCGTTTTCTTTAACTTTTACAGAAGGCATTCAAGGTACCTGTAATCTTTTAGGTTAATCTGGTTCTGATCAGCACTGCATTTAATAGGTGCTCGATCTATCCGTTCTTACTGTTTGTTCCTATAAATAGACTGATTATTAATCAAGTAAAAACTATAGGGGGGCGAATTCTAAACCTTATGAGGTTTACTTGTAAAGTCTTGCATCGAATTTAAAGCATACCTTTTGATTTTCTGGTAACCTGCGCACCATTAAAAATGCATGCTGGGTTGTGCATTTCAGATTGATGCGATGTGATGCAGATGGCGGGGTAAGAAGAGTGATTGTATTGGGAATTGAAACCTCATGTGATGAAACCGGTATCGCACTGTTTGATAGTGAGCACGGGCTTTTGTCTCATGCCCTCTATAGCCAGGTTGAGGTTCATGCTGATTATGGCGGTGTGGTTCCTGAACTGGCTTCGCGGGATCATATTCGCAAGATATTACCTTTAATAGAAGAGGTGTTTGCCGGTGCTCAGCTAAATAAGTCTGATATTGACGCTATCGCTTACACCGCTGGCCCCGGTTTGGTTGGTGCCTTAATGGTGGGGGCGGCGGTAGCCCAGTCACTGGCATTGGTGTTAAACATTCCCGCGATTGGTGTGCATCATATGGAAGGGCACCTGTTGGCACCGATGCTGGAAGAGTCGCCACCTGAATTTCCTTTCGTGGCGTTATTGGTCTCTGGTGGGCATACCCAGTTAGTCAAAGTTGAAGGGATTGGTCGCTACGAACTGTTAGGTGAGTCGGTTGATGATGCGGCAGGAGAAGCATTCGACAAAGCCGCCAAGATGCTTGGGTTAGATTATCCGGGCGGGCCACGTATTGCCAGGTTGGCTGAAAACGGCGATAACAGCCGGTTTCGTTTTCCCAGACCGATGACTGATCGACCTGGCCTGGACTTTAGCTTTAGCGGGCTGAAAACCTTTACCCTCAATACGACCCAGAAATACGCCAAAGATGGCGTGGTTGATGAGCAAACCAAAGCGGATATTGCGGTGGCGTTTCAGTCTGCGGTAGTCGATACACTCACGATCAAATGCCGTAGAGCACTGCGCCATGCTGAAATGAAGAGATTGGTTATTGCGGGTGGGGTGAGTGCAAACACTGCGCTGAGAGAAGCGCTGGAGGCTATGGTCTCGAAAGAGAAAGCTGAGGTATTTTATGCAAGACCTGAATTTTGTACGGATAACGGCGCGATGATTGCCTTTGCGGGTTGTCAGCGGCTCGTTGCAGGACAGCGGGATGACTTCTCGTTGAAGGCAACGCCCAGGTGGCCACTCGAAAGCTTATCTGCTATCGATTAGAGGTCGGGTTTATCCAGTCGCTTTTCATTGCCGGTGATAAGGCCTGAAATGTTATCTTTGTGGCGGAACACGATCATAATACTCAAGATGCTGTAAACCACTGTATAGGAAGGGTCTAGTATATATGCTGCAAACGGTGCGATGAGTGCAGCGCTAAGTGACGCAACCGAAGAAATTCTTACTTTGCGTGCAATGACGATCCAGCATGCGGTAATAAATAGTGTGGTAGGGGGTGAGAGAATCAGGCCAGCGCCCAGTGTTGTTGCGACGCCTTTCCCACCTTTAAAGTGATAATAAACCGGGTACATGTGGCCGGTTATTGCGGCGAGGGCAACAATACCTTGGGCCAGTTCCGGTAATTCGGAAGTTATGGCGAGGTAAACGGGGATGGCGCCTTTTGCGCTATCGATGACCAAGGTAATGATGGCGGGTATAGCGCCACCTATACGATAAACGTTTGTTGCGCCAGGGTTTTTGGAGCCTGATGTTCTAGGGTCTTTGAGCGAGAAAAGGCGGCTGACTAATATAGCCCCCGATATGGCCCCCAAACCATAAGCGAGTATGACAAGCAGGCAAGTAATGACAATTTTGCCGGTATCCATAAATAACGTAATTGGGGTTGATGAGTCGATGGTAGTAACCATACACCGCCGTGTGTAGTTAGGCAATTTATGTGCTCGTTTATCCGGTGAAGTGGAGCCCCTTGTGTGGTGCTCTTAAAGTTACAGATGCGCTTCAGATTAAATAATGCCCTTGATATAAGGGTGTATTCAGCAGGAAAAAAATGGTTAGTGATACAGTTTTTATAAACGGTTTGGCAATTGATACCACTATTGGTGTTTATGACTGGGAAAGGACGATCAAGCAGCGGGTCGTGCTGGATTTAGAAATGCGATTCGATATTTCTTCAGCAGCAGCCACTGACGACCTGACTCATGCCCTGGATTACAGCGCTGTGTCGCAGAGAATTATTTCATTTGTGGAGGGCAGCGAGTACCAACTTCTGGAAAGCTTGGCGGAAAAAATTGCGAGCATTGTTATGGCGGAATTCTCCGTACCGGGGTTGAAACTCAGGATTAATAAACCGGGGGCCGTCCCCGAAGCGGCAGGCGTTGGTCTGGTGATTATCCGTGGTGACTATGTTGGTCGTAGTGACTGTGTTGATCGTAGTGACTATGCCGGTCGTGGTGGCTATGCAGGCAGTGGTGAAGATGAGGGAGGTATCTCTCATGGCTAAGGTTTATGTCAGCATTGGTAGCAATATTGATCGAGAGCTGCATGTTACTGTGGCACTTGATGCACTGCAGGATTATTTTGGTGAGCTGCAGGTCTCCTCTGTGTTTGAAAGTGAGGCGGTTGGTTTTGAAGGTGACTGCTTCTTAAATCTGGTGGCGGGTTTTGAAACAGATTTATCCGTCGGTGAGCTATCGCGGCTGTTAAAACAAATTGAATCTGACAATGGCCGCATTAAGAATGCCCCCAAGTTTTGCTCCCGAACACTTGATATTGATATTTTAACCTACGATGACAGGGTAGGAGAGACAGACGGAGTTGATCTGCCGAGAAACGAAATTCTGGAAAATGCCTTTGTGCTTTGGCCGCTGGCAGAGCTGGCGGCTGGTTGTGCCCACCCTAAAGTAGGGAGAACATATTCGCAGTTATGGGCTGAGTTTGATAGATCGCAAACGTTGCGACCTATCGAGTTTTTCTGGCAGGGTGAGCAGGTGTCGCCTATGAAAGATTCTTTAGCGCCCTGACTCGATGGGCGTCTTGCTACATCGATGCGCCGTAATTGTTATATAGCGCAATCAAGCCTTCGGTTGAGGTATCCAGTTGCTTGTCTGAAGGCTCTTGCAGCAGTTTGTGTAGAATCTCATTACCAAGCTGTTTGCCTAGCTCTACTCCCCACTGGTCAAACGAATTAACATTCCAGATAGCCCCTTGAACGTAAACTTTGTGCTCGTACATCGCAATCAGTGCGCCAACGGTTCTAGGCGTTGCTTTATCAAATAGAAGGGTGTTGGATGGTTTATTTCCAGCAATCACCTTGTGTGGTGCGAGCTCGCTTGCTTCTGTTTCACTTAATCCTTTGTCTAACAGCTCCTGCTTTGCTTCCTGCTCCGTCTTTCCCTGCATTAGAGCCTGAGTCTGGCTGAGGCAGTTAGCAAACAGAATTGCATGGTGATGAGCGACCGGGTTGTGGCTTTGTAACGGGATGATGAAGTCTGCCGGTGACAGCCGGGTTCCTTGATGCAGCAGCTGGTGGTAGGCGTGCTGTCCGTTGGCTCCCGCCCCGCCCCAGATAATCGGGCCGGTGGTGTAGTCGACCGGGTTACCACTCAAATCAACAGATTTACCGTTGCTTTCCATATCAAGTTGCTGAATATGAGCAGGCAAACCTCTTAAATAGTGGTCGTAAGGTAGGATGGCGTGAGAATCAGCGCCCATAAAGTTGCCATACCAGATGCCAAGCAGGCCTAGTATTACCGGAAGGTTTTCTTCCAGCGGCGCGGTTCTGAAATGGTTGTCCATCGCGTTGGCACCTGACAATAGTGCCTTAAACCCGTCCATGCCAATCGCCAGCGCGATAGGGAGGCCGATGGCAGACCACAGCGAGTAGCGCCCTCCTACCCAGTCCCACATTGGGAATATATTCTCTTCCTGTATGCCGAACTCAATGGCTGATTGAGTATTGGCCGTGACGGCGACGAAGTGTTTGGCAATCGTTTCAAGATTGCCACCGTTACGCAAAAACCAGCTTCTGGCAACTTTGGTGTTTTCAAGCGTCTCCTGCGTGCCAAAAGATTTTGATTGAATGATAAATAGCGTTGTTTCCGGGTTTACGTGCTTTAAAACCTCAGTAATGTGGCTGCCATCGATATTGGCCACATAATGACAGTTTAGCGCGTTATTCCAGTAGGGCTTTAATGACGCTGATACGAGCTTTGGCCCCAGGAACGAGCCGCCAATACCGATACTGACGATGTCAGTAAACGGCTTGTTTGAGAACCCTCTCCATTGGGCGCTGTGAATCTTCCAGACAAACTTATCCATTTGCTGAAGCGTGTCCCGAACCTCCGGCATGATATCTTCACCGTCGACGTTGATAGGGCCGTTAGTTAAATTTCGCAGAGCAATGTGCAGGGCTGGTCGCTGTTCGGTGGTATTGATTGCCTGGCCCTGAAACATGGCTTCAATTTTTTCAGGGAGTTGTGCTTCGCGAGCCAGCTGGATCAACAGTGCTTTTGTGTTGCTGGTAATTCGGTTTTTTGAGTAGTCGAGCTTGATCCCGGCGGCTTCGGTGAAAAAACGCGTGAAGCGTTCAGGGTCGTCGGCAAACATGTCCCTCATATGCAAGGGGATGATCTGCTCTGCATGTGCTTCCAGGGCAGACCAGCTTGGTAGATGATTTAATGTCGGCTTCAATGTCTTGCTCTCTACTGTGGAATAGGTATCCCTACTCTATTATTAAAATTGATCGTGGTGCGGACTCTTGCGTTATACCGTTGCATTGTCGATAAGGCGTGTTTCGCCTAGATATGCGGCCGCCAGTATCGTGATCGACTGAGTTGAGTCTTCAGCAGGTTTCAGTGTATTGCTATCGACAATGTTAAAATAGTCGTTCTTAAATTGGCATTCGGCTAGTTCTGCTTTAGCTTCTGAGGTCAGCGCGCTAAAGTCCCGCTCGCCTTGGCGAATTTTGCTGGCGATTGAGTTGATCACCTTATTGAGTGTTGGTGCAATGGCTCTCTGCTCAGTCGTAAGGTAGCCGTTGCGCGAGCTTTTAGCCAGGCCATCGGAGTCTCTGGCAGTGGGAACACTGACTATTTCGATGGGCATAAAAAGGTCTTTGACCATTTTTCGAATGACGGCCAGCTGCTGAAAATCCTTTTCGCCAAATACGGCAATGTCAGGCTGAACCATATTAAATAGCATGGTTACGACGGTGGACACGCCGGTAAAGTGTCCAGGGCGGCTGGTTCCGCAATGCAGTTCTGTTAGATCGGGTACGATCACTTTACTCTGCTGATCCATGCCTTGTGGGTAAACTTCGTTTGCAGAAGGGGCAAACACCAGGTGATTACCTGCCTGGGCAAGTTTTTGTTGGTCTTGCTCCAAGGTTCTAGGGTATGCATCAAGGTCTTCATTAGCGCCAAATTGCAACGGGTTAACAAAGATACTGGTAATGACAAAGTCACCTTGGGTCAGGCCTTGTTTAACCAGTGCTATATGCCCTTCGTGAAGGTTTCCCATGGTGGGCACAAAAACAATGCGTTTTCCGCTTTTACGTTGCTGCGCAACGGTATCGCGCAGTTCTTTAATCGTATGTACCGTATTCATATATTTGTTTAAGTTACGTCAAATGGTCACGGCGCTACAGGTTTTGCAGCGCTTTTTGAGGTCGTTTTTTGTGTGGCCCGTTGCGGGTGTTGTTTAGCTGAATGTGTGTTCAGGGGCTGGGAACTGGCCACTCTTTACCGCTTCAATGTAGGCTTTGATAGCGCCTTCTACGGAGTCACTACCTTCCATAAAGTTCTTAACAAACTTTGGACGTCGTCCAGGTGTTATGCCAAGCAGGTCATGCAGTACCAGTACTTGCCCGTCGGTTCCTGGGCCTGCACCAATACCGATGACCGGGGCAGAAATACTTTGTGTTAGTCGACCGGCAAGGTCACTGGGAACGCACTCGAGTAGAATAACATCGGCCCCTGCCTGCTCTTGAGCAATCGCGTGGGCAATCATCGCTTCAGCATCTGCGGATTCACGCCCCTGCACCTTGTATCCACCCAGTTTATTGACTGACTGGGGGGTTAGGCCGAGGTGCGCGCAGACGGGGATGCCCCGTTCACTCAGCATGCTGATGGTTTCGCACAGCCAGTCGCCGCCTTCAATTTTAATAAGGTGCGCGCCCGCCTGCATCAGCAGTGCTGCATTCTCAAGCGCTTGTTCGGGGGTGGCGTATGACATAAAGGGCATATCGGCCATAATCAAGGCCCCCTGGTTGCCACGCTTGACTGCCTCAGTATGGTAGATCATCTGCTCCATTGTGACCGGTAAGGTGCTGTCATGCCCTTGCAGAACCATGCCTAGCGAATCTCCAACGAGGATGACTTCAACGCCTGCGGAGGCTACTACATGAGAGAATGTTGCGTCATAGCTGGTGATGACGGCGAATTTCTCGCCCGCTTCTTTGCAGGCTTTCAACGATTGAATGGTAGTGGGCATGTTATATCCTACTTGTCTTTATCGCCAGAAGGCGTTAATAACGGTGTTTGTTGCTGCACGTGCTTTTGGCTAAGGGTATCGGGTTCGCAGGCTGGATACAACATCGGGTAAGCGGAAATTGCGCGTTTGTGCGTGACACCGGGCTTTAATGCCTGATTTTCATTGCCGCTATAGTGGTGCAGGGCACAAGTTGAGTCGGGCTATAGTGGGTAAATCTGTGCTGAGTTGGCGGTGGTGGGGCTAGCGGGCTGATCCCTGGCTACCTAAACTTACTGGGGCCCTTACGTAAGCGTAACGATGGGTGATTTCTATCAATATTTGGTGCGCAAGCGCATATTAAGTCGTAGCCTTGATGAAAGGAGGTACGACTGTAATCAGGGTTGGGTTATTTGAAATTTCAGTGTGGTGGGCTCCTTGATTCCGCTGCGAGGCTGTGAAAGTATCCATAGGCTCCCCGCTGTATAATATCGTCGCCTAACGACTTCGAAGATATAAGAAAATGGGAAGACAATACAAGAAAACACACTCCCGCGATCAAGGGGATTTGTTTCCGAGCCATATGGATGACTACGTGCATGAGAGGCATCCCATCAGAGCCCTTGATGCCTATGTTGAATGTTTAGACTTAGGAAAGCTCGGCTATCAACATACCTTAGAAAACAAGGTTAATAGCGGGCAGCCTGCCTACCCTCCCGGTGCGTTACTCAAGCTTTACCTCTACGGATATCTAAACCGCATTAAGTCGAGTCGTCGGTTGGAACAAGAGTGCCACCGTAATATAGAGGTGATGTGGTTAGTTCAAGGGCTTAAGCCAAGCTATAAGACGATCGCTAATTTTCGCAGCCAAAACCGGCGTGCGATTCGGGAGACTCATAAAGAGTTTATTTTATTCTGCAAGAAACTTTCGTTGTTTGGAGGCCAGTGCATTGCTATTGACGGCAGTTTCTTTAAAGGAAGCGCGAGCCGCAAGAGCTTTACGACCACCACAGGTCTCAAGAAGAAGCTCAAAAAGCTAGAGGCGCATATCGAGCAATGGCAGAACGAGCTAGATCAGCAAGATGCGCAGGAAAAGGAAGAAGAAAACAAGCCCAGTGATATTGAACTGGAAAAAGTGCTTCAGCAACTCGAAGACTGGAAAAAAGAAAAACAAGATAAAGAGAGCGAATTAAAAAGGTTAGAAAAATCTAAAAAAACACAAGAGAGCAGTACAGACAAAGATGCCCGTTTACTGAACAAAGGAACTCAAAAGGTATCCGGCTACAGCGTACAGATAGCAGTAGATAACAAGCATCACTTGATCGTTTGCGAAGAAGTCACAACGGAGCCAAACGACCTTAAACAATTGCACCCAATGTCGCTAAAAGCAAAGAAAATACTGAATTCAGATGAGTTAGAAGTGCTTGCTGATGCGGGCTATTACAGCGGGGCGCATATTGCTAAGTGTGTAAAAGATAAGATAACACCTTATGTTCCCAAGCCTAAAACGGGGGGTAAAGGGAAAAAGGGAAGGTACACAAAAGACCAGTTCATATATGATGCGAGGAAAAATCATTATGTGTGCCCTGCAGGAGAGTCATTAAACCAACGAGGGTCGCCCCGCACACAGAACGGACAAGTATTTCATCGCTTCAGTGCATCAGAAACAGTCTGTAAAAGCTGCCCCCAAAAAGCAAGCTGTCTTGGGGAGAAAATACCTTGCCGAGTCGTGTGGCGAAGTGAGAATGCAGACCTGCTCACAGCTCATCAAGAACGAATGAAGGTAAGCAAAGGAAAAATGCGCGAGCGAAGTACACTCGTTGAGCACCCATTTGGCACGATGAAATCTAGAGCAGGTTGGAGCCACTTCCTGCTAAGAGGCCAAGAGAAGGTAGCGGCTGAGTTTAGTTTAATGGCGTTATGTTATAATCTCACACGTGCACTTAATGTGTTGGGGTTCGACAGGCTCCTTGAGGAGATAAAAAATAAAGCTCTGTTTCGCCTTAATAGAAGGAGCCCAGAGCTATATTTAAAGGCCTATAAGTATTACCTGTTTCTACAGACAATAATTATAAAGGCCGTTGTAATGACGCCAGATTCGCTTCGAGTTCGTTTTGAAGTCAAAGAATCTCTTGCTTGTTAATACTTTCACAGCCTCTGCGCTGCATCACGGCTACGGGTATCTCGGAGTCTTTGGTGCGCAGCGCATATAAATTAGAACAGCTTGGCTTAAGTACGTGCCATTCTATTCGGGGGTTGAATATACCCTGAGTTGGTTATCCGGGCAGGTCTGGAGTAAAGCGCTAACTAGCGTGCCATCGGGCAGGCTGAGATTATTGTTTAGCTCAAGAAGGGGTCTTAACACGAAATCCCTGTTCGCTAGTTCTTTATGTGGGATGGTGAGATCAGGGGTGTCCATAACGATATCGCCAAATAGCAGTATATCCAGATCAATGGTGCGTTCACCCCAGTGGCGCTTTTTGATGCGCCCCTGTCTTTTTTCAATGAGCTTAAGTGCTTCAAGCAGAGCTTCAGGTGTGAGGCTTGTTTCCAGTAGTGCAACCGCATTCACAAAGTCTGGCTGGTCTTGCGGGCCAACCGGTTTGCTGCCATAAAAGCTGGAATGAACAACGAGTGTAATATGCGGGTGCTGCTCTAGTGTAACCAGTGCTTGTCTGAGCTGGTTGGCAGGCTCATTGAGATTGCTCCCGAGACCTATATATACACGGTTTAATTGTGTTTCCATTGCCTGAGCCTTACCTTTCACTAATGAGTTGAACTTCTTGAGTTACCTGTAGGGCGTCTCTTGCGGCGTTTGGGGCGTGGCCCATGCTCTCTGGCACTGTTGGACATTTTGCGCTGGGCATTTTCGTCAGAGGCCTGATAATCTGTCCACCATTGGCCGAGCCCGTTGAGGTCTTCACCGCTTTGCTCTCTAAGCAACAGAAAGTCATACGAGGCTCTAAAGCGAGGGTGTGCGACCAGCTGAGCGGCCTTGTTACCATTTCTTCTGGGAAGCCTCAGCTGCATCTCCCACATCTCTTTCATGTTGAGGCTGAAACGTTTTGGGATAGATGTAGATTTGCACTGGATATTAATGACCTTCTGCGCGGCCTGTTGCAATGCAGGGAATGGCGGGGTGCCACTGCTTTTGTTTTTCTCCCAGCGCTCTTCAAGGGCTGGCCATAGCAAAGAGGCATAGAGAAAGGCCGGTGTGACAGGTTTTCTCTGTTTGATACGCTCATCGGTGTTGATTAACGCTTGTTCGACCAGCTTCAAGTACCGCTCAGGGCCTTGTTTGAGGCTTCTTTCCGTTGCGGGAAATAGCTGTCCGAACAAATTATAGTGCCTCAGCATTCTGAAGGTTTTCAGCGCCTTGCCTGACAGCATGAGTTTTAAGACTTCATCAAATAGCCGGGCTGCCGGGATGTTGCCCAGCAGTGAAGAAAGCTCAAAAATAGGCTTCTCTGTGTCTGGTGCAATGGTAAAGTCGAGCTTAGTCGCGAAACGAACCGCACGAAGCATTCTGACGGGATCTTCCCGGTACCGGGTTTCAGGGTCTCCGATTAGGCGCAGCTCTCTCTTCTCAATATCTTCCAGGCCGTTGGCGTAATCATAAATGGTGAAGTCTTTGACGCAGTAATATAGTGCATTGACGGTGAAGTCCCGTCTTAGGGCGTCTTCTTCCATCGTGCCATAGACATTGTCTCTAAGTAGCATGCCATGTTCAGAGCTGGTGCTTTGATTTGCGCTTAGCGCCGGGGCTTCATGATGCCCTCTGAATGTAGCGACTTCGATGACTTCGCGGCCAAATAGGACATGGACTAACTTAAAGCGCCGCCCGATCAGGCGTGAGTTCTTAAATAGGCCGTGAACCTCTTCAGGGTGCGCATCGGTTGCGATGTCAAAGTCTTTGGGGTGAAGCCCCAGTAATAGGTCTCGAACGCCCCCACCCACAAGGTATGCCTGATAATTGGCGTTATTCAGCCTGTAAAGTACTTTTAATGCAGGTGAGCTGATATCTTTTCGGGATATGGGGTGGTTATCTCTTGGGACTATCTTTAGTTCTGATTGAGGACTTTCTTCATTACTGAGCTGGTTTGCGCCATTTTTAACGCGATCCCATAGACGCTTTGCCTTTTTTAAAACCACTTGAGAAGTTCCTGAATCCTGTTCGGTTAATGGGCAGTCGAGTGCTGAGCAGTGCTCGCAAGTGCCACGGTATAATTAAAGTGTGCAGATTTTACCTGTTTGAAGGCAATAAGGCGAATGATGAGGTCTAGTTGGTTGGGGAGAGAATGAGCTAGCAGGGAAAGCTCGCGCTTTCCCATGCTGAGAAGAGTAGACATACACTTATTTTTATTATTGCGTCCTTGTCCCATAGATGCGCTATTCATTAAATAATGACTAGCTATGCAAACGGAACGCTTTGAAGACGTAGAGCGGAAGTCGTAAAAGAAGGGCTTGATTATAAGGTTGTCGCTGCTGTTGCAGTTCTTGTTAACCCGATAAAACCACTCAATTCACTCTATAGGCCGCTAAAAAACTAAGCATCCAAAACAATCAGTTCGCTACCCGGCTTCCATTTTTATTTTTATTCGGTTGCTGGGCTATCCGCTTTGTTATTTTTATTTGTGCAGTTTTATTATGGTTATTATTTTTATTTTACACGACAGGTAAAAGCACTAGGGGTGCCAGCTTTTGGTAAATTCAATAAAAACAGTGGGTTAGTTTTTGTGTTGCTGTTTTTGATAGGCGATTTATTGCAGAATGTTACTGGATGCGAGCCATAGGAAAAGTGCGTTGTTCCGCAAGGTAACACTCGGTAACAGCCAGGTAGCATCTTGTATATTTGTGACTATTTGCTCAAAAAGAAGGGGGCAAACGTTTAAACCTGGGTTAAAGGCCTATACCTGCCAAGGCTTTCAAGAGCTTTGGTTAATGTATAGTTGTTTGGTTAAGGTATAGCTGCATAAACAGTAAAGCGCAAGGAATTGGCAGCTGAAATAATGAATGGTGGAGGCGTGAGGCGCAGGCTGCCAGTGTTAGCAGCCTTTTTTACGAGGAATCCCGAGTCTTTGTCGGCGTTCCCACAAACTTTTCCGACTGATGCCAAGCTTTTGTGCAAGCTCTGTTTCACTCATTTGTTCCTGATGTTCAAGCACAAAGTGTTGGAAGTAGTCTTCCAGCGAGAGATCCTTGGGTTTATCTTTTACCGGCTTCGGTTTTGTTGCGCTTGGGCTGAACAGCCCCTTGGGAATATTGAACTCGTCACTGTCGGTTTCAATATCGAGCAGGTCTGCTGTGATCATATCGTCTTCGCAGAGGATGATGGCGCGCTCAATGGCATTTTCCATTTCGCGGACGTTACCCGGCCAGTCGTGCTCTTGAATGGCTTTCATGGCGTCAGGAGACAGGCTTAAACCGCTTCTGCCCATCTTTTCTGACACATTTTTGAGAAGTAATTTTGCCAAGCCAAGAATATCACCCTCCCGATCACGCAGTGGGGGTAGCTTAAGCTGCATAACATTCAGGCGGTAATACAAATCTTCCCGGAACTCACCGGTTTTAGCCAGTGCTCGCAAGTTGCGATGGGTGGCGGCAATAAGCCGGATATCAACCTTAAGGGATTGTGTTGAACCCACTCTGCGGATTTCGCCCTCTTGTAATACGCGGAGCAATCGGGCCTGTGCTTCTAAGGGGAGTTCTCCAATTTCATCAAGAAACAGGGTGCCGCCATCTGCGGCTTCAACCAACCCGTTGCGCGCACTCACGGCGCCGGTAAAGGCGCCTTTTTCATGTCCAAAAAGTTCGGACTCAATAAGTGTTTCAGGGATGGCGGCGCAGTTAACGCAGATAAGGGGTTTGCTGTCTCTTTTACTGAATGTATGGAGGGCTCGGGCGGCCAGCTCTTTACCTGTTCCTGATTCGCCTTGAATCAGTACGGTTGTGTCTGTTGGGGATACTTTGGATATCAGGTTAAATACCTTTTCCATTGCCTGGCATTGGCCGTAGATCAAGTCGCTGATCTGGGAAATATCTGCCAGCTCTTCTGGAGGGACTTCAGTGCCGATCTTTTCGGTTTGGTTGAGTGCCTGTTTTTCAAGAATCTGCTTAACTGCGGCGAGCATTTCGTCATGATCAAAAGGCTTGGCAATATAGTCGATCGCCCCCATTTTCATCGAATCAACCGCTGAGCGCAGGCTTGCGTAGCTGGTCATGATGAGTACAGGTTTATTGGCAGCGAGGTCTATCAGGTCGGTGCCGGGGCGGCCGGGTAGTCGTAAGTCAGAGATAATCAGGTCAAACTCGTCAAACTGATAGTTATCTATCGCCTCTTGAACAGACTCTGCCTGTTCTACGCCATATCCATTGTGAACGAGCAGTTTATGGAGTGCGGTACGAATAATCTCTTCATCTTCAACTACGAGAATGTGTTTCATACGTTATAAAACCGGTTCGTCAATTATATCGTTAGTGGGTTGATGGGCCGGTAGGCTTAACTTGACAGTGGTGCCTCTACCTGTTTGCTCATCAGTTGGACTGATTACCTGAATCTGCCCGTAATGTTCTTCAACTATGCTGTAGACCAGTGATAAACCAAGCCCGGTGCCTTTATTCGGGTCTTTGGTGGTGTAAAAAGGCTCAAACACATGACCTAGCTGATCTTTGGGGATGCCGCTCCCCTGATCTGAAACCTCAATGATAGCGGAGTAGCCGTCTATCTTTCCAGTGATCCTGATCATGCTTCCTTCGGGTGAGGCATCCCGAGCATTGGAAAGCAGGTTAATGAATACCTGAACCAGGCGTTGCTCATCACCAATAACCGTTAGGTTATCTTCACAATTGACCTGATATTCAACATTACTTGATAAGTCACTGAGTGACAGCAGGTTGGTTGCCTCCTGAATGCAGCGATAAATATTAGCAGGTTCATGCACGTTAGTTTGAGAATGGTTTCCCGAACGTGAAAAATTCATTAATGATTGCAGGATGTTTGAAATACGCTTGGTCTGATCAATAATCTGCTGGGCGGTGCTGAGCATCTCTTTGTCATCCGTTTCCAGCTTCATGTTTTGTGCTAGGCAGGCGATTCCTGTCACCGGGTTGCCTATTTCATGGGCGACTCCCGCCGCGAACCGACCAACTGAGGCTAGCCTGCTGCTGTGTATCAGCTTCTCTTCCAGCAATTGGTTTTCAGTTTGGTCTTCCAGCAGAATGACCAGTCCGCCCTCACTGTTTTGAGGCCCGGCAATTTGAGACTTATGCAGGTTGAACCAGTGAGGTTGCCCCTGTAAATCAACGCGTTTCTTGTGGTAGTGGGATTGGTCACCTTGCGCAAATTCATCTAACAATCCGGCCCATGGTGCGGGAATCGAACAAAGGGTGGAACCGATGACCTGGTCGGAAGAGACGCCTGTCAGTACCGTCATGGCTTGGTTCCACATCAGGATTTCCAGGTCATTACCGAGTGAACAGGCAGCGATAGGCAGATTCTGCAGTGTTTGGCGGTGGTATCGCCGTAAGCTGTCCAGTTCTGCTGCAAGCCCGGTTAGCCTGGACTGGTAGTCTTCCAGTGATCGCTCGACAAAGTGAATGTCCTGGCCTGCGCCGCTGGGCGTGAGCTGCTTGTAACTAAGGTTTCGCTTAACGATGTCCTGGGCAATGGTTGGCCCCATTAAACCTGACAAATTGGCTTCGATCTGATCTCTTAAGCGCCGCAGTGCATAAGGTCTATATTCGATTGCTGGAAGCTCCAGTTCGTTCAGGGCTCGCTCAACTTCCCTGTTTGCGACATGAGCGCCTAGCGGTTTGCTCAGGCACTCTTTAAATTCACTTGATGAGCTGGCGACCAGCTCTCGCCGTTGAGGGCGAGAAAGGGTGTCGACCGAACAGGCTTGCGCTGCAGCTTCTTCTGCCCGAGAGGTTTTGGTCAGCATTGAAACAATAACAAATACTGTGACATTCACGGTTAGTGCTAAAAACGTATAGATATGCCACTGGTCGCGATGCAACCGGTAATCAATGAGCATTCCGAACACATCAATCACATCGAAACCAAACAGTAACGGGCTCAACATAGTGAGTGCCCAGATCACAAGGCCAGTGATCATGCCACTAATTACGCCATTTCTATTGCCTATCGGCCAGTATAAAACGGCCAACACACCGGGTAGTAACTGCAACATTGCTGAGAAGGCAAGAATGCCGAGCAAGGAGAGCGAAACCGTGTCGCTGGTAACGAGGTAAAACAGGTATGAGAGAAAAATAATGAGCGCGATGAGCCCGCGTTTTACCCAATTTAACCAGCTATAGATATTGTCGGTTCCCTTTGGGGGGTAAATAGGCAGAACGATATGGTTAAGAACCATGCCTGCCAGTGCCAGCGTTGTGACGATGATCATGCCGCTGGCGGCAGAAAGCCCACCAATAAATGCAATAATGCTCAGGCTGGGTGATTGAGCCGATAGCGAAATGCCAAGGGTATAGTATTCGGGAATAGTTGGCGCATTTAGCGTAATACCGGCCCACAAGATGGGAGGTATCGGAAGGCTAATCAGCAGCAGATAGAGCGGGAGCCCCCACGTCGCTTTGAACAAGTTCTGAGGATTCTGGTTCTCGGTAAACGACATATGGAACATATGAGGCATAACCAGTGCCGAGGCAAAAAATATCAGTAGCAGTGCCCGCCAGGGGGCATCTTCAATGGTTTGTTCAAATGCCGTGACCCTTGGCCCCTGGGTTTGCAGCCAGTCATCCAGCCCGTTAAACCCGCCAAACACCTCGCTGACAGAGTAGTACCCTATGGCCAGTAGGGCGGCCAGTTTAATGACTGACTCAAAGGCGATAGAGACCACTAAACCATCGTTGTTTTCTCCAGATGCGGTGCCTCTGGTGCCAAACAAAAAAGCGAAAGCAATGATGACCAGGCAGAACCCAAACCCGAGTATATTCTGTGGTGAACCAGGAGCTAGAATCTGTATAGAGTTGGCGACTGCTTGAATTTGCAGGCTCAGCAGCGCAAGGGTGCCCATCAGGGTAAATAACGTGACCAGTGTACCTGCTATCTGGCTACGATAGCGGAAGGCAAACAGGTCTGCCAATGATGAAAGCTGATAAGCGCGGGTGATCCGCAGTATTGGCAGCATTAAAACCGGGGCCAACAGGAATGCACCGCAAACCCCGAGGTAGTACGCCAAAAAGCCGTAGCCAAACTCATACGCCAGCCCAACAGAGCCATAGAATGCCCAGGCACTGGCATAAACCCCCAGAGATAACACGTAGGTTAAGGGGTGGCGAACCACGCGCTTGGGTATAAACCCTTTTTCGGTTGCCCAGGCTATTCCAAATAACAGCAGCAGATAGGTTAAGCCGATAAGGAAAAGCTGGATCAGGTTAAAACTCATTCGGCCTCCGCCTGGACTCAAGCCAAATACCCACCCCAATGAGAGCAAGCCAGATCAGGTATGGGCGATACCAAGCGCTGCCTGGCTCGATCCACCAGTCCAGGACCACTGGAGAGAATATATAGATTGAAAGTACGAGCAGAAAAACAAGCCGGTAGATATACATTGTTATTGTAGATTCCGAGTTATTGTAGATTCCGAATAGGGTCTGCGTGAAATGGCACTTACTTAAGACACTGTGACCCAGTATTGTCATTCCCGCGCAGGCGGGAATCCATTTGGAACGGAGTCTAAAGCCTTATGGATCCCCGCATTCGCGAGGATGACAAGATTAAGTAAGTGCCATTTGGGTCTGCCTGTAATGAGTTGCCCAGTCTCAGGGGGCGCCCGGTTAACGCTGCGCCATCACTCAGATAACGGTACATCATAACCCAGACGTGTTATGCCATCCAGCTTGTATTGCTTGCCTTTTGGGTACTGTGTCTAATGACCAGTTATTGACTCCCCAGCAGAGAATCTCGTCTACCGTTGCACTCTTAAGTGCTTCAGGAGGCGTTTGGTTGAGTGCTTTAAGCGCCTGGTAAAGGTTCAGGCTGGCGTGCTCGTTCTCAATCGGTTTTGCAAGATTCTGCTTGCTTAGCTTCTGCCCTTGCTGGTTTAGAATAACAGGAATATGGCCAAACCTGGGCGGAGTAACATCCACCGCGTAATAGAGCGCTAGCTGCGGCGGTGTCGAGTCGAGCAGATCGCTTCCGCGCACGATATGGCTGATTTGTTGGTCTATGTCATCGCAAACAACGGCAAGCTGGTAAGCATAAAAACCTTCTTTGCGTTTAATGACAAAGTCATCTGTTTGCTTTTTTGATTGGTAGAACCGGGGGCCCAGCAGCAGGTCTTGCCATGAATACCGCGCCCCTGTGGCATGAAAACGAATTGCCATGGGGATAGAGGGGGATGGTTGCGCTGGGTTGCAGTCGGGGTTGTGTTTGCCATTGTTCTCAAGCAGTGCTTTGCGACTACAGGGGCAGTAGTAGCAATGTCCACGCTCTCTTAACTGCTCGATAAGTGCTTCATAAGCGTCGCTTCGGTCTGACTGGTATCGCACCGATTCATCCCAGTGCAACTGATGGGCCTCTAGCGTGCGCAAAATATCATCGCTGGCACCTTCAACTTCTCGCAGAGGGTCTATATCTTCAATTCTGACCAGCCATTGACCACGCTGCTGGCGAGCATCAAGAAAGCTGGCGAGCGCAGCGACAAGGGAGCCAAAATGTAACGGGCCTGTAGGAGAGGGCGCGAAGCGTCCACGATAGGCTGATGAGAGGGATGTCATATCTGAAATGTTCACGAGCGGATCTGGAAAGCCCGCTCGTGTGTTCTAGGTTTTTAACAAACCACTGAACAATTAGATGCCGGAGTGGCGTTCTTTAATCTCAGCCAGTGTTTTGCAGTCAATACAAAGAGAGGCTGTTGGGCGTGCTTCCAACCGACGTACGCCAATCTCTACACCGCATGAATCACAAAACCCGTAGTCATCTTTTTCTATACGGTCAATCGTGCTGCCGATTTTCTTAATCAGTTTTCGCTCACGATCACGAGTACGTAGCTCCAGGCTGAACTCTTCTTCTTGAGTTGCCCGGTCACTTGGATCTGCGTAGTTTGCAGCGTCTTCTTGCATGTGATGCATTGTGCGATCCACTTCTTCCATTAGCTCCTGTTTCCAGGCCAATAGAATTTCGCGGAAGTGGTCTCTCTGAGCTTCATTCATGTACTCCTCACCCTCTTTCATCGGGTAAGGGGTGAAGCCTGTGAATCCGTCTTTTTTCATCGCTGTATCTGGCATATTTTCAGCCTCATCTTATTATTACTTCAGACCGAACCCTTGTGCTGAATGGCCCGGAGAAATCATACACGTTGTACTGTATAGCTTTCAGTACTCGATAACGTACCAGTACTGTACAACCTTAACCCTGATATAAGAACAGTACAATTTAGCCAGCGGAAAATATCAGAATAATGATGTGTTGGCCAACTTTTTATTTTCTTTATGGACTAAAAATGGCAAATTTGCCACTTTTATTCTGATTCATCCCACATACATTAGAGAGGATATTGCGCTTGAAGTTCGATGGAAAACTGCAATCGGGTCGTCTGGTTAAGCGTTATAAACGTTTTCTGGCAGATATTGAGGTTGGCAATACGATGACGCCTCACGAAATTACGATCCATTGCCCCAATACTGGCGCTATGACCGGGTGCAATGAGCCAGGCAGCCGGGTCTGGTTTAGTACATCAGACAATGCCAAGCGGAAATACCCTAACACCTGGGAGTTGCTGGAAACCCTTGCAGGGGACTGGGCCTGCATCAACACAGGGATGGCGAACAAGTTGGTTGAAGAGGCCATCATTGAAAACCGTATTGAAGAGTTAAAAGGTTATGACGCGCTATCAAAGGAAGTTCGCTATGGGGAAGAAAAAAGCCGTATTGATCTTCTTTTGTCGGCGCACCGAACTGACCCGCGGAGCTGTTATATAGAAGTTAAGAGCGTGACGCTATTGGCTGATGATTGCATTGGCATGTTCCCTGATGCGGTCAGTGCCAGAGGACAAAAGCATTTACGAGAGCTGATGGCGATGGTTGAGGCGGGTCACCGGGCCGTGCTGTTTTTCTGTGTTAATCATACCGGGATTGAGCGTGTGCGCCCGGCAGACCATATTGACCCTGAATATGGCAGGTTGTTAAGAGAGGCGTCTGAGAGGGGAGTTGAAATCCTTGCATATAAAGCTGAAATCTCGAATACGGAAATCAAACTGGTACAGCCACTTCCCGTTGAGCTTGATTGCTCAGCCACCGATCTCGTTTAGCGGGCTGCTCTTGCGAGCGGCAATGCATTCATAAGCAGCGCTGCGCTGGGTTCGTGGTGCAGCGCTGCTTTGAAATATTCTAGGCGGTAACGCTTTCAGGCAGGCGGACGAGTATCTGATTATTGTCTACGCTACACTCGATTGGAGTGAGTTTATCGCCAACACAAGGGCCGCTAACACAGTTGCCAGACTCAACTTCAAAAAGAGCACCATGTGTCGAGCACTGAATAAAGTAGTTCTCACTATCAAGAAACTGATCAGGCATAAACTCTAGTGGAATACTAAGGTGAGGGCACTGATTTTGGTAAACATGAACCTGCCCATCTTTACGAACCGCGAAGAGTGACACCCCATCGATTTCAAAGCCTTTGCTCTGGTCTTCTTGGATAGCGTCCAGATCGCATAATTTCTGCATGCTGAGTTCCTGATCTTGATTTAAATGTACGATATTGGCAACACGTTGGCTAAGTGCCAATGATGCAACCTCATTAACCTGTGGCGCAGTATATCATAAAGTGGATTCGACCCGAGAGCTTACCAGGTTGTTAAGCTCGGTGATCTGGTAGGCCATAGTCTGAATCATTTGCAGACAGGTTTCTGGTTGCGACTTGATAAGGTCTATAAACTGGTCTTTTGGCACAGACATAACGGTACAGTTTGAGTGAGCTGACACGGTCGCGTTGCGAATTTCACCGGTTATCGCTGCAAGGGCGCCGAATATCTCGCCTTCTTTAATGGTGCCTAATGGTACAGTCTTTACACTCGCAACCGCTTCGCCTTTTAGTAGCGTATATACATGCTCTGCGGGCTCCCCTTCGCGAATAATCGTCTCGCCTGCTGAGTAACGCTGAAACCCCGCTGCTGGCCGAATACCCTGTTTAATACTTGCCCCATAGGCATTGCCCAGGATTGCACTCTGCATCAGCAAAAGGTTATGCCAGTGCTGTTGAACGGCTTTGTTTTGAGAAAGCTGGTCGTTTAGCGCGGTTGGGTTAACACAGATAACCGAAGCGGTCTCTTCGACCATATAAGAGAGCGTTTGCTCTCCAGCGGTATTGAAGTGGAAAATGAAATCGCCCTTTTGCAGAATAAATGCCGTTCGTTTTCCCCAGTTGACGTGAATGAGCCCGCTTTCAACTCTGGCTAACTGACCGGACGAAAGAGAGTCACAGACGTCTGCGCCCGGTAAGAGGGTCAGGCTCTTGCCGATCCAGGTGAGGTTGTGGCTGATTGACTCTGCTAGCGAGTGGTACTGTTCAAGCAGGGCGTCAACCGCAACCGGGTGGTCAGCGGGGAAGTACATAACGAACGCCCCTAAACGTCTGTACGCAACCGGGTTCCGTGGTTGAGCGACATGACAATTTCGTCGGACTTTAAGTTTTTCGGGAAGTAGCACCCTGAAATCTTTGTCCCTGCAATGCTGGCGCCTTCCAACTGTGCGTCGCGAAAGTCTATTCCTCGCAAGTCTGCACCTCTGAAATAGGCACTTCTAAGGTCAAGGCCGCTTGCGTCCATCCCTCTTAAATCCAAGCCACGAAAGTCGCAGTATTCAAAGCTGGGTAACGGAGAGGTTTTAGCTTTTGCATTGTTAAAAGCAGTGATATTTTCGCTGCGAAGCGACTGGTAAAGCGGGTCGTCAATAATTTTTATTTGCTCAGGCATAATCAAACTCTTGTTTAGTAAATGTCATTCACAGGGTGTTATATGAGCTATATTGATTATTGTAGTTTTTGTATAGGCTCTTAAACGATCATCAGTTGTTTGTGTTGGTCTTCTGCCGTGTTGCTTGCACTGGCATTTTTAATTGTCGTACTTGGAGTATAGAGCAATATTCTTTACTTATTGTATTTGATTGTTATCGAGTTTATGAGGGCTTTAACGTGGCCCCTGGATTCTGATTAGTAGTGGTGGAGGTGTTTCCAATGAGTGATACAAAAAAAATAATGCTGGTAGATGACAGTAAAGTCTCACGTTTGATGTTAAAGGCCATTATTGAGAATAAATTCCCCGAATGGCAAGTGCTAGAGGCAGAGAACGCGTCAGATGCGTTAAAAGTATCTTTATACGAAAATGACAACATTGACCTGATTACACTGGATATGAACATGCCCGGAACCGATGGGCTGACCATTGCGCCACAACTGAGAGGCAACTGTACTCAAGCGGTGATCGCGCTATTAACGGGCAACATGACAGAAGAGGTAAGAGCTCAAGCTGAAAAACTAGGCTTGTTGTTTATTCCAAAACCGATTACAGAAGACAAGATTGTTGAGTTTATTAATAGCTACAGCGCCTCAGAGGGCGCTAAACATGCATAGACTCATCGGGAAATAAGCTTTTGACTCTTTTAATGACGACTGCCAACGGATTTGGCTGGCTGGTGTCAATTTGAATAGCATATTTGAGTTCAGCGTCTGACAGTGGCTCCGACATTTGGAACTGCGTCTCCAGTGTATCAATTTTGGCTTCAGAGGCATCGTGTTCTTCACCCACTTCATTTTGCTCCGCTCGTTTTATTACTCGCGCTCGTAAAATATCACTGCTGGCGTGGCAAGAAATAATTAATAATGGCGCCCCTTCGTTTATGGCAATATCTCGAAATAAGTTGCGTTGCCACTGCTTCAAGTTGGCTGCGTCTACGATGACGGGTAGCCCGGCTTTTAATAGATTTTCAGACAGACCGGCCACATGGTCGTAGGTCATTTTTGTCGCGTTCTGGGTATAAATTCCTCCGTCTGGCGGTGATTGTGTGTCAGTCTCTGCGTTATAGTGAAACAGCCTCTTTCGTTCAACATCTGATCGAATACGAATGGCGCCTAGCTGTTCGACCAGCTGACGGCTTATGTTTGATTTCCCAGAGCCGGATAGGCCATGCATCACCAATAGATAACAATGGGACGGCCGCTCGTAGCGGGTGGCCAGCGCAATGTACTGTTGATAACGCTGCATCAATTGCGCATTTGCGTCGGCAGCCTCGTGATGGTTATCGAGCGATAACACGGCGACTTTAGCCCGCACCATTGCCCGGTAGGCTTTGTAGAACTTAAGCAGTGCGGCGCCTTGATAATCCCCGGTTGTTTCCAGATAACAATTGGTCAGTTGATTGGCAAAGGTTTTCTCACCCCTCATTTCCAGATCCATAACCAAAAAGGCAAGATCACTGATAACGTCGATCCAGCTAAGAGAGGGGTTGAATTCAATGCAGTCAAAAATGGTAAGAGATTGATTGAATAGTGTGATATTCCCCAAGTGCAGGTCACCATGGCACTCCCTGACAAAACCTTGTTGCTTACGCTGATCGATTCGTGCTTTTAATAAGTTAAATTCGCTGGTCGCCCAACGCTTAAGCTGGTTTAACTGGGCTTGCGGTTGGGATGGGGGAAGTGCCGTCTGAATTTGTTCAAAGTTCTCATTGACCGGCGCGAAGACTGCCGGAGAAGCGCCAAACTCGCTGTTGGGCGGATGGCTACTGACGGTTTGGTGGAACTCAGCGAGCTGTTTGGCCAATGCGTTAATATGAGTAGGCGTCAGCTGTTGTGTTTCTTGCAATGTATCGAGCAAGCCACTCTGATCAAACTGAACCATCTTTAGTGCGTACTCAATGGGTTGCTCTTCAGGGGCATTCTGTTCTTCCTGCTCTGCCAGCCGTGGCTGAGTATCGGTGCCGTAAATCGGAATTACACCAATATATAGTTCGCTGGCCAGACGGCGGTTGAGTCTTAACTCTTCGTGGCAAAAGTGCTTGCGCTTATCCAGTGATGAAAAATCGAGAAAACCAAAGTTTACCGGTTTTTTAATTTTATAGGCATAATGGCCTGTTAGAATGACCCAGGATATATGAGTCTCAAGAACAGTAATCTCTTTCGTAGGATGGTCGTATAGCGTAGGATTCTGCAGTGCTTTAATCAGTTTAACACTCACTGTTCACTCCTTGCTTGCGGTATTAAAGTTTGTTCCAGCCACCAATTTAATGGAAATAGGTATTTTTTCAGCGTTATGAGTAAGCGAAAAACGTCAAAATCAAAGGGCCGTCGATCGTCTGATTCACATCATAAGAGTAACCATTTATTGCAAAAACTGCGACCCGGCAAAGCGTTAATTATCAAGTTGATGCTTGTATTGCTGCTCGTAATGGCCAGTTGGGTTATTTATCTCGATGCTGTTGTTCGCGCCAAATTTGAAGGCAAGCGCTGGGAGATTCCCGCGCGTGTTTATGCAAGGCCGCTAGAAATATACAACGGACTGGCACTGGATGCTGAAAACCTGAAGCTAGAGCTGAAAGCACTAGGGTATAAACAAACGGCAAAGGCTGGTGCGCCAGGAACCTTCGCCCAGCATGGGGCAGGTCTGGTTATATACTCTCGTGGTTTCATGTTCTCTGACGGGAAGGAAAAATCCAGGCGAGTCGCCTTTTCTATTGATAGCGGAGTGGTGAGCCGATTTTTTGTTGCCAAGGGCGAGCAAAATGAAATTCTCAGGCTGGAACCACTGCAAATAGGCGGTATATATCCTGCGCAGAAAGAAGACCGCCAGCTGGTGACATTAGCGCAGGTTTCCGAAGGGCTAGTCGAAGCACTGCTATTGGTTGAAGACCGCGATTTTGAAAACCACATCGGTATTGCTCCGTTGTCTATCCTCAGGGCGATGATTGTTAACGTTAAGGCGGGGCGTGTTGTGCAAGGCGGCAGTACGCTGACCCAGCAGTTGGTTAAGAACTTCTATTTGAGTCGTGATAAAACCATAGTTCGCAAAGCCACGGAAGCGGTTATGTCGCTGTTGCTGGAGCTTCACTACGAGAAACAGGATATTCTGGAAACCTATATAAACGAGGTTTATCTTGGGCAGGCCGGAGCCCGGGCGATTCACGGGTTTGGCATGGCCAGCCAGTTTTACTTTGGTAAACCCCTGTCCGATTTAACAATTGAGCAGAGTGCTCTATTAGTCGCACTGGTCAAAGGCCCCGCATATTATGACCCGCGTAGACATCCGAAGCGGGCGCTGGAGCGACGGAATCTGGTCTTGAACCTGTTGGAAGAAGAGGGCGTGTTAGGCACGAAACAAGCGATTATCGCGCGTGGACGACCTTTGGGGGTTATCGATAAACCATCTTACAGTACTAACCGATACCCCGCATTTATTGATTTGGTTAAACGACAGCTGGCTCGAGACTACCAACAAGAAGACTTGCAAAGTGAAGGGTTAAGAATCTTTACCACGCTTGACCCTCAGGTTCAGGAGCGAGCTGAGCAAACCCTTAAATCGACACTCGCGTCTTTGTCACCTAAACGCACAAGCCCATCGATGCAGGGGGCGGTTGTGGTGACAGGTACAGAAAGCGGGGAGGTTGTGGCGCTAGTAGGTGGCGCGGAGCCGAAATTCTCAGGTTTTAACAGGGCGTTAGATGCCGTTCGTCCTATAGGGTCGATTATCAAACCTGCGGTTTATCTAACCGCATTGCAGCAACCCGAATCATATACGCTGATATCTCCATTGGAAGACAAACCTTTTGCGTTGGAGTTTGAAAACGGTGAACGCTGGACACCCCATAACTTTGATAACAAAAGTCATGGCACCATCCCGCTGCATCAAGCGTTAAGCAGATCATATAATTTGTCCACTGCGCGTCTTGGATTAGCGCTAGGTGTTGATGAGGTTTCTTCGATGTTGACGCAGCTTGGCGTCGCTCGCCCGATGACGATTTATCCATCACTTTTTTTAGGTGCAACCTCTCTTGCTCCGCTTGAAGTGACTCAAATGTACCAGACCATTGCCGCATCGGGGTTCAATGTTCCTGTAAGGGCGATACGGAGTGTAACCACCTCGGAAGGTGAGGAGCTGTCCCGCTACGCGTATGAAATTGAGCAAGTGATAGATCCAGGCTCAATGCACCTGTTGCAATATGGGCTAATCGGTGTAGCAAAAGAGGGGACGGCAAAATCTGTTTACCGTTATTTGAGTCCCGACCTGACGGTAGCGGGCAAAACCGGTACAACCAATGACTCAAGAGACAGTTGGTTTGCAGGTTTTTCAGGCGATTATCTCGGCGTGGTGTGGTTAGGTCACGATGACAATCGATCAACCGGTCTTACGGGGAGTTCTGGTGCACTGAGAGTCTGGGGGAACTTGATGAGCCAATTTCCTCAGCGACCTTTTGACCCGATAAAACCGTCCGGCATTGAATACTATTGGGTTGACGAAAAGTCTGGCAAGCGGGCGGAAGACGGTTGTTCGGGTGCCAGGCTGGTTCCCTTTATTGAGGGAAGCCAGCCTGCTGAAGCGCAGCCCTGTGAGAGTGGTTTTTCCAGAGCAAGACATTGGTTCAACTCACTGTTTAAATAGTGGGTGATGATTTAGGAGGTTAAATTGAACACAACAATAAGAGCCCTGCGGTGTAGTAAGGAGGAAGAGCGACGGGTCGTACCACGTACGCTGTTGACCTCTGTGCTATTGGCCAGTGCGGTGATGGCTGGCTGTAGTGTTAAGCCAACGACGGTGATTCCTGCCAATACTAAAACTGAACAGCCCACGCAAGCACAAGAGGCTGTCAAGCCGGCAAAGACTGAGGCCTTTGAGCCCTCTGCTCGCACCAATACGGCCTATTTGTCCCCCGCTGCGCAAGAGCTTGTCACCAAGGCCAAGCGATACTCTGGAGATGGCGATACCGCTTCAGCGCTGCGTTATTTGGAGCGAGCACAACGAATCTCACCTCGGGCGCCTCAGGTTTATTTGGCGATGGCTGAGGTGCGCAAGCAGCAGGGGCGAAATAGTCAGGCCCGGCAACTCGCCAACAAGGGGCTCTCGCTGGTTGGTGATGATGAAGCCTTAAAAAAGGCCATAGAGTTCTTTCTCAATACGCTCTGATATTGGTGGATGGCCAGCAGTACTGATCGTGGTGGTACAGATGACGGTATAGATGTGACGGTATAGATGATGTTGCGGAAATACTGTTTATCTATACTGGAGAGGTTTGATGCTGAGGAAAAATACAAAAATGGCTGGATCATTCGACCCAGCCAAACGCCTCTGAAAGCGGTCAGACTAATAAGACGTGTTTGTCTTAAAGTCCTGCATTTTTAAGTCTGTTTGCTTGCTGGCGGTAAATCGATGCAGGGCTAGGCGAAAACAACCCTCGTAAACCAAAGATATGATTCATTGCATCAACATGGTTCATATTGTAATTGTCTCTGATCACTTTACCCAAGTGACTGCTACAGCGACCTACCAGTCCATCGTTCGACTCGCTATAGAGCGCAGAAGTCACAGCAAAAAGATAATCAAGCGGGTCTAATGCATTTGTGAAGGCCGATGTACCACCCCACGAGTAATAGCTCACACCATTCACTTGATAACTGCCCTCTCCACAGCTCGAAAGAGGGATGCCTTGACCGTGGTCGACATTAAATGTCACAGACTTCTCGGTGGTGTAATCCTCTAGCATTGCCAAAGCATCTTGAGGGAACTCGTCTGGGGAGTTGCCGCTTAAGAACTCAACCGCAACACCTAAGGTATTTACGATACCTGCGAGTGTATCGCGAACACCCTCGCCAACAGGGCCTGCTTCTTCAACGGTATCTTTAAAGTCATCAACCCAATCAGCGAGTTCAATGCCTTTGTGTGCGCCGTGAACTGAGGTAACAGAGGCCACCAGGTCAGGTCTAATGGAGGCAAGAAAACGAGCGGTGGTAGCACCGCCACTATGCCCCATAATGTTGAACTTCTGGTACCCCTTCGCAGCCCTTAGCTCGTCAAGCTGTTTCTCAAGCTGAAACCCTCGAGCTTCGGTGCCATTGAACGCAGAGATGTTAACAGGGATAACTGTTGCACCATCTTCTCTGAGTTCTTTAGGAATACCATAGAAGTATTCGATGCCCAGAATGTCATCAAATGCGAGAAACCCGCCAATCATGACAATAGGGTACTTGGTTTTGGTGTATGTTGAAGGCGGAAACAACCAGCTAAACCAGCCTGCTTGTGCCTGCCCCAGACATAACAATGATACAGTTAAAACGATAAGTGTAGATTTAAGTTTCATATTTTCTCTTCCTGTAGATCCTTCTTGTTTTTATCCTTAGTGGAAGTTCTTATGTGCGTAAACATATTGTTATTGCTATTAGATTGCTTACGTGAAGAAGGAATGCAAAAGCAGAGCCCCGATTAAGGAGTAAATACTCTAAAATGGTATATTTGTGCCAGATTAATTCAGTTTCGTGAGAATGGTCACAAAAATGTACGATAGTTTTAAAATGAGTAAGCGTTATTTAAGGCAGGTTTTTCAAAAATTGCAGGTGTGGAGCATGAAAAATGGTACTTGGGAGATATTGATTGTTACTGCTTGTAACGAAGTGGTAACCGTTTGATACGATAGCGGGGAGACGAAATGAAGTTAGCTTTCAGCAGCAGTACCATAGTCATAAATACTGCTGCTGAGCAAACAGTCTAGCGCTAGAGCGTTGCGAAAACTTTCTCTGCTGCGTCCAGTGTAGCCTGTATTTCCTTATGGCCATGTGCTGCCGAGACAAAACCGGCCTCGTAAGCAGACGGTGCTAAATATATACCTTGCTCTAACATGCCGTGATAAAACGCCTGGAAGCGCTCTATGTTACATTGAGTGACTTGCTCGAATGTTGTAATGGTCTTGTCTTCAGTGAAAAAGAGGCCAAACATACCGCCCACTTGGCTAATAGCAAATGGAATATTGGCAGCTTGTGCGCGTTCAAGCAACCCTTCTGTGAGTTGTCGAGTGTGCTCTGCAAGGCCTTCAAAAAAACCTGGCTTAGAAATCTCTTCCAGCATGGTGATACCCGCACGCATGGCTAGAGGGTTGCCTGACAAGGTGCCCGCTTGATAAACAGGGCCGGTTGGCGCGATATATTCCATAATTTCTCGCTTTCCGCCAAAGGCACCTACAGGCATGCCACCACCAATAACCTTGCCAAGCGTCGTCAGGTCGGGCGTGATGTTGTAAACCGACTGGGCTCCGGCAAGTGCTGTTCTGAACCCTGTCATCACCTCATCAAAAATCAGCACGCTGCCATATTGGTCACATACAGACCTAAGACCTTCAAGAAAACCCGGTACGGGCGGAATGCAGTTCATGTTGCCTGCAACAGGTTCAACAATAATTGCAGCGACCTGATCGCCAATTTCAGCGAACGCTGCTTTAACACTTTCGATATCATTGTAGGTTAGCGTGACGGTATGCTCCGCGACGGATGCAGGAACACCAGGAGAATTTGGAACACCTAGAGTCAGCGCGCCTGAGCCTGCTTTCACTAATAAAGAGTCTGCATGGCCGTGGTAGCACCCTTCGAATTTAACAATTTTGTCCCTGCCTGTATAACCTCGGGCAAGGCGAATAGCACTCATGGTCGCTTCCGTACCTGAACTTACCATTCTGACCATGTCGATAGAAGGAATGGTGTCGCATACTTTCTGCGCCATGGTGGTTTCAATCGCGGTGGGGGCACCAAACCCCAAGCCTGCTCTTAACTGCTCTTCGACACTTTGAATAACCCGGGGGTGGGCGTGACCAAGAATCATCGGTCCCCATGAGCCAACGTAGTCTACATAGCGCTTGCCGTCTTCATCGGTAATGTAAGCCCCTTCGCCTTTTTTGAAAAAGATCGGGGTGCCGCCGACACCTTTAAATGCACGTACCGGTGAGTTAACGCCTCCGGGGATGATTTTTTGTGCTGCCTGAAACAGGTCGCCTGACTGTGACATGGTGTATTTCCTATCGCTGTTAATTCGTTGTGTGCTCCGAAAAGGGGAGCTTGTTAATTATCTGAAAAGCTTATCAAAGGCCGATGCCTTTGTTGTTATGTCGTGTGATGCAAATAGCGCATGGATAACCGCTATCATATCAGCTCCGTGCTCCAAAACGGATTGCGCATTGTCAAGATTGATGCCGCCTATCCCCACTTTTGGTAGCGGTATGGCTTTCGCCTGTTCAAAAATTGAGAGTTCCGCAGGAGGTGCATGCTGCTTGCTTAAGGAGCTAAAAAAACGACCAAACGCGATATAACTCGCGCCATCGGCCAATGCTTGCTCCGCCAGTGTCACAGAGTTGTGGCATGTGGCACCGATGATGGCGTCAGGCCCTAATGTTTGGCGCGCCGTCTTTATTGCATTATCTTCCTGGCCTAAATGTACGCCGTCTGCACTGACACGTTTGCAGATATCGATACGATCATTGATGATCAGTGGTCGCTGATAGTCTCTACAACAACTTGCCAACGACGCTGCCAGCCTTACGAGTTCCGCTTCGCTGGCTGTCTTATCCCGATATTGAATCACAGACGCACCCCCTTGCAGCGCCTGTTCAACGGCAGACACCAGTTTTTTTCCGGGAAGTAAGTCAGGGTCGGTGATGGCGTAGAGCCCGCGTAGTTGGCTTTTATTCATTCGGTTGGTGCCCGTTACGTTGATGTTTGTGCTGGTGCTGGTGCCAGTGTTGGTGTTGCAAGGCGTTGCGGAATCATCTGCCCCGATTTTAGGGCATAAGCATTTTTTACCGCGAAGGATACAAACGCTTGGGATTTTTCGATCGCGGTTTCAAGTTTACACCCCTGTGCCATATAAGCAGCGATAGCTGATGAAAAGGTGCAGCCAGTACCACGAAACTCTCCGTCGACGAGTTTAAGCGTCCAACTCTTTTGCCGAATTACTTGGTCTGCACGACTAAACAGTTGGTTTTCAAGGGTTTGCTCTGTCGTGTTCCTACTATGGCCGCCAGTCAAAAGAACCGATGTGCCAGACGCGGTCAGCTGATGTGCCGCTTGTTTGGGTGTTTCACATCCGGTCAAAGCCTTAAGTTCCGGTTCGTTAGGGGTAACCAGTGTGCAATGAGGGATGATTTTATTCAGTAAGACGGCTTGTAGTGAGCGATCACTAAGCTCTTTGCCCCCGCTAGCTCTTATAACTGGATCCAGAGTGATTGGGATCGATGGGGTTGTTTTGATTAGATTTTGAATAAAGTGCGCGATGAGTGTTGCGTTCTCTGCGTTGCCGAGAGCCCCTAGCTTGATTGCAGAAAAGTGAAAGTCTGCTGCTAATGCGAGCAACTGTTTCTCCAAGGTCTCTGGACTCACGGGCTGTGATTGGTAAAGTTTGCCTGAGTCCTGCACTGTCAGCGTTGAGACTACTGGCGTGCAATGGCAGTTCAGTGCAGACAGCGTTTGAATATCAGCCTGGATACCTGCGCCCCCGCTGGGGTCTAAGCCGGCAATAGCCAGTACGACGGGTAATGTTTGATTCATGTTGCTGCTCGTTATCTTAAAAAGGCTTCACGACCACGAGTATTACCACAGCGATCAGGATGAGCACCGGAAACTCATTAAACCAACGATAGAAAACGTGGCTGCGTGTGTTTTTATCGTCTCTGAATTGTTTGAGCAGGTAACCGGAATAAAAATGGTAAGCGACCAATAGGGCAACCAGAAATAGCTTGGCATGCAACCAGCCACTGGCTAGATAACCTTCAACATTGTAACTAATTAACCAAAAGCCTAATACCAATGTTGCGATCATCGAAGGAGTCGAAATACCCCGATAGAGCTTTCGCTCCATAATTTTGAATCGCTCTATACTGATTTTGTCACTGCTTGATGCGTGGTATACAAACAGGCGGGGCAGATAAAATAGCGCTGCAAACCAACAAATGACTGACACAATATGAAACGCTTTAACCCATAGCAAGATGCTGTCTCCTTTAATTTAGTAAGTGCAGTGTCTAGCAGTGTTTGATCGCGGTGTTGTTCTACTAGACGTCTGTTTTGCTTGCTGGTGAGGCATGATAGTGCATGTTCACCGTCTTTTGTATTGGTAGTAGTTTTCTATATCAGAACGGGTGATAATTCCCAGCACTGTTTTGATCATGGGAGCAGAGGTTCTCTCAACTAAAAGCGCCTCTGTTGAAGACTCCGTAAATTGATCCATTGCTTCCTGAAGCGTGGCCTGATAATACAATGGTGTAATATCTTTACGTTGGGCCGGAATTTCTAAAAGATCAATCATGATTTTTTCTGCGGCTGGTTCCGCTTCGGCCGTCTTGAACTGCTCATCATTTTCTTCCAGATATCTGGCGAGGTCTACCACTGGCAATGCTGATGTGGGCTTTTTGTCTTTATCAATGATAATCCACTTGGGCTCTTTCGCTAAAATCTCTTTGGCAAACTCCAGACTCACCAGCCTGGAACACCGGAATATATTGCGCTCCATAATGGAACCCACGCTCACTCTGCGCAACGCCTGAGTGACGGGTTCATTGTGATAATCCAGCCCTTGCGCTTTTAGTATGGTTAAAAAGACCGAGCGCTGACTAAATAGCTCGCTGGCAACCATGCTTGATACCGTGATGATCAGCATGCCGGGCAGAATGATGTTGGGGTTGTTAGTAAGCTCTAACAGTGCCATCAGCGCTGCAAGAGGAGCTTGCAGAACTGCGCCCATCATGGCTCCCATTCCGATCATTGCATAAAACCCGGTTGAAGATGCCGTTTCCGGGGCGAAAAACGCACCCAGCATCCCCATCGCCCCACCAGCCGTTGCGCCTATGAATAGCGTCGGCCCGACGATTCCACTCGGCATACCTAAACCAACAGCCGTTGCGGTAACCATTAGTTTCACCAGTGCCACCGTACAGAGTAAAGCCAATGACAGCTCACCCAGTATCGTCTGGTTCACTGTGTCATAGCCAATCCCCATAATTTGCGGGAATGATATTGCAGCGACCGCCGTTAACGCGCCAGCCGAAAGAATACGTAGAAAGATAGGGCGTGATTGAAAGCCCATGAAGTATTGCAGAATGCGTACAAAGGCTGCCGACAGCGTGCCCAGAACAATACCCATTGCGACCACGTAAGGCACATCCAGCAGTGATGCCATCTCCAATTGCGGAACAGTGAAGGCATAGCTACTGCCGTAAACTGACTGCGAGATCAGGGCTGCGGAGACGGAGGCCAGAATAACGGGGGTAAATCCTGCAATAGTATACTCCATCATAACGACTTCCATCGCAAAAATGACGCCCGCAATAGGTGTGTCAAACGATGCTGAAATCGCAGCCGCAGAACCACAACCAACGAGTGTACGGATGCTGTTATTGGGCAGCTTCATCTTTTGGCCCAATAGGCTTGCGCAAGCCGCCCCAAGGTGAACCGCCGGCCCTTCTCGACCAGCGGACTGGCCAGAACCAATGGTGATAAGTCCGGCAAAAAACTGCGTTAGTGCACTTTTGAACGTAATATAGCCTTGGTGATAACCCAAGCGTTCCATGACGTAGGCAACGCCAACTTTTCGCTGGCTAATCTGTAGCCGGTACCAGAAAAAACCAATGATGACAGCGCCTGAAAGTGGCAGGACGCCTCGAGTGACCCAATTGAGCGCTTCGAAATTTTCAGGGTTGTTATCCGGCAAAAAATAAGAGAGAGGCCACTCTATCGAATATCTGAAAATGAGTATAACCGCAGCAGCCAATGAGCCGGAAATTAAGCCTAAAAGAGCAAGCTGAGGAAGCGCGTCAGCCCCGGCCAGTTGCCTACGAAATAGCTGGATGTAAGCATCTTTTAGTCTGTTCCAGAGCATGCTAGCCTTAGTGGACATGATTTTGTGAGTGATTTCCGTTGTGAACTTGCGGTATTACGTGTTGGCCCGTGTTATAGATACTTTTGCACGACTACTGCGCTTACAAATACAGCGTTAAAAAATGACTCAAAATTGTGCGCTCTCCTGGGTCGACCGGGACTTATAGACCATAAACTGCGCTTTTTCGTCATGTTTTGCCTTGTCTTTGATTCGCTCATAACGTCGTGCAAAGGTCTCTTATAAAATTTTACGGCACTTCTTAATGAGAGCTATTCTGACACAACGGGACCTGAATCTTAAATAATTGATACTTTATCTTTTTAAAGGGCAAAGCAACAGGGACTGAACTTGCCGTATCATGATAAAATTACGTCCAATAGTTGAGTAATCGACGTAAACTATTAATACGCGGTGCTTAAGGTGAGGGCTGGCGGTATGCATACACTTAATTATGCTGCTTGTTTGATTGAGAGGTAAGCTCGCCAATGGCAGAGCAGCGCTACTGGGCAATTTTTTACGCATTTGGAGGCAGAATATTGTGATTAAGGTCGGAATCGTTGGAGGTACAGGATATACCGGGGTGGAGTTATTGCGTTTGTTGGCAATGCATCCTGATGTTGATCTACAGGTGATAACCTCGCGTTCAGAAGCGGGCACTCTGGTTTCCGACACATATCCAAATCTGAGAGGGCGCTTAGACCTCCCATTTACCGAACCCGATGTTAATAAACTGGCAGCATGTGACCTGGTTTTTTTCGCAACCCCTAATGGTGTGGCGATGAAGCAGGTACCCGAACTGCTGTCGAAAGGTGTTCGAGTGATTGACCTTGCGGCCGACTTCCGTATTTCTGATGTTGCAGTTTGGGAAAAGTGGTACGGTCAGAGTCATGCCTGCTCAGAATTGTTGAAGCAAGCGGTTTACGGGCTGCCTGAAATCAACAGGAGCGAAATAAAACATTGCCAGCTACTCGCTAATCCTGGGTGCTATCCAACCGCTGTTCAGCTGGGTTTTTTGCCGTTACTTGAAAATAATTTGATCGAAACCTCACATTTGATTGCTGATGCGAAATCTGGAATTAGTGGTGCCGGCCGAGGGGCTAATGTTGGGTCGTTGTTCAGTGAAACGTCCGGCAGTTTTAAAGCTTATGGCGCATCAGGTCACAGGCACTTACCAGAGATAAAGCAAGGCTTGAACGCCATGCAGGGTGGTGACGTTGGCCTCACTTTTGTACCTCATCTGTTACCGATGATAAGGGGCATCGAGGCGACGCTTTACGCCAGATTAACGCCTGACTCTCAGAAAGGTATGGCATTAGAGGATATTCAGGCACTGTTTGAAGCACGCTATAAAGATGAACCTTTCGTTGATGTTATGCCTCTGCGTTCACACCCTGAGACCAGAAGCGTTAAAGGCTCTAACATGTGCCGCATCGCCCTTCACCAGCAAGAAAATAGTGACACGATTATTGTCTTATCTGTAATTGATAATTTGGTCAAAGGTGCTGCTGGGCAAGCCGTTCAGAATATGAATATCATGTTTGGTTTACAGGAAACAGCGGGTATTGAGCATATTGCGCTAATGCCTTAGGGGCGGGCTGTGCAGCAATAACTTATAGGAATATTATGTCATTAAGGTCTAAGGAAAAACTAATTGTTGTACCCCATCGTCCGGGGCAGAGAGCAAAACAAACGCTGTTTTTTGTTCTCTCTTCTGTGGCTATAGCGGTTGTTGGGTTTGTGGCTGGTGAGTCCCGATTGTCTGCACAGAATACCGAGCTTGAGGCAGAAAGGGATAGCTTGCGTCAGGAGGTTAAGCGCCTCAGCGAAAGTGATATTCGTTATAGGCAGGAAATTGCAAACCTTGAGCGTGGCAGAGCAATTGATAGCCAGGCCAAGCAGTCCGTTAAGTCGACTATACGAGGGCTGGAAAAAGAGGTTAGCCAGTTGAAAGCTGACGTATCCTTTTATAAAAACATTTTGGCTCCTGCTGACAACACAAAAGGCCTACAAGTACAAAAGCTTGAAATTCTCAGCACCTCGGATCGAAAACGCTATGCTTATAAGGTGGTGTTGACGCAGGTCGCGAACAATAAGCGATATATACAGGGTGTTGTTGCGGTTAACTTTATCGGCTCAAAAGGGGGGAAAAAAGAAATCCTCCCGCTGCGCGATATCTCCGATGTTAAGGAACTGGGGATAAAATTCAAATTCAGATACTTTCAGGATATTGCTGGCGAGCTGATTCTTCCTGATGACTTCACGCCAGAAAAAGTTCAAATCGTAGCGCAGGCACGAGGTAAGAAGAATACCAGAGTAGAGCAGACATTTGATTGGAAGACTTAGGAGGTGATCGATTATGTGGGGTAATAAGAAAGCTAAAGGGCGTAAACCTGTCGCGGGACATTTTGATACCTTGATATCTAACAAAACTCAAATAGAAGGCGATTTGCACTTTTCTGGCGGGTTGCATATTGATGGTGTTGTGAAAGGTACTATACGGGCAGATGAAGGTGGTGAAGCCGTCATTCGTATCAGCGATGTGGGCGAGGTTGATGGTGATGTGATTGCCCCCCATATCATTGTGAATGGAACTGTTCATGGCGACGTATACTCGTCAAAGCATATTGAGCTGGCGGCCAATGCGTCTATCAAAGGAAACGTGTACTATCACCTGATAGAAATGGTGATGGGGGCTGAAGTGAATGGCAATCTGGTTCACCATAAAGAGCCCGTTCCGATCAGCGATATCAAGCCTCACTCGAACGAGAACCAGACTCAAACTGCCTTAAGTGATGCTGATGAGCAGACGCTTAACGAAGAGAGATTATCTGCAGGGTAATAAAATATTACGCGGCAATAATTGACTATTTTAGTCGGTTAATTGGATAATTGGCGGTCTAGGTTGTTTTCCGTTGGAGGAATTATGAGTGCTGTAGAGTCGCACATGCCTGATCCATTGGTGTTTACTGATGCGGCTGCGTCAAAAGTTAAAAGTTTGATAGAAGAAGAGGGGAATCCTGAGTTAAAGCTTCGAGTGTTTGTTACCGGTGGAGGTTGTTCAGGTTTCCAGTATGGCTTCACGTTTGATGAGGCTATGGCAGATGATGATACCGCAATAGAAAAAGAGGGTGTTTTGTTACTTGTCGACCCTATGAGTTATCAATACCTGGTTGGCGCAACGGTTGACTATAGTGAGGGGTTGCAGGGTTCTCAATTTGTAGTGAATAACCCAAATGCCTCAAGCACCTGTGGCTGCGGTTCTTCTTTCAGTATTTAGTACGGTACCCTCGATGTTTATTGAGGGTATTACTTCGGACTACCTTCCTAATTTAATTTCCCCAATATATGGCGCCAAGCACCCTTTCTTTACGGGCGCCCGTTACGCTCGTTAAGTTTCCGCTTAATCTATTCATTGTTCGATAGGCCAACCAGGCAAATGCCGTAGACTCAACAAGCTCGGGAGCAATGCCCAGAGAGCTGGTTGTTGATACATTTTTGCCGGGTAAAAGTGACTGTAAGCGATCAAGCATATAGCTATTATTGGCGCCGCCGCCGCAAATATAAATCTCGTGCGTATGCTGATCTCTAGTTCGTGTTGTATCGAGTGCTTTTAGGTCGTTGGCTATTGTTTGACATGTAAACTCAGTCAATGTGCACTGAATATCTGCTGGCGAAATATCAGAAAAGTTGGCCAGCTGGTGCTCTAGCCATTCCGGGTTAAAAAGCTCTCTTCCTGTACTTTTGGGCGGCGGGGTCGATAGATAGGGGGCTTTAAGTAATGCGCCTAATAAATCGTTGTTTACACTTCCTGAAGCTGCCCAATTACCATTTTGGTCGTACTTCTTACGTTGATGTTTGTGTATCCAATAATCAAGCAGTACGTTACCTGGGCCAGTATCAAAGCCTATTGTAGGTGTTTCAGGTGTTGAAATCAGGGTAATGTTGGCCATGCCGCCAATATTTACGATTGCTCTATTTTTAGTGCTGCATCCGAATACATGTTCATGAAATGCGGGCACTAGCGGTGCGCCTTGCCCTCCCGCTGCAATATCTCGTCGCCTAAAGTCAGCCACAGTTGTTATTCCGCTTTCTTCTGCAATGGTGTTTGGGTCAGCAATTTGTAGTGTAAATGCTTGCTTGCCGTGGGGAGAGTGGCGGATAGTCTGTCCGTGGCTGCCAATAGCAGATATATGGCTGGCCGGTATGTGTGCTTTATTGCAGACAGCTAAAGCGCACTTTGCAAAGATGTGCCCCAGCTCCCGGTCAAGTTCACAAGCGCGCTGTATCTCATTTTCTCCGCTGGAGCATAACGCAAGTATTGTTTCTTTGAGTGTTTGAGAGATTGGCGTGGAGTGCGTGGCGAGAATTTCAATTTTGTTAGAGATCTTAACAAGAACAGCATCGACGGCGTCGATGCTGGTGCCGGACATTAATCCAATATAAAGCCCTTCACTTGCTGAACTGGCCATTGCTAGTTAGCGGCCAGGCGGTAGCTCTGTGATAGGGTTTCAAGCTGCGATAGGTAGAGGTTGGTCTGTTTTCTAAAATCAGCCATTTCGCTCTTCTTGATAGGGTTTGCTTGAGGCAGCTTCACTTTTACTGAGTTCTTATGTACGCCGTTCACCTTAAATTCATAATGAAGGTGTGGGCCAGATGCGAGTCCGGTACTGCCAACATAACCAATGATCTGGCCCTGTTTAACACGGGAGCCGTTTCGTACACCGCGTGCATATTTGCTCATATGGGCATACAGCGTAGTGAATTTCTGGCCATGTTGAATAATAACGGCTTTACCGTAGCCCCCTTTTCTGCCTGCATGAACAACCTTGCCATCGCCAGTCGCTTTGATGGGGGTTCCTCTTCTGGCGGCATAATCTGTGCCTTTGTGCGCCCTGATTGTATGCAGAACAGGGTGCTTACGACGAAGATTAAAGTGTGATGATATTCGAGCAAAATCGATAGGCGATCTTAAAAAGGCCTTTCTCATGCTATGCCCTTCGGGAGTGAAATAGTTGCTGTCTCCCTTTTTGTCTGTATATAAAACGGCTTTTAGTTCGCGTCCTTGGTTGTTGAAGGTGGCAGCTATAATTTTGCCTTCACCAATTTTATTGCCATCAATATAAAGCTCCTCGTATACGAGATTAAACGAGTCGCCACTTCGAATATCGAGAATAAAATCGATATCCCAGCCGAAAATGTTTGCCAGCTCCATAATCAGGGACTGCTTCAGACCGGCCTTTTGTCCTGCAAGAAATAGCGAGCTGTCAATGGTCCCTTCTGCGTAGGCAAGTTGTATATCTGGCTTAACGAAGACCTCTTCGCTAGTGAATTTACCGTTCTCCTGACGGGATAGCACAAATGACTCTAGCTGGCTTCGTTGCAGTCTTATCTGCTTTAGTTTTTCGTCTTCATCTTTAAGAAATGCAATGGTCTCGCCCGGGTAGATGCTAGCAAGCGCTTTATTTGATTTGTGCCCGGCAATCACTTTGTACATGATTTTGTCATTGAGGCCCGCTTTCTTGAAAAGCGTTGATAAGGTGTCGCCCTTTTTGACTTTAAAATTATCCCACTGCTCGATAACTATGTCAGTTTCAACTGGAGTGGGAGTGACATCCTCTGGTGAAGTGCTAATTTCCTGATGTTGATTGTCTATATGTTGCTCGTCTATTTGAGAAGCGGCTGCAGAGGCTGTCTTGGAAAGGTCTTCATCAGCTACCTGCAATGGAATAGATATGCGGTTGGCTTCGACTTCACTACTGGGGCTTAGTAACAGCATGATGCTTAAAGCAAGGCTTAGGCCTCCCGCAGCAAAAAGATGCGCTTTTGGAAATTCTCGTGTCACGTTAATACCTTTTTTCTAGCACTTATTCGACATGTCTTGGCAATTTACATTAAGTATAGGTGATATATTGCTAATAGATCAAAGAAGAATAACAACGATTTTACGAATCGAAATTAAAATCTGTTATAATTGCCAGCTATTTCTTTTTTATAGGCTGTTCTCTATAAAGTGCCTAGTTTACGCTTATTAAGCGTAATATACGGCTATTAATGGTTAAAATGTTTAGCAATATTGTTGCTGCATGTATCGTATGGTGAAGGTTGATGTCCTCAGTAGAGCAAGTATTATCGGTAATTCGTCGTGGAGCAGATGAGATTCTCGTCGAAGAAGATTTAGTTAAGAAGCTGGAATCAGGTAAGAAGTTGAGAGTAAAAGCGGGTTTCGATCCAACAGCGCCTGACTTGCACTTGGGGCACACAGTGCTGATTAATAAGCTAAAACAGTTTCAGGATCTGGGTCATGACGTACTGTTTTTGATTGGCGACTTTACCGGTATGATTGGTGATCCAACAGGTAAGAGTGCTACTCGCCCTCCGCTAACTGAGGAGCAGGTAAAAAAGAATGCTGAGTCGTACAAGGAGCAAGTTTTTAAAATTCTTGATCCCGAGAAAACAACGGTAATGTTCAACTCCGAATGGATGAGGGGCATGTCAGCGTCCGATATGATTCGACTGGCTGGTCAGTACACCGTGGCGAGAATGCTAGAGCGTGATGACTTTAGTAAGCGGTTTAAGGGTGAGCAGTCTATAGCTATTCATGAGTTTTTGTACCCCTTGGTGCAGGGTTATGATTCGGTTGCCATGGAAGCTGATGTCGAGCTTGGAGGAACGGATCAGAAGTTTAACTTGCTGATGGGGCGTACATTACAGAAAAATGCGGGGCAGGATCCGCAAACTATTATCACAATGCCAATTCTTGAAGGGTTGGATGGTGTACAGAAGATGTCCAAGTCCCTCGGCAACTATATTGGGGTTTCCGATTCGCCTGGTGAAATGTATACCAAGATCCTCTCTATGCCTGACACGCTAATTTGGCGCTATTTTGAGTTGCTGAGCTTTAGGCCTATGGAAGAGGTTGACGGTCTTCGGCAAGAGGTGGAATCAGGGAGAAACCCTCAAGAGGTCAAACAGATCTTGGCAAAAGAGATTATAGGGCGCTTTCATGATGAGGAGGCTGCTGCATCGGCTCATAAATCGGCAGGCAATAAAATGGGCTTGGGTGAGATACCTGATGATGTGCCAGAGGTCGAGCTTGAATTGGATGGACAGCCTGAGATATGGGTAAACGAAATTCTCCGGCGAGCGGGGTTGGTTGTGAACGGCAAGGCGGCTAAAGATGCGTTGGGTCGAGGGGTTGTGTTCGCTGATGGTGAAAAAGTTGAGCCTGGGTTCAAGATGGTTTCTGGTGAAAGCAAGGTGATACAGGCAGGCAAGAAGAAGATCGCGCGTGTGACTGTTAAGTAGTGTGGTGGTTTTGTCTTGGTGTC